>JBEKNU010000316.1:0-8584 GCA_049522495.1 Terriglobia bacterium
TCCAGCAGGTCGGCCAAGAATTGTTCCAAGCGCTTTCGGCATTTCTCGATTTCGCTCTCGGTCATGGACCGGAGCTTACCACCTCTCCTGCGGGAGGTCAATAACTTAACGTAGTAGTACTAATCCCTAACCCCGTATCCCGAGCCCGGCTCCTGGCACCTGACATCCGTCACCTGACGGACACCTGACACCTGCTTCCCCGTCCCGTGTCCCGCGCCGAGTGTGTTATCTTTAAAGATTCGCGAAAGGTTCAAGATTTCATGTCCAAGGTTCGAGTTCGTTTCGCCCCCAGCCCCACTGGCTACGTGCACGTGGGAAATGCCCGCACGGCCCTTTTCAACTGGCTGTTCGCGCGCCATCACGGCGGGGTTAACGTGTTGCGCATCGAGGACACAGACGTAGAGCGTTCGAAGCCGGAATACGAACGGCAGTTGCTCGAGGACTTGCGCTGGTTCGGGCTTGATTGGGACGAAGGTCCGGACACGGGCGGACCGTTCGGACCCTATCGCCAGTCGGAGCGCCGCGAAATTTATGCCCAGTACGCGGAGAAATTGATCGGGCAGGGCGACGCCTACTACTGTTTCTGCTCGGCGGAGCAACTGGAAGCCGAGCGCCAGGAGGCGCTGAAGGCCGGCCAACAGCCGCGCTATTCCGGACGCTGCCGCAAACTCGCTCCCCAGCAGGCCCTCGACCGCAAGGCTGCGGGTGAGCCCGCTGCCGTGCGCCTGAAAATCGTGGAAAGCAGCTTCTTTTGGAAGGACCGGGTGCACGGACCCACCAGCATTTCCAGCGAGGTCATCGGCGATCCCATCCTGGTGCGATCGGAGGGCCCGCCCGCCTACAATTACGCGGCGGTGATTGACGACCACTTGATGGAAATCACCCAGGTGATTCGCGGCGACGATCACATTTCGAATACGCCGCGCCAACTCGCCGTCTATCGCGCTCTGGGTTGGGAGCCGCCCGAGTTCGCGCATCTCTCCACCATCCTGGGAGCCGACCGCACGCGCCTTTCCAAGCGGCATGGGGCAACTTCCATGGAAAGTTTCCGCGAAATGGGAGTTCTTCCCGAAGCGCTGCGCAATTATCTGGCGCTGCTGGGCTGGTCGCCTGCGGACGGAAAAACGGAAATCCTGAGTCCGCAGGAACTGGTCAAGCAATTCTCCCTCGACCACATCACCAAGAGCCCTGCCGTGTTCGATACGGATAAGCTCAACTGGATGAACCGGCACTACATGAAAGAGTGCCAGCCGCGCCGCTTGGCTGAGCTTGCCACGCCGTTCCTCCAGAGCGCCGGGCAATTGGGCCCACAACCCGGACCGGAGGTTTTGGCGTGGATCGAACGCGTGCTCGATGCCGTGCTGAAGAACGTCAGCTTGCTGTCGCAGCTTCCCGAGGCGGCGCGCATCGTTTTTGACTTTGACGCGCCGCGGGCCGTGGCCACACCGGAGTTTCAAGAATTGCTCGCCGACCCAGCCGCCCTCGGTGTTCTCAAGGCATTCATTCCAAAGGTGTTGACCGAGAACTCGCTGACCTACGAGCGCTTTCGCGAGATCACCAAGGCTGTGCAAAAAGAGACAGGAAAGAAGGGGAAGGATTTGTATCATCCAATCCGCATGGCCGTGACCGGCGCAGCTTCCGGACCGGAGCTGGAAAAGCTGATTCCCATCTATGAGGAAGGCGCCAAATTGTCGTTGGGACAGCATGTCAAGAGCGTGGCCGAGCGGCTGAGGGAATTTGCCGAGGCGGCGAAACTATAAGGCTTGATCTAAAGGAGTAATGGACAAAAAGTCAGATTTGAATGGTGTGCTTTAGGGTGGGCAGTATCGGGGATATCTGCCCATTTGTGGTTTATCCACAATGCTTCCTGGGCAAACGTGGCTTTTGGGGGGTAATTCTTTGTCGCATCGAGAAAGCGGAGATCATCAGGAAGTGGTTTACGGCATCCATTCCGTGCGAGAGGCGGTGCGCACGCGCCCGGTGGATTTTGTGATGATCACGCAGGGCTACCACAACCCTCGCTTGCAGGAGATTGTGGACGCCTGCCGCGCCGCGGGCATCTCGCTGCGCTTTTCCCCTCGCCCGGCGGTGGAGCGCACGGCCGGCACCACCCAGCATCAAAACGTGGTGGCAGTGTGCACGCCGAAGGCTTATGATGATATTTCCGACATGGTTGGCCAGGCCGAGCATCCTCTGCTGGTGGCGTTGGATGGAGTGGAAGACCCGGCAAACCTGGGGGCGATCATCCGCACCGTCGTGGCAGCGGGCGCGCGGGGCGTCATCATCCCGGAGCGTCGCGCGGCGGGGCTCTCGCCGGCGGTGGCACGGGCGGCGGCGGGCGCTTTGGAACACGCCAAGGTGGCGCGCGTCCCCAACTTGGTGCGAGCCTTGATGGACTTGAAGAGCCGCAACCTCTGGGTGTATGGATTTGAAGCGGATGCCCCGAAGTCCTACACCGAGCTTGATTATGCGCAAGGGTGCGTGCTGGTGCTGGGCGGCGAAGGTCGCGGTCTGCATCGGCTGGTGCGCGAGGCCTGTGATGAAAGGGCGCAGATCCCGCTGCGGGGTCCCGTGGGCTCTCTGAACGTGTCCGTGGCCGCGGGAGTGGTGCTCTACGAGGCGGTGCGGCAACGCGGCGTGTAGGGCCGACCAGCGTTCGGCCCAGGGCCAGCGCCGCTGGCCCCGACACTCCGTTACAACCGGAGTTGACGTGCGGTCATCCAAGCAGGAAGGGAAGTTTGGGAGGTCGTTCATGAATTGGCAATGGCTGCGCTGCTTCGTTTGTCGGGCAGCGTTACTCGCACTGCTGGTGGCGCTCGTTGGCGTAGCGATGGCGCCGGCCGCCCGGCCGCAGGATGGCGCTGCGGGCAAGAGCCCTGAGCAAGCCGCGCCGAAAAAGGATTCGACCGATCAGACGCCGGGAGCCGGCGAGTTCGTAATAATCAGCAATCCTATTAACGTGACGACTCCCGTGACCGTCTTCGACTCGGGCGGCCAATTCGTGTACGACCTCGAAAAGAATGAGTTCAAAATATACGACAACGGCCAACTCCAGGAGATCACGCAGTTTGATTCCGAGATGCGCCGTTTGTCTCTGGTGATCGTTGTGGAAACGAATGACACCACCGCGCCTTTTCTCGATTCTGTCCGCCCGCTGGGCTCGATGTTTTCCGAAGCGGTCATGGGGCCGCAAGGGGAGGTGGCCGTCCTCACTTACAGTGACCGCGTGAATCTGGCCCTGGACTTTACCTCCAACGGCGACAGGCTGGATACGGTGCTCCGCGGCCTCCAGGGGCGCGGCGGTGGAATGCATTCGAACGACGCGATCAACCGTGCCCTTTCCATGCTCGCCAGCCCCAATCGGCCAAAGGATAGCCGGAAAGTAATCATTGATTTTTCCGACGGATTCGATATCGGCAGCAAGATAAGCTATGGCGAAATCTTAAAGGGAGCGATGAATTCCAATATAACCATCTATCATTTGGGCTTTAGCCCCTTGAAGGGTTTGTGGAAGAGACCCGCGAAAGATCCCCAGCCGGATTTGGTGGCTGAGAGTGTAGCGCGGCCCATGGGTCCGAACATGGCCCCCACCCCCACCAATCAAGAGAATATTTGGGATACCGCGGACATTAACATTATTGGGATTCTGCTGGGCATTGGGGAACAAGTGAAAAAGCCGATTTTCAAGGACTCCATGACGCATTTCGCGCGTTATTCCGGGGGACAATCGTATCAGAAGTGGGGAAAGGATACGGTGCAGGCGACACTGAACAACATCGCTACGGAAATCCACAGCCAGTACGAGCTTGCCTATGCTCCCCCGAAGCCCATCGCGGTGGGATTGCACACCATCAAGGTGGAAGTGCGGCGCCCCGGCGCAAAAGTGCGATCCCGGGCCGGGTGGTTCTACCAGGGTGAACCGCCGCGCGGCGTGAAAGTCAGGTAAGGAAGGCGATTCGCCCGCGGTCCGTACGGGTTAATCGAATTCGCCGTAGCTTCGATATTCCTGAACGCTCTTGCCGGATTGCAGCTCGATTTCCGCAAAATAGGGACGCATATCATCTTCGCTGACGCGCAGGATGACCGCGCGCAACTTGCCCTGTTCGTTGCAGACGACCGTAAAGAACTGATTTTGTCTCACCCTGGAGATCTGAGGTTTCATCTTCCACGGGATTTTCATCGCCAGAACTTCCGCGCTCACGTCGGGCCGATATTGCATCAAGGTAATCGCGGAATAGGGCAGGCTGAAGGTTCCTGCCGGGCAATTAAATGTAAATCCTTCCTTGAGCACTTCCAGCTTTCCCGAGCATGTTCTGTCAATATTTTCCGTCCCGGCCAGGTACTGAAAGGGTGGCTCCACAACTTTCTGGTGTTTGCCGTAGCTGGAACCGGTCAGCAGGAGCAGCGCAATGAGCAGGTTGATGGAAATGGCGAGGCGTTGGGTCATGCGTTGCGGCATCATCATAAGATCCCCGAATCCTTGGTGGTTGGGCGCCACATTTCGGCGCCAGGAACAAGTTTACTCCGAGAGGCGCCGTGAGGGAAACAGGCTTATTTTGATTTTCCGATTGGACCTGTGCCTTGGGAAAACGATTGTGGATACCTAGCAAATGCTGGCGCTTGTTGGCTAATGGGCGGGCGTCCTCCGCCCGGGGTGACGGACATTTTGTCGTGGTGCATCTGAAATCTCATAGCTGCCTGCAAGCGCGGACTATTTGACCGAATCGCCAGCACCTATGCGGCGAGCTTGTGGAACACGGGCCGGGCGCGGGGGCGTCTTGTAGGGCCGAACGGCGTTCGGCCTTAGGGCGAGCGCTGCTCGCCCCTACGCTGCCAGCTTGTGCAACAGGGCTTGATCGCTGCTGAGGGTGGCAGGGGCGGGTTGTGGCGCGCCGTGGGCATCTCCCCTTTCGCCCGAATCCCCAACCACCATCCTTGGCTCTGCCCCTGACACCTGGCACCTGATACCTGATACCTTTTCCCCAGCCCCGTATCCCGTGTCCCGTGTTTTCCGGTAGACGAACACGATCTTGCCGGGGGCGGGGACGGAGTCGTGGTCGGGGCGCAGGCCGCAGGCGCTCACCAGGTGGTCAATCACTTGGTCGGCCGCGGAGGTGGTAAAGGCCTCGCGATAAATCAATCCATCGCCCAAATCGGCCGCCAGATGCCGCCGGAAAAACGGCCCGCGAGAATCTTTCGCCGTCCCCACGCACCACTCGCCAAACCCGCCGCCGAATTTCCGAATGTGCCCTTCGAAATCCTCGATGATCTCTTCGTGATTTATGGGCATAATCGCGCCTCCATCTATTCCCTGTCCTTCCTCTCGTCACTTGTCACTCATCACTCATCGCTGACTTCTTGCTCGTCGCTCACCAGATCTCTTGGTTGATCACCGCCACAATCCCGATAAGCAGGTAACCCCGACCGAGTTTTGCCCTGGACGTCTGGGGTCGAATCAATTTATAGCGAGCCGGACGGTCATTACTAAAGGTAATCACAGCCACCTCGTCTTTGGAATGGACCGTGGGTTGGTAATCGGCGGAAAAACCTATGGTCACGAAGGCAGTGACCGCGGCTAACCGTGCCAACCCGGCCTACGGCTTATTCGATCGATCTGGAGGGAGAACTATATGGGGAAAATCGTCGCGCATTGTCGGGTCCTTTTCATATCTGGGCCAATAGAAATCCGTCAACAAATGCCAAGCAACGCCAGCGATAAAAGAGACAGCCACCCCCAGAAGCAAAACGTTCACTCCCCTTACACCCGCCTTGTAGCAAAGGAAGCATGACATGAGCAGAATTACCATCTGGCCATTTCTACCACCGCGCAGTGCCCCCCGAAGATGTTCCTTGCACCACGGACACCGAAAACCGCCGGGTCTAAAATCCTCACGTGGTATCTCACGGCCACAACTTGGGCATCCCCCCATGACTTTTCCCTCCACAGCACTGGCATTCAGCCGTCACAATCAATTCAGAATATGCGTCCCAAAGCATACCTTATCATGCGTCCCGTTAAAACCGCCCAACTGACTGAATTCCCAGCCGCAAGAGCCCCCTGGAGCAGGCCTGCCACAATGGGAGCTGCAACGGGAATGCGTGTCAGGTACCGTTTTCCTCCCTTCGTTTTCCCGCATACCGCCGAGACCGACTCGCCTGACTCTACCCATGCCGGAATCCTACCGCTTCTTCTCCCAAAAGGAAACGGTACCACTGTTTCCCATTCCCCCCTCACCATTTCCCCCTTTTTCCGGTGGACGCGAATATAGCACCGGTCAGCATTCAATAAAACTATGAGCGATACATAGCGACACATTTTCTGTTATGTGTCGATGGGGCAAAATTTGCGTGCTTCTCCGCGGAAAGCCACGGAGGCTGTTGGAGGGGAAAACCAGTGTAACATCCGTCTGTCTTCGTCTTATCGTGTATAATCGGCGTACCCTGGGAGGTATCCTGAGGATGGGGATTTCGCCCGGCGAGGTAACAAACCTCCTTGTTCAGTTGAAAAACGGAAATCGCGATGCCCAGGAGAGGCTGATCCCGCTCGTCTATGCGGAACTCCGGCGCGTTGCCGGCCACTACATGCGCGGGGAGCAGCCCGGGCACACGTTGCAGGCCACCGCGTTGGTGCACGAGGCGTACCTGCGATTGGCCGGACAGAAAGACATAAGCTGGCAGAACCGCGCGCACTTCTTTGGGGTTGCGGCAAATATCATGCGCCGCATTCTGGTGGACCATGCACGGACCAAGCAGGCAAAGAAGCGGGGCGGCTCAGACCAGAAGGTGAGTTTTGATGAGGCGGTTCTGGTCCAGCCCGAGCCTCCCCAACAGTTCCTTGCCCTCGACGAGGCACTTGAACGGGAGAAATGGTGTCAGGAACCATTTTTCGCAGCATTTCTCCCATAACCGCATCCTATCGCTTTTTCCTCGATAATAAAATGGTTCCTGGAACGTGTGAAAAAATCGATTTTGGGCATGTTATTCACAATGTAACTCATTGAAAACTCATAATGGCAAAGCCGGCAAAGTCGATTTTTTCACACGCTCCTGACCATTTCCCCTCCTTTCGTCACTCCGGCATGGTGTTTGGATCTGCCTGCGCATTTTGTTGCTGTTGCTGATTCAGCTCATTCCCTTGCTGAATAATCCGCGCAGCCTCCTGGTCGGTCTGCTCGTGGTAGGCCTCCTGGACCTCCTACATGAATCGCTGGGGTGGCTCCATAGAACGCGCCCACTTTAGCCCGGCGAGGTCACGCTCCTGCAACTCGGCATTGACCCGGTCCTCGGAGAAGAAAGGTGGCCTCTCGGTGCATTGTGCACGGGTTCGATAATGGCAATGATCACAAACGAACCATGTCCGGTACGTGTCTTCAGCAGGATGCGTAAACCAAACGGACACCGCCGCCTGCCGACACTCTGGGCACTGAAGGCCATCAAGATGGCCGGCGGATGCTTCCCACGCGAGGCGCACATGCAACGCCACCCTTTCCTCACTGTGGCTGCGGGGTTTGTGTGTTGGCATTTGCTTGGCTCTCCAAAGCGCTCGCCGTGTCGGGCCCGAATTCCTGCTGCCCTAAATTCTGCCCAAGGTGCGCAATCTCATGTCTTAACGTCTCGTCCAACATCGCCTGCGACGAAAATGCCTGGTTCGATAAGGCAGC
Organism: Terriglobia bacterium; assembly: GCA_049522495.1. GTDB lineage: Bacteria > Acidobacteriota > Terriglobia > UBA7540 > UBA7540 > Bog-366. The sequence continues at coordinate 7,662 of JBEKNU010000316.1, forward strand.
CCCCGTTGGCGGCGTTGACAGCGACACTCCGCAGCAACCGGCCGGAAGATCAGCTTTCACTAGTTGCTGCAGAGGACTGGTATCAATACCTCTTCCTGAAAGATTCCTCATACTCTGACCTATCATGGCGGTTTCACTATCGCTAAATCCGACGAGCGAGGGGGTTGAGACGCTCGGTGCAGCTCCGGCTGCCAAGCCAGCACCAGCCCCGTAAACCAAGGTCCCGACTGCGGCCGCCTTGAGGAGATCACCCCCGACTGCGAGCGTTGCCTGGCCCGCACTACATCCGTTTCCCCCCAAACACGCTCCGGACGCCGTGCCCATTGTTCCGGTGCTCACCATTCCCTTGGCTAGGTCGCCATAGTAGCCGGAAACAAAGGTTGCGGCCGCGGCGAGGGAAGGGCTGCCTGTTTTTGTTGCTTTGTTCTGTACCCACGTTTGGGCCTGACTAATGGTCGCGACGACTTTTTCGGCGCAGGCAGCGACTGGCCAGCAGTGCCCGTCGGGGTCAGCGTGCATCAACGGGTTGTTGCCGACGTAGCTGTACAAGTTCAGGGACTGAGGGTTGCCAAAGACCGCGTACGGCACCCCGGTGGGCTTGGCCGCCCAGTCCGGACTCATGAAGCGGTAGAACTGGTGTGTGTAAAAGCGGGCGCCGAAGTAATGCAGGCTGGTTTCAGGGTCGCTTTCCTTGCCCGTGAAGAAATTGTGGCTCTGGGTAAAGCATCCCCAAGACGAGGCGCTGTCCCCGAAGGGCTGGCTGGCGGCGGTACCGCAGAGGACACCACTGACATTCGTCCTGGCGCGCTCGGTCCCCAGCCAATCGGCCTGCGTGAAATACGTCGTGCCGTTGGTGTAGGTGGCCACGTGCCGGTTGCCCGCGTAGACTTCCGAGCGCAGCCAGGTCTGGCTGGGATAGGGGC
>JBEKNU010000317.1:0-8554 GCA_049522495.1 Terriglobia bacterium
AGTCCTATCCCGCCGCGAACCGACCAGTTTTGCGCGGGCGACCATGCAACGCCAACTCGCGGGGCAAAGAAATCCCAGATAGTGTCGGTCATGGCCCGATGTCCATCCTCTCCTCCATACCACATGCCGCCTGTGGGAGGACCGGCAGGGTTCACGATCAAAGGCTGGAAACCCGAGATCTTGTTCTGGACCTCGCTCCATCCGCTTTGGATCACATAGCGCAAGCCCAAGGTCAGGGTCAGATTCGGTTTGACCTTGTACTCGTCCTGCACAAATGATTGTGCGCTCCACATGCGTCCGCCAGTCTCGGGGTTGATCGAGACCCACCAGGACTCCGGCAGCCCGAGAAGGAAATCGGCGTAACCTTCTCCCTCGCTGGGAACGTTCGCGAGCGTCTGATCGTAGGGATTCTGGGTCAACGCGCCGCCCCACCAGAAGCCTCCTTCTTGTGCAGTTCCCCAGCCGGTATTCACCCACCAACGGTCGAACTCGCCACCGAACTTAAGAATATGCTTGCCCCTCACCCAGGTGGCGGCGTCGGAGTAGATGAAAGTCGTCTCGGCGTCAATCGCAGGCGGTTGCCCGGGGTTGCCGATGCCGGTATTGAGGTTTCCGTTAATCCAGATGTTGGGGAAAAGATCGCCCGCCGGATTCGCCAGTCCTAACTTGGCAGGCCAGTTTTGTCCCTGGTTTACGTCGGTGCCGACTCCATGCTCACGACTGAGGGAGAAGCGGAATTCGTTCACCACGTTGGGAGTCAGTGTCCAGACGTTCGTTACCTGTCCCTGAACCTCATTGCCACCCCAATGAGAGCAGTTGATATCGCAGATGGGATCGCTGTAGGGGTTGTCGAAATTCACCACCATGAGTGATCCCGTGAGCCGATTCTTGGAATTGATGTCGTAGTCCAGTTTTCCGTTGATCCACCGCTGCAGGGAGTTGCTGGGCTGAAGACTGTAAAAGTTGTTCACGTTTCCCGCTGCCGAAAGGTTCGGGGCCAGAAAGTTCTGCTGTATTTTGGCTGCCGCCGGATCGAAGCGGCTCTGGGGAATAATGTTGCCAAGGAAGGGCAAGCGGCAAACGACCTGGTTTCCTTGCCAAGTCACCGTCTGCGTCGTGAGCGGATCATAGATTTGGCCATTCAAAACCACTTGACTGGGATCGCAAGGGTTGGTCGTGCCCGTCGGTGTCCCCAACAGCGTTGAAAAGTCGCCCTGGACATATCCCTGCCCGCCGTTGGGCTGGGGCCCGGTGGTCGGGTACGATTCGTAAGTCGGGGCGGAGCTGTGGACTGGATTCCTCTCAAAACTGAAGAAGAAAAACGCCTGGTTTTTCTTGATAGGACCGCCCAGGTTGAAGCCGTACTCGTTCCAGCGGACCTTTGGCTTGCTGAACGGGGGCGGCTGGGCAAACTTGTTCTCTGCGTTCGCCGCGTCGTTCTCGATGTACTCGTACACGCTGCCGTGAAACTTGTTGGTGCCGCTTTTGGTGATCACATTGAAGACCGACAGGCCGTTGCCGTGCTCGGCGCCGAAATTCGCGGTCGAGAGGCTAACTTCCTGAATGGTTTCAATCGGCGGCGCCAATGCGTCCGGGTTCGATGATTGCCCCAGCATGGCGATGCCGCCGTCAATCTGCCAGTTGGAGAAATATGGCTGCTGGCCATTGACCCCGATACCTTGGCCGGTGGACCCTTCTCCCGAGCCGGGGTTCACGCCAGGCACGACCGCAAACAAATCCATCCAATTGCGGTCGATACTGGGGGCGGCGCTGACCATATCAGCGGTGAGCGTCGTGTTCTTCTCGGCCGATTCGGTCTGCACCAGCAGCGCATCGCCTGAGACGGTTATCTTTTCCGATGTCGCGCCGATTTCCAGCGAGCCATTCACGGTGATCGTCTCGACAATCAGAGTAATGCCGGAGCGTGTCAGAGTCTTGAAGGCATCTTTGGCGAAGGTAACGGAGTACTCGCCCGGCTGCAGGTAGGGCACGTCGTACAAACCCGCCGCGTCGGTGGTGGCCGTCTTGCTCACGCCCGTCGCAACGTTAGTAATCGCGACCTTGACTCCAGGTAACACTGCCTGGGACTGGTCAGTGACCGTTCCCCGAATTTCGCCACTCTGCCTGCTCTGACCCCTCGCCGGGCTCAAGAACGACAAAAAGATCAATGAGACTAGGACGAAAGCAAAATACAACCTGGAACCGAAGAGCGACATCACAAATTTCTCCTTTGCACAGGTCAATCCGCTGAACAGCAGAGGAAGAACTGAACACTCAACCCAGCGTACCTTTTTCTAGCATCCGCGACCCCGCGTCAAGTTCGAAACGGTTCAGTGACAGGTTTGAAACCAGATCCCAGTCAATTTTCTGGGTGGTTTGCAACGGCCGAGTACAAAATTGCGGAGAAATCCTGCCCCTGTAAATGCACCCTACACTCTTACACGGATGCCAGCGTGCCGTGCGCAATCTCCTCCAAGCGCCCATATCTAACCTGGAAGACGTCGTGCCACTCTACGGCTGCTCCGGGCAAGGTGCTGCTGTCCACCGGCCAGCTCGACAAGGCCGTGGAGCACTTGCACCACGCCGTAGCTGTCGATCCGCTCGATGCCCAGACGCACTATAGGGTTTCGCAGGCGTATCGGCAATTGGGGCGCATCTCCAAGGCCGACAGAGAGGTTGCAACCTTCCAGCACTTGCGGGAGGCCGAGGAACGGCTGCGTTCGGCCTATGGGGATACAGATTAAAAAGTCCGGGAAATCACAGGCGCTCAACCCCGACATCCCGCAATCGCTCGCGCCACGAAAAGTACACCGTGCAAGCCCGGTTACGCCGATGTTTTGAACATCTTTAAGCGTTTGGCAACTAAGCGTTTGCACTTGAACTCCGCGCTGCCTTCACGGGAGCCCTGTGCTAAGATTCGACCCGGAGCAGTTCGTGTCACACACGTCATACTCGCCACCAAAACCGAACCCGGAATCGAGTCGCGCCGAGCGAGCGATACCGGACGCGCTCGTACGCGAGGAATTGGATCGAGTACTCTCCAGCCACGACTTTCAGGCAAGCAAGCTCTGCCAGAGTTTCCTGCGCTATGTGGTCGAGAACACCCTGAACGGGCACACCGATAGTCTCAAGGAACGTACCATCGGGATCGGAGTCTTTGGCAAGCCGACGTCGTACGATCCCAGCGAAGATGCCGGGGTTCGAGTGAAAGCCGGCGAGGTACGAAAGCGGCTGCGTTCCTACTACCTGAGTCAACCGTGTGAAGCCAAGGTGGTGATAGAACTTCCTTCGGGAACCTACGTTCCCGAGTTCCGCCCCTTCCAAAGCGCGGAACAGCGTGCCCCGGCCAAGCCTTGGGTTCGTTCATGGTTATTCCTGGCCACCTTGGGTGCGGTCCTTTTAGGCTTGGCGATGGCTGCATTTTTTTGGTTGCGCCCACATCCCGTAGTTGATTCCCTCGGTCAATTCTGGTCACCAGTCTTTCAGAGCCACAAGGCGGTGTTTGTGTGTACGGCGCCAGTGCCCGTGTACTCTGACGTTCGGAATTCCAGCGTCAGGCAGCCGGCCAGGGTTGAAGATTTCGTCCTGATCCCGAACCGCTTTGTGGCGGTCAGTGATGTCAACTCCGCAACCCAAATCGCCGAAATGTTCGGCCGGATGGGAGAGCCTTACAAGCTTCGAATTGGCAATGACGTCTCCTTCCGCGACCTGCGTACGACGCCGGCTGTCCTGGTCGGCTTCTCCTATACACAATGGCATGAAATCGGCGAGCACTTTCGTTACTCCATCGATTTATCCCACCGGCCCTTCGGAGTTTCGCAAGATGGCGCTCTCACCGATTGGACAATCAAAACCCACCCCGACGACCCCGAACTGAATGAGGATTACGCGATTGTGTCGCGTGTCTTTTATCCGGGTACGAATAGCATCATCGTCGAGATCACCGGAATATCCCATTACGGCACGGAAGCGGCTGCCGACCTGGTGACGAATCCAGCGCTTCTCCAGGAGGCGCTCCGCAGATTACCCGCGGGATGGCAGCAGAAGAATGTTCAGATCGTTCTGCATGTCGAAGTGATTTCGGGTTCTCCCTCCGTCCCCACCGTCGTCGCCAGTCACGTGTGGTAATCGCAGCGGCTGGAATAGGCGGATCGGGGGGCCGGAGATTCAAGTCCTCACCTTCTCTCCATTCAGCCGGTACCAGCGCAGTTCGAAACAGGGGGTTTTGTTAGAGACTCTTAAGACCCGACGGGGTATCGAGAAATGGCGACTCCTGGACGGCAGGCCGCGCTTCGTCGTATCGGCCTCATGGCGATAGTGCTGGACACTCTCCGATTGTGTGCTGTCGGCCAGCATCGACCTATCGGCTCAGGAGATTGACAGGGAGCGCGCAGGAGTTCGAGGCAAACATCCCACGGCTCGCGCAAAGATAGCCGATGGCCAACCGCTAGTTCCACTGCTAGTTCCACTGCGCCTTGGCCGCCCGCCGCAGACCGGGCAGAACCGCTTCGAGATAGTCGACCACCGCCTGCAGACGTTTTGCTTCCGACAGAGTCGAGAGCAGGGTCTGCTTGAAGTCGAGATCGAGCGGAAGGGAGCCTGCAAGCAGGAAAGAGAGGTTGGCGGCATGCTCGTCAGGGCCGGAGGGCTCTGTCCCGGCCAGTTTTGCGATCTCGGCGTGTAAGCGCACTGCCTGCGTCACCATGTGCGCGGCCGGCTTGCCGGGTTCGTCTTCGACCACGGAAATCTCGGCCTGTAGGAACGAGCGCTCATGGTTGACCTGAATCACTTCAAAACGCTCGATCCCGCGCGTCAGGATGTCCAAGCGCCCGTCGTCGTATTTTTTGGTGACGGACACGATCTCGGCGGTGCAGCCGATGTCGGCGACGCCATCGGAAGACGCACGCACCACGCCGAAGGGCTTTTTCTGTTCCAGGCATTCCGCGATCATCTCCTTATACCGCGGTTCGAAGATGTGCAGCGGCAAGGGAACGCCTGGCAGCAGCACCAATTCGAGCGGGAAGATGGGCAACAGAGAACTCACGGCAGCTCCAGTGCAGACGATTTTACGCCAGTAAAGAAGCTGTCAGCTCTCAGTCGTCAGCTCTCAGTAAGAACCGAATGGCTATTGGGTGTTGCTGAGAACTGGGAACTTGATAGAGAAGAGAGGTAAGGAAGTAAAGAAAAGTAAATTCTGCAAACCTTCCGGCGGCTGGCGCATCGAATAAGGCAGGCAGAACCGCAGTCTTCCACCCCCACCGAAAGGGCGTATGCACGACGGACTAGGGGGTGGAGGCTGCCGTTGACTTTTCAGGGTGCTGTTTTCGTTAGAATAAGGTCTATGAGATTCCGGTCCCGGCCCGCGCGGTTGACGTTCCCCTTGCTTCTCTCTCTGGCTGCATGGTTCAGCGTCCTGCTGCCGATGGTTGTGATGCCCCAGGCGGCGCGCGCGCAGGAAGGCCCGCTCGACAAAACCGAGCCCAAGGGAGTCACGGTCGAGGAGATCATCAAGCATTTCGCCGCCAAAGAGAAGGAGTTCGAGATGGCGCGCGATCAGTACACCTACCGGCAGGACGTCAAGGTCATGACGCTCGAAGGCGACACGCCGGACGGCGGCGAGTACCGTGAAGTTTTTGACGTGACCTTCGACGACAAGGGACACAAGGTCAAGAACGTGGTCTTCGCTCCACAACCCACACTGCAACGCATCATAATGACCGAGGAAGATTTCGACGACATCGAGAACCGCCTGCCGTTCGTGCTGACCTCGGATGAGATCGGAGAGTACGACATTCTGTACGTGGGCCAGCAGAAGCAGGACGAGCTGAATACGTACGTTTTCGATATCGCGCCCAAGCAGATCGTCGGCAAGAAACGATATTTCCAGGGGCGGATCTGGGTGGACAACCACGATTTTCAGATCGTGGAAACCTATGGCAAGCCCGTACCGGACATCCGGAAGAAGAAGGGCCAGGAGAACCTGTTCCCGAAGTTCACCACCTGGCGCGAACAGATTGACGGACAGTACTGGTTTCCCACCTATACGCGCGCCGAGGACACGCTCAAGTTTTCCATGGGCGACGTGCAGATCCGCGACATCATCAAATACACGAACTACAGGCGCTTCGGATCGAAATCGAGGATCCTGTACGAAGGCAAGGAAGTGGAGAAGACGGCGCCGAAGGATCAGCAGCCGGTTGAACCGCCGAAGCCGCAGTAAAGCCAGGTTTCAAGGTTTCAGAGTTTCAAGGTTTCAAGGTGCAAACCCTTCGGGTCACGCTGTCTTTTTGCTCAAGGAGTTGAGCAGCCGATCGAGCAGTCCGAGCACTTGGTATGACTCTAGCTCCAATGCTTCATACGCAGGTCGCTCCAGGAATCCCAAATCCAGCGCAATCGCCAATTGTGTTTCCGCTTCCAGCAAAGAGCCCCGCGCCTGGCCTAAGAAATGCCGGAATTCGCCGGAAGTTAGTCTTCCTTGCCCCTCCGCGATGTTTGACGCCACTGAAACGGCAGCTCGTCGGATTTGAGAAGTCAGACCGTACGTTTCGGATTTAGGGAAATTTGCTGTTGCCTGATAGGTATGAACCGCGAGTGCTTTGGCTTTCTGCCAGACCAGCAATTCGCGATAAGAGCGAGCCATGGTCTCCTCCCAAAAGCCAGGTTTCAAGGTTTCAGAGTTTCAAGGTTTCAAAGTGCGGATACCCCACTTATTCGCATTTTGTGCGAATGAATGGGAGTATCGCGATGCCTTCGAGGCTCGCGCCAGAGTCAGCCGACTCCCACTCCTCGCAAAAAAACGCAATAAGTGAGGCATCCGGCAGTAGAAGCTCTTAACTATACAAATACCCATCTTTGGCAATTTGTGGGGGGGTACCCCCCCTACCCCAAAATGAGTTAAGTTGATGATAGCAGGATAGTTAGAGGCAAAGTATTCAAAATATTGGACTTAGCGTTGAATTTTGCGGTTTGGCGTGCACTTGCGGGGGTGGTGACCGAGGCCATTTGTTGTCAAAGAGCACGTAAAAAGTTTGCGGCCGGAAATGCGTTCGTCTCTGGAGACTGGCACACTTCTCGATGATGCACTATCGAGGTATCTTCGCGCCGATTGGGGTGCAAGTCTGTGATGACGGTACGAGAAAAATGTGATGAAAAAAAGTTGGGAGGAACGCAGTGGTTCTTGGCAGTGTGGAATTCCGCCCTGCGAAAAAGCGCGCGCGAAGTTTCTTCCACCCAGGTTAGCGCCCAAAGAACGGGCGCGAACCTGGGGCACCGGGCTACACAACGAAGTAGAAATTCTCTACCACAAGGACTCACATCAAAGTTGGGACAAGTGACTCAACTTGCATGGGTGGAGACTAAGTCTGTGACGTATGAAAACCCCCACTTAAGCCAACACCGGGCTTGAGTGGTACACCAGTGTGCCTCAGTCCACTACCGGAAACCCGTTGTTCGTGAAGTGCAGGATTTTCTTTCCCTTGTTGTTTCCAATCACATGCTGCCAATTGTTGCGCTCAAGTAGAGAAAGGATCTGTCGAGGGGGCCAATCGGCAATAACCTCTTGAGTAAAAATTACCACCTGTCTGAAGATACCTGGCTTGCTGATGGCAACGTGACAACCATCAATCTGCCATTCGTGTTCAACTTGATATCCTTTGGATGCAAGCAACACGCATAATTCATCGGCCTTAGTTTTCTGCAATGGTTTTTCGCTCATAAGCTTATCATTAACCAAAAATGAGTATAACCTAGTTAACAGGAAGGAAGGCAAAAATGTGGGTGCTCGTGATTGTTGTCGTTATCGTGTCAGCCGTGATCGTCGCTGCGGTCAGCTCCGCGAGCGATAACATCGTCGAAGGGTTGCATCGCATGCCCAGACCGAACGATGACGATATTATCAGCAAATACGATCTGGAAGAGTTGAGAATCGTGCTTACGGATATCAAAGAACTGTTGTCAATTTCCTGCCCGCAGTGTGGCGACAAACCTTGGTATGGACTGACTGTTGCCGAGCAGCGAGTCTGGCTCGAAGAGCACTTCGCTGAGCACAAAAGCGGCAAACTAGGGAAGCGGGCACTCGACGATATCGCCGCCGAGCGGCACGAACGAGAACGAGAACACCGAGAACGAGAACACAAAGAGTTTGAGGCCAGCCATAAGCATCTTTTTTCGCCCGAAGAAGAAAAAGAAGAGAAAAGAGGCGAATGATGCTGGAGGGGTGCCCCTCGATAAGAGCGAAGGCTCTGTTAAGGGGGGCTGGCCCATCCTACCCGTTCTAACTATGGCGAGTGGCCCATTCAAGCCTGGTTTTGGCTTGAGTGGGGATGTCCGATAGCTGGAAAGAGTGTTCCCGCCGCTCGTTCGCGCTTTCGCGCCGCCCATTTTAACTCGATCTCTAGCGTACGTCACAGCCGGTTACTGATTTTGTCTCAGCCTCCAACATCCCCACTCTAAATTTCGCAAAGAACGCGAAATTTAGAATTGATTGGATAAGAGGGAAGGCTCGATAGAATCCCGGTAGTCTTGAGGTTGAGGACCGAAAGACGCTGGGAAGGTA
>JBEKNU010000318.1:0-8517 GCA_049522495.1 Terriglobia bacterium
AGCTCAGCACTGGCTAGGAAAGTGGAGTTGGAGGTCTGGCCGCCCGCCAGCAGCACCATGCCGTTGTTGAGCAGCGTCGCCGTGTGGTTTTTGCGCGGGGTGCTCAGGCTGCCGGTAGCAGTGAAGGCTCCGATGGTGGGATCATACAGCTCAGCAGTGTTTGTGACGTCGCCGCTCGGGTCATCGGCGCCGCCCGCCATCAAGACCAAGCCGTTATTCAGCAGTGTCGCCGTGTGGCCATAGCGCGCGGTGTTCAGGTTGCCGGTCGATGCAAAGGTTGAGGTACCGAGGGTGGAGGGCCCCGCCGCCGCGCCCACCGTCGCCGTCGTGGAGGCGCACACCACTCCCGCGCAGGCGGTGATGGTGGCCGAGCCCGAGGCGGCGGCATACGCCGTGCCCGCATTGCTCGAATCATTGCTGACGCTGATCACGCCGGGGCTCGAGGAACTCCAGGTGACCTCGCTGAGCGGTTCGGTGATGCCGGTGCTGAACGTGCCCACCGCCGTCAAGGCCAGCGCGCTGTCCAGCGGAATCGTCGGGCCGGCGGGGGAGATGGAAATCGAGACGAGGTTGGGCGGAGTCTGCGTGCCGGGATTGTACAGCTCGGACGTGGCTAAAGCACCGTTGGTGCCGTTTCCTCCCACCACCAGCACTTGACCGTTGTTCAAGAGCGTCGCGGTGTGACTGTCGCGCGCGGTGTTAAGGCTTTGGCCGGGCGTGAAGCTCCCGCTCGTGGGGTCATACAGCTCAGTGTTGGCGGTGGGGCCGCCGCCACTGTTATTCGCGCCGCCGGCCATCAGCACCATGCCGTTGTTGAGCAGTGTCGCCGTGTGATAGTAGCGCGGCGTGAGGAGGCTGCCGGTAGCGCTGAAGGTCCCAGTGACAGGATTGTACAGTTCGGCGCTGTTAGTGGGGTCGCCATTGACGTCAATCTCGCCGCCCGCCAGCAGCACCGTGCCGTTGTTCAGCAGGGTGGCGGTATGCGAGTAGCGCGCGGTGTTCAGGCCGCCGGTGGTGTACGAGAAGGTCCCGGTGGCGGGATTGTACAGCTCCCCGCTGGCCACAGGATTGTCATTCCATCCCCCGCCGATCAGCACCATGCCGTTTTTCAGCAGGGTGGCGGTGTGAGAGGAACGCGCGGTGTTGAGGCCGCCGGCGGTGTACGAGAAGGCCCCCGTGGCGGGATCGTAAAGTTCCGCGGCGGCCACGAACCCGATCTCCGGGGACGCGATGTTAAGGTTAAAGCCACCCACGATCAGCACCATGCCGTTCCCGAGTAGCGTCGACGTGTGAGTGAAGCGCGCGTTCAGCAGGCCGCCGGTTACTCTAAAGGTCCCGGTGGCGGGGTTGTACAACTCCGCGCTGGCTAAAACATTTCCAGAGGGGTCCATGCCGCCAGTAATCAGCACCATGCCGTTGCTCAGCAGCGTTGCCGTGTGTTGCTGGCGCCCTGTGTTCAGGCTGCCGGTGAGGGTGAAGGTCCCAGTGGCAGGATTGTAAAGCGCGGCGCTGCCTAACGCGGTGGGAGTGCAAGAGGCACCGGTACAGCCATAGCCGCCCGCGATCAGCACCAGGCCATTGTTCAAGAGGGTCGCCGTGTGGTAGGCGCGTCCGGTATTGAGGGTGCCCGAAGGGTCAAAGGATGAGGTGCCAGTGACGGAGGTCGGCCCGGGGGGCCCTACCGTTGCCGTTGTCGAGCCGCACACGGCTCCCGCGCAGGCGCTGATTGTCGCTGAGGCTGAAGTCAAGGCAAAGGCCGCCCCGGCATCGCTCGCATCATTGCTGACGCTGATCACGCCGGGGTTCGAGGAACTCCAGGTAACCTCGGCAAGTTGTTCTGTGACGCCGCCGCTGAACGTGCCGGTAGCGATGAAGGTCTGCGCGGTGCCCAAAGGAATCGTGGGGGTGCTCGGAGCGAGCGAAATGGAGATCAGGTTGGGGGGCGTGAGCGTGGCCGGATCGTACAGCTCCGCACTCGTCAGGGAAACATTGCCGGCGCCTTCCCCACCCACAATGAACACCAGCCCGTTGTTCAGCAGCGTTGCCGTCTGCAAGTAGCGGGCGGTGTTGAGGCTGCCAGTGGGGGCAAAGCTGCCGCTGGCGGGATCGTACAGCTCGACGCTGGCGAGATAACCGCTGCTGCCCACGCCGCCCGCCATCAGGACGCTGCCATTATTGAGCAGGGTGGCGGTGAACCAATCGCGCGCCGTGCTCATGCTGCCCGTCGCCGTAAAGGTTTGGGTAGCAGGATTGTATCGCTCCGCGCTGGCGAGAATGCCGTTGGCTCCGGCGCCTCCCGCCAGCAGCACCGTGCCGTCGTTGAGAAGCGTCGCGGTGTGCACGTAGCGCTGCGTGGTCAGGTTGCCGGTGAGGGTGAACGCCCCCGTGGCGGAATTGTACAGCTCGGCGCTATTGAGGCTCGTGCCGTTCTGGGCAAAGCCTCCCGCCATCAGCACTTGGCCGTCCGCCAGCAGCGTGGCAGTGTGAAAGGCGCGGCCCGTCATCAGGCTGCCAGTCGGGCTGAAGGTTCCGGTGGCGGGATTGTAGAGTTCCGCAACCAGGGGAGCAGTGCCGCTCCCGACCCAGCCGCCGTTGGAAGCCGCCAAGTTGCCGTCGATGCCTCCCGCCATCAGCACCAGGCCGTTCGCCAGCAGGGTGGCTGTGTGCACCGCGCGGGCGCTCAGCAGGCTGCCGGTAGGGGTAAAATTCCCCGTCTCGGGATGATACAGCTCAGCAGTACTGGAAGAGTTGCCAGTGGAGTCAATTCCCCCCGCTACCAACACCGTGCCGTCGTTCAGCAGCGTCGCGGTGTGGCCCCAGCGCGCGGTCTCCAGGCTGCCCGTAAGAGCCAAGGTCCCGTTCGCGGGATCGTAGAGCTCGGCACTGGCTAATGCGGCGGGAGTGCAGGACGCACCAGTGCAGCCCTCGCCGCCTGCAATCAGCACCAGGCCATTGTTCAAGAGTGTCGCCGTGTGATACTGGCGAGCATTGCTCAGGCTGGCGGTGCCGCCAAAGCTGGCGGTGCCGGTGACGGAGTTGGGCCCCGGCGGCCCTACCGTGACCGTCGTCGTGCCGCACACGGAGCCCGCGCAGGCGGTGATCGTCGCCGCGGCTGAAGTCATGGCAAAGGCCGCCCCGGAATCGCTGGAATCATTACTGACGCTGATCACGCCGGGGTTGGAAGAACTCCAGGTGACCTCGGCAAGCTGTTCGGTATTGCCTCCGCTAAACGTGCCAAATGCGGTGAAGTGCAGCGCTGTGCCTAAAGCAATGGTGGGGCTGGTGGGAGCGAGCGAGACGGAGACGAGGTTCGGCGGCACGAGCGTGGCCGGTTCGTACAGCTCGGCGCTGGCTATGGCGCCCTGGCCCCCCGCCATCAGCACCATGCCGTTGTTCAGCAACGTCGCGGAATGATAATTGCGCGCAGTGTTCAGGCTGCCGGTGAGGGTGAAGGCCCCGCTGGCGGGATCGTACAGCTCCGCGCTCGCTAGGACATTATTGTTGTTGTCCTGGCCGCCCGCTATTAGCACCATGCCGTTGTTCAGCAGGGTGGTTGTGTTATAGATGCGTGGGGTGTTCAGGCCGGTGGTGGTGTACGAGAAGCTCCCGGTGGCGGGATTGTACAGCTCCGCACCGGCGACGAAATTGTAGGGGGTGCCATAACCGCCTGCGATCAGCACCAAGCCGCTGTTCAGCAGCGTCGCAGTGTGATCAAGGCGCGCGCTATTCAGGTTGCCGGTGAGGGTGAAGGTCCCGGTGGCAGGATTGTAAAGCTCGGCGCTGGGTAGGGCGGTGTAAAGGGTAGCTCCGCCCGCGATCAGCACCATGCCGTTGTCCAGCAGGGTCGCCGTGTGAGAGGAGCGCACGGTATTCAGGCTGCCGGTGGAAGTAAAGGTCCCGGTGGCGGGATTGTACAGCTCCGCATTGGCGATGGGGGAAAAATAGCTCGTGTTGCTGCGGTTCTCTCCTCCCGCCATCAGCACCATGCCGTTGCTAAGCAGCGTTGCCGTGTGATAAAGGCGCGGGGTCTGCATGCTGCCGGTGGGGGTGAAGGTGCCGGTGGCGGGATTGTACAGCTCGGCAGTGTCTGGCGAGCTTATTCCTCCCGCGAACAGCACCATGCCGTTGTTGAGCAACGTCGCCGTGAACCCCTGTCCCCGGTAGGTGGTCATGTTGCCGGTGGGGGTGAAGGTGCGGGCGGCGGGATTGTACAACTCCGCAGTCACGGTAGTTAAACTGTTTACGGCGCCGCCGGCGATCAGCACCATGCCGTTATTCAGTAGTGTCGCCGTATGGAGTTCGCGCCCGGTATTCAGGTTGCCGGTATAGACAAAGCCTGCGGTGACGGTCAGGGTCGTCGCGCCGTTGATCGCGCCCGAGGCCGCCGCAATAGTCGTTTGCCCAGGCGCGAGGGCAGTCGCGAGGCCCGTCGCAGTGATCGTGGCCACAGCCGTCGCCGATGAGCTCCACGTCGCCGTGCTCGCAAGATTCTGCATGCTCCCATCGCTGTAAGTTCCCGTTGCCGTGAATTGCTGCGTTTTCCCTGCGGCAATCGAAGGATTCGCAGGCGTCACCGCAATCGAAACGAGCGTCGGGGCTGTGACCGTCAGCGTGGTCGAGCCGCTAATACCGCTGGTCGTCGGGCTGACGATGGGTGGAGCGCCCGTGGTCACTCCCGTTGCCTGACCTTCCGAGAGCCGGGTGGGCGGTGCGGTGGCGGTCTCCAGGGTGGCGATGATAGTCGGGCTGCCCGCCGAGACTCCGCTTGCCAGGCCCGCCGCCGTGATCGTGGCCACGCCCGGGGCCGAGGAACTCCAGGCCACTGAGGCCGTCAGATTCTGCGTGCTCCCGTTGCTGTAAGTCCCCGTGGCGGTGAATTGCAGCGTGTTCCCAGCGGCGATGGAAGGGTTCGCGGGGGTCACGATAATGGAAACGAGTCCACTGGGGCTGCTGACGCCGCCCGGGGCGACCACGCTGGGGCCGCCGGAGACGCGAGAGGGAAGCTTGGGGGCGCCCGGCCGGCCACGCGCCAAGTCCTTGGTAGGCGCCATGCCGGAAGAGGTAGGTGCTCCGTTTTCGTTATTGGTGAGCGTGCCCGACGACGTCGCGCCGGTATAGCCTACGGCCACAGCGCCGATATTCGAACTGCCGGGTGTACCTTCCACCGGCGCCACACCCACTCCCCTCAAAGAGACGGTCGCTGGAGATGTGTGCCCGTCGTCCGTAACCGTAAGCGTGGCCGTTCGCATTCCCTGCGCCGAGGGGGTAAAGGTCACGGTAATGGTGCAAGTCTCTCCCGGGCCGAGCGTGCTCGGGCTGACAGGACAGTTCCCGCCCGCGACGTAATCGGCGGGAGCGGTTCCACTGCTGATGGCAATGCTGCTGATGTTCAGGGGCACGGCCTGGGGGTTCTTGAGCGTTGCGCTGATCGCCGCGCTCGACTGGTTTACGACTTGATTGCCGAAAGAAAGCCTCGAAGGAGTCAGCGGAGTCTGGGCAAGCGCCGACGAGCCGGGAATGAAGAGGAAGAGAAGGACTAGGAGGGCTGTCCCGCTCAAGATGCGTTTTGTTGCATATTTGGCGGGACTTGAACTGTGACTATGGAAAAAGCTGGAAGGTGGAAAACAGGCAGGGGTGTTCATCTTGGCAATCTCCTCGCAAGTCCCTTGGGAGTCGGTTACACGCGCTGGCCCATTGGCTGGCTTCAGAGAAACCAGCGAGCAAATCGAGAATGCGGATCAGTCGACGACTGTTTCGTTGCTGTGTATTTATTAGGAACGACTGCATCTTACTGAGATACGTTGTCACTTGTCAACGCCAAAATGTCCGAAGACCTATGAGGAGAGGGTGTGACCACTTGCCCAATCGCCTTCTTAACCAGGGCGTCGTGCTGAGTCACCCGGTCCCCGGGGGGATAACTCTGCGCCTGCCACAAAGGCCCGACGCCCTTTAAGCTTTAGCAACGAGTGCCGATAGGGGGCAATGGACTGAGAAACGGTTCCGTCCGTTGGAAAGAAGAACCATCGGCCCCTGAAAAGGCGTTGCGTATGGCCGCCGGTTCTGCGGCCCAAGACGGAAACCCAAACAGAGAGGAGATCTTGTATGGCACTAAGCGTCTTAAACAACATCCCTTCCTTGGTAGCCCAGAACCAGTTACAAGTCACCAACAACAACCTGCAAAACACCCTGTTCCAGTTGTCGTCAGGATCGCGGATCAACAGTGGCGCCGACGATCCGGCGGGACTGTCCATCGTCAACGGGTTGCAGGCCAATATTTCCGCGCTCCAGCAGTCGTCCCAGAACGCCACGGACGGCGTGGGCCAACTGCAAGTCGCCGACGGCGCGCTCTCCCAGGTCACCACGCTGCTCAACCGCGCGGTGACCCTGGCTACGGAAGCCGCCAACGGCGGGCTTACGGCCGCCCAATTCTCGGCGGTCACCAATGAATATTCCTCCATCACGTCTGAAATTAACCGCATTGGCAACGCCACGAATTTCAACGGCACCTCCGTCTTTCAAGCCGCGAAGATCGCCAATCCCAACGAAGTCGCCACCACGGCCACCAGCAGCCTAGGGGTAAATAGTGCTTTGACGGCGGGGACCACGACGACGGTGCAGTTGGGGAATAACCCGGCTTACACCTATACGGCAGGAGCCTCTGCCACGACTCTCCTCGGGTCCGCTGGCAGTTTGACCGCCGCCACAGCTCTCACGAATGGCCAGACTATCTCTGTTACCAATACGGGTGGTACGGTTAATTTCACGGCTGCCACGGAGAAATATTCGGGGGCCACTGCGGGAAACACCGCCGCGACAGCCCTCACGGCCGCCGATGCCATCACGGTGACCAATGCAGCCGGTCAAGCGGCGACTTACAGTTTTACTGCTGGCGACAAAATGGCCGCCCTTCTGACCGCCCTCAACGCCAATACTGGCACGAATGGTATCTCGGCATACCTCGACGGCGCCGGTCATCTCCAAATCCAGGGTACTCAGGCTGCCGGTAACCTCACCATTTCGACGTATACCGGCACCGGCGTTGCGGGTGCGCTGACGGGAACCCCGAACACCGTGGGCGACCTTATGACCGCGATCAACACCAGCGGCGATGGTATGACGGCGTCCATCAACTCGAACGGAAAGTTCCAGGTCACAAGCTCTAATGGTGCCATTTCCGTCAGTAACAACACCCTGCTCGCCTTGGGCACGGTGGCGCCAACCAACACGATCCAGGACCTGATCAACGGGATCAACGCCAGCGGCCTCGGTGTAACGGCAAGTTTGGCGTCTCTGCAAAACCCGAACCAACTCCGGGGAGCAACGGCTAGTGTGACCGCCGGCACTGCTACAACCGGCGACACCCTGACCATCAACAGCGGCGTGCAGGCGGCGAATGGTACTTGGTCAAATACGTTTACTTATACCGGCTCTGCCACCACTCCCGATACCGTCCTCAACACTGCTGGCAATAACACGGTGCAGGGACTCATCGATGCTATCAACACCTCCGGTACGCCGTTTCACGCCTTCCTCGACAATGGCGGACACCTGCAGATCACGGACAGTAGTTACAGTGGCAACATTTCTGCGGCTGGAACTGTCACTGCTGTAACGGGTGCCTTCAGCGAGCCAGCGGCAACAACTCAGTTGGTGATCAACGATGCCCAGAACCGGGGCGACCTTACGGCCACGAATAATGATACCGCGCTGGGGTACGTTGCGAATACTGGTGGTAACCCCCTGGAGGGTGGTAACGCCGACTCTTTCGTTGCGCCCTCGATGACCGGCTCGGGCGGGGCCAGCGTTTTCATCAGTGACGGCGAGGTCACCAATCCTACGTATAACACGATTTCGGTTCAGGTCGGGTTGCTCTCTGCCAGCCAAATTGGCAGTAACGCCACCAGCCTCGCAACCCAAAACCTTGGTACCTCTACGGGTGCGGCGTCGGCGCTGACGGTCATCAATAATGCCATTTCCGACGTGGCCGCCATGCGAGGCACCATTGGCGCCGGCATTAACCGGTTGAATTCGGCGACCAATGTCATCAATACCCAGGTACAAAACCTGACTTCCGCCCAAAGCTCCATGCAGGACGCGAACATTGGACAAGTTGTGGCCAACATGTCCAAATATCAAGTCCTCGAGCAGACGGGCATTGCGGCCCTGGCGCAAGCCAACCAGAATGAGCAAGCGGTTCTGAAGCTGCTCTAGTAATCGAAGCTGGGGATTTCCTGACGGAGGGGGCCCCCTGGTCCCCTCCGCAGTTTTCCGCAGTGGGTAAGTTTGCTGTAGGGGCACGCCATGGCGTGCCCCTGGAGTTTCTACATTTTCATGCGTCGGCGGCCTGGGTGAGGGCGCGGTCGGTGAGTTGGAAGCCCAAGGATTGGGGGCTTTGGGGATGGTCGACCATTTCTTTGCGCAGCAGGGTGACGAGGTCGAGGCAGGAAGGGCGGTGGGCCTTGCGTCGCCACCGGGGCAGAGCCGGATAAGCCTGGCTACGTTCGGTGCCGAAGGCTT
>JBEKNU010000319.1:0-8470 GCA_049522495.1 Terriglobia bacterium
GTTTAATCAGGTTTCTTGGGCGCGGAGCCCGCCAGCCGCTGCCGCAGCGATTCCAAAGCTTCCGGGGCTCGCTTCGCCATCCACTGCTCGTACTTTGCCGCCAAGGTTTCCAGGTTCTTCCATGCCAAGGGGTTCTTGTTCCTCTCCCTCATCGTGGGCGCAATGTTCCTGACCTTATCCCAGACAACCCAAAACTCGCCCGTGTTTTCAAAGAAAAGGTCCTCGTTGATGAGCCCGTGGTTCACCAGCGAAGCGGCCATGTCCCAATAGCCGACCGTCATGCGGAAAAGCGCATTCTTCTCCGAACCCGGGGGGGCTTGCGCAAGGTAGTCCTCAAAGGATTTCGGCTGGAACTCGCGAACAAACCACTCGCGTCCCTGCCGCAGCTTGGCTTCACGCCGCAGATCGTAGAGTCGCAGCAACAACTCTGCGTCGAAATTGTCTGGATGCTCTTCTTTCACAAATCCCTCCCTCAAGCTTCCCCTGGATAGCCTTTCCATCACTTCTGAACAGCCAGCCAACGCTCTTCGCCGTCGACTTGCATTACCTTCAACGAGCATCTTATCACGGAATCCACAACACCCAGAGCGCGCCCGCATCCACTACGCGGAAGCATCCGGAACAATGAAATCAGCCAGCAGCCCCTGTACTTGCCGCTCGATTATGTCGCGCACAATCCGGAAGGATTCAATGCCCCGGGCGTAGGGGTCGAAAACATTCCAATCCACCACGCGTCCCTTGAAACCCGCGAGGACGGGGCACTCAACTTCAGTTCCCATGCGGACCACCACGTCCATTTCCGCCACCGGAACGTCACCCAAGCCCTTTGAGCATTGATGGTCGAGGGAAATTCCCTTTTCGCTCATTACAGTGTAAGTGTCCTCTGCAATCAAGCCGAAAGGATACGTGCCGGCGCTGTAAGCCTCCACCCTGCCCTTGCCGAAGTGGTTTGCCCACGCCTCCGCCATCTGGCTCCGGCAAGCGTTGCCAACGCATACAAACAAAATCTTGACAGGATGGACGCTTGAAGGGGTCATCGCGTTATCGAGGAATTCCGAGATTTAGTGATCTGGTGACTACGTGATTTAGCCATGGAGTTAACGGGCGGCTGGACCCGGCTCCCGAACGCGTCCAGGGAGGAGGATGGATTATACAATCTATCCCTTACACAGTCGCTCAATCTCCAAATTATTTAATCGCGTAATTTCTTCAAGAAGTATTGATGCACCGTTGGGTCGTCCGTCAACTCAGGGTGAAAAGTCCCCGCCAGGATATTTCCCTGTTCTACCAGGACGGGCAAGTCCCCGCATCGGCCCAGCACACGCACGCCCTCTCCCACTCGGCGAATGATCGGGGCGCGGATGAAGACCATTTCCACGGGATGGTCGGCGAGGTCGGGACACTCTCCCGCTCGCACCGAGCTGTCGATCTGCCGTCCGTAGGCATTACGTTCAATGGCGATATCGATCAAACCCAATCTCTCCTGGGGCGGATTCAAGACTTCCTTCGCCAATAATATCGCCCCCGCGCAGGTGCCGTAAATCGGTTTCCCCTGGCCGGCAAACTCCTTGATGGCCGAGCCGATGCCCTCAGTGGCCAAGAGTTTCAGCATGGTCGTGCTCTCACCGCCGGGCATGATGAGTCCACTTACTGCCTCGAGGTCCGCGGGGTGCTTCACCAGCATCCAAGGCGCCGCCATGCCGTCCAGCATTTTGGCGTGCATGGCAAAATCACCCTGAACAGCAAGGATTCCTACGGGTTTGTGGCCGTTGTTCATAGAATCAGCGGTAAGTGGATAGTGGCTAGTGGTCAGTCGCCCTTCCAAAGCTTTAACCGGCAGTCAATTGTTCATAAGAGGCGGCTCTCCTTTAACCGCCCCCATGCCAATCCACTATTCACTATTTTCACCACCCCCGAGTCTGCAGCAACTCCTTGGGGTCCATCTTCTGCACGTCCAGGCCTTTCATGGCTTCGCCGACTTCTGCCGAGCATTCGGCCACCACTTGCGGCTCATTGTAATGGGTGGTGGCGCGGACGATGGCTTTGGCGCGCTGCGCCGGGTCAGAAGACTTGAAAATGCCGGAGCCCACAAACACGGCCTCCGCGCCGAGCTGGAGGACGAGCGAGGCATCCGCCGGAGTGGCAATCCCACCCGCAGAGAAATTCGGAACGGGCAGCTTGCCATTCTGGCTGACCCATTTCACCAAGTCATAGGGGGAGCCGAGCTCCTTGGCTTTTGCCATCAATTCTTCTTCCCGCAGAGTGGTGAGCTGGCGAATCTCGCTGGTGATGGCGCGAATGTGGCGCACGGCCTCAACGATGTTGCCTGAACCCGCTTCTCCCTTGGTGCGGATCATCGCCGCGCCTTCGCCGATGCGCCGCAGCGCTTCGCCCAGGTTGCGCGCGCCACACACAAACGGCACTTTGTACCCCCACTTAAGGATGTGGTTTTCCTCGTCGGCCGGCGTCAGCACTTCGCTCTCATCGATGTAATCCACGCCCACGGCTTCCAGCACCTGCGCCTCGGCAAAGTGGCCGATGCGCGCCTTGGCCATGACCGGAATGGTCACGGCAGCCATGATTTCCTTAATGATTTTGATGGAGGCCATGCGGGCCACACCACCTTCCTTGCGGATATCCGCCGGCACGCGTTCCAGCGCCATGACCGCGCAGGCACCCGCGTCCTCGGCAATCTTGGCCTGCTCGACCGTGGTGACGTCCATGATGACGCCGCCCTTCAGCATTTCCGCCAAGCCTACTTTCAATTTCATTTGCTGATCATATTCCCACATGGCACGACTCCTTCTCAGGTTAAAGATGTTTTGGCTTCGGCCCTAGTCCCCCGTGAAGCTTCCGGCCGCAGCTCCGCGTCCAGCGCGCCGCCCAAGCGCACAATTATTCCGGGGAGCGCCCGAATATCCGCGAGCGAAGTCCGGAAATTCACAATACAGGCGCGCAGGACAAACGCTCCGCCGATGACCGCGTTGGTCAAAAAGGCTTCGCCGCTCTTCTGCAAGCGCCCTAGCAATTCGCTGTTGAGTTCGTTGAGATACTCCTCCACTTTTTCGTCTCCCGGCTGGAGGTCGCGCGGCACATAGCGGAACGTAGCGATGCTCAAGCCTTGCCGGAAAGCCTGCAAGTCGGGATAGGCGTCGGCGAGTTCGTACAGGGTCTTCGCCAGGCGAATATCATCCCCAATCATGCGCGCGTAACCTTCGCGCCCTACCTGGCGAATAGCCAGCCAGATTTTGAGCGCGCGAAAGCCCCGGGAGTTTTCCGGCCCATACTCAAAGTAATTGACCGCCTCTTCTGCGTCTTGCAGCAGCTTGTAGTACGAAGGGCGATTTTGAGTAAAGGCATCGCGCAGGGCATTGCGGTCGCGCACCAGAGCGCACCCGGCCTCCAGCGGCGCGTAGAGCCATTTGTGCGGATCGACAGCCACCGAGTCGGCTTCCCGGATGCCGCGTAAATCCGCCGGCGCGTTCGGCGCAACCGCCGCGAAGCCGCCATAAGCTCCATCCACGTGAAACCAGAGCCCGTGCTCGCGCGCAATGGACGCGATCTCCGGCAACGGATCGACGGCGCCGGTGCTCACCGTACCGGCCGTGCCGATCACCAGAAACGGCAAATCGCCCTTGGCCCTGTCCGCGCAAATTCTTTCGCGCAACTCGACAGTGTTGATCCGCTGGTCGGAATTCACAGAAATCCACGCGATAGAATCCAACCCCATGCCGAATAGGTCCACCGCCTTGTGAATCCAGGTGTGAGTTTCGGTGGAGGCGTAAACGCGCAGCCGCCGGGCGCCCTCGCCGGCCAGCCCGTGAGTGCGCGCATCCCAAGTGACCTTGGCTTTGCGTGCAGCCAGAAACGCCACAAAGTTGGCCATTGTGCCGCCCGTCACCAGCACTCCGCCTGCCTCGCGGGGGTAGCCAATCATCTCGGCGATCCACCGGATGGTCTGCGCCTCGATCTCGCTCGCCATCGGCGAAAGCACCCATCCTCCGCAATTGGGATTGATGGCCGCGGCCAGCAACTCTCCCAACACGCCGAGAGGAGCTGCGGGCGAAGTGATGAATCCCATAAAGCGCGGATGGCCATTGAACAGCGAATGCTCTACCAGCAGCCGCGTCGCCTCTTCCAGCAAGGGCTCGGCGGCGGTTCCGCGCTCGGGTAGCGGGGAGTCTCCCAGAATGGCGCGAATTTCACGCGGCGATTCGCCGGGGCTTACCCGCCGGCTGGGCAGCGAACCCAAGAATTCCGCAACCCGATCGACCAGGCGATAACCCACCGCGCGAAATTCCTCCGGACTCATCTCCAGCGGGGCATTTCGCAATTCAGCAATCTGATTGGACTCGATGGGTTCCATACCCTATCCCCTTGACTTCCTCACTTGACAAGCCTTCATAACCCTTCCCTACCCTTGTCCACCCTTGCCTACCGTTGCGTAAACCTCACACCAGCGCCACGCTTGCACCCACCGAGGTACGGGGCCTTCCCTTCTTCGCCCGGCGCATTTCCGCCTTCAGCAAATCCCCGAGGATGGCGGTGCCCTTCTCAATTTTATCATCGGGAAGAGCCGTGTAACACAGACGCAGCGCGTTGTGTTTGGGATTTTGAAAATAGAAGTAGCGCGCCGGGGCAAAGGTCATGCGGCGCTCCCGCGCCTTTACGAGAAGTTCCTCGGCATCCAGGAACGCCGGCAGTTCCACCCAAACTGACATGCCGCCGTCCGGATAGATGACGCGAACTTCCGGCGGGAAATGCCGCTCGATGGCGCGCCGCAGCACGTCCTGCTTATGGGCATAAACCTTGCAAGTCTTGCGGATCCACTTGTCCAGCCAGCCGCGCGCCCCCAATTCCTGGACCACGGCCTGGCCCAGCAAGTTGGTGTGCAAGTCGGCGCGTTGCTTGGCCCACTGCAGGCGCTCGATCACGGGGCGCGAAGCTACCAACCAGCCCACGCGCAGACCCGGGAACCCCACCTTGGAAAAGCTGTTCAGGTAGATCACCAGCCCGGCCGAGTCGAGGGCTTTCAGGGGAGGAATCTGTCGGCCGCGATAACGCAACGCGCCGTAGACGTCATCCTCGACGATGGGAATTTGGAAGCGCCGGGCAATCTCCAGCAGCCGCTGCCGTGCCGTCAACGGCATGGTAAAGCCGGTGGGGTTCTGGAAGGTCGGGCTGCAGAAAATCAGTTTCACGCGCGTCTGCTCGAGCAGGGCTTCGAGCGCGTCGAGATCCATGCCCTCCGGTGTAACCGGAACGCCCATTAAGCGGACTCCCGGCGAATCGAAAACATTCCAGAGGCCGGTGTAAGTGGGATTCTCGCACACCACCGTTTCGCCTGGGGATATCAGGGCGCGGCGCAGCAGGTCCAGCGACTGCTGGCAGCCGTGGGTCACCAGGATCTCGTCGAACTCCACCGGAATGCCGTCGCGCCGCAGCCGGGTTTGCAGATAAGCTTTCAAGGGCTGGTACCCGCCGGTGGAACCGTACTGCACCAGGCGTCCACCCTCGCGGCGCAGGACGGCATCGGCGGCCCGGCGAACAAGGTCCGGGGAGGTCAACTCTTCCGCGCCGTGGGCGGCGGCAAACGAAATGACTCCTTCCTCCCCGGAGCTCGCCATCAAGCGTCCCAAAGAATCGTCGCGCGGCTCCTCGGGGAAAAAACTCTCCCAGAAAAGGTCTTGGGAGGCGCCGCGCGGGCGGCCGCGGGGAGCACGCAGGGTTTCCGCCAGCGGGGTCACGAAAGTTCCACGCCCCACGGTCCCCTGAATCAGGCCTTCGGATTCGAGCTCCGCGTAAGCGTTGCCCACGGTGGTGCGATGCACTCCCAGTTGATGCGCGAGCTCGCGGCTGGCTTCCAAGCGATCTCCGACTTTCAGCCCACCGTTCAGGATGCGGTCGCGAAGCTGATCGCGAATCTGCACATAAAGCGGCTTGCGTATGCTCGAATCCAGCGTAACCAGCATGATGGTTTAACTCCTTTGGCCTGATGACCAGTCCAATTTAGAACTGAAACGAAGTATTGTAAAGAGCCAAGTGGGCCAAGTTTAAAGCGGGCCAATTCCGCGAAGCGCAAGGAGACTGTTACCGCTTCGACCTCTGCCCCCGCACGCCCGCTGGAACGATGTCCTCAGAGTGGCGAACTTCGGGGCCACCTGGCACGCTTCTCACTCCGTGCGCAGCGCGATCATGGGGTCAATTCGGGACGCTCGCCGCGCCGGCAGGTAGCCCGCGATCAAGGTCACGGCGAGCAGCGAAAGCGAGACTGCGGCGATCGTCGGGACGTCGCTCGATGAAATCCCAAAAAGCATGCTCTCGATTAGGTAGCTGGCGGCCAGCGCGCAAGGAATTCCCAGGCCTATTCCGAACAGTCCAAGCGCGAGCGTTTCCCGCAGCACAAGCCAAAGAACCGCTGCCCGCGGCGCGCCGAGTGCCATGCGGATACCGATCTCGCGGGTTCGGTGGGTAACGGCATGGGACATCAGTCCGTACAGACCGACTGAAGCCAGCAGGAGCGCCAAAGCCGCGAAAAAACCGGAAAGAATTGCGATGACGCTGTCTTCCACAAGCGCTTGGCTCACCACTTGCCCAACAGTTTTCGTGCCTAGAGGATATTCGTGTCCGAGCGACTCGATCTCGTGTTCCACGGTTCTTGCCAATGTTTCGGGAGCCTCCCTCGTCCGCACAAGGAGACCGCCCCCCTGCGCCCATTTAGGGTTTTGGCGGGAGGGGAGGTAAATAACCGGGGCTGCGGCATTCCGGAGGTCGAAAAGCCGAGCATTGTTCGTGATTCCTACGATTTCAAGATCCTGAAATTCGGGCATGAAACCGAAGCGAATGCGCTGGCCGAGAGCATTGCCCGATGGGAAAAGCCGCTCGGCGAGGCTCCTGCTGATGATGGCGACCCGCGGGTGGTGCTCATCGTCGGTCCAGTCAAAATCCCGGCCACGAACCATGCTGATTCCGAGCGTTGGCAAGAACCCCGGCGAAACCATTGCCTGGTAGGTCATGATGCCGGCGCCTGGGCTTGAAGCCTCTGAGATCGCAGAGACAGTGTCCTGCCAGTGCTGCCCGCCGCCGATGGAAACGTCCGAGAAGCCAACTGAGCCCACTCCCGGTAGACTGGAGATTCGCTCGAGTAGTTGCCGGCGGTAGCCGTTCATGTCAAGGTCCTGGTAGCCGCCTGGCCGGGGATAAAGGCCCACTTCGAGCACGCTCCCTTTGAGGCCGGGGTCTATGGAACACAATCTCTGGAAGCTTTGCGCCAATAGTCCAGCGCCAAGCAGCAACATCAGGGAAAGGGCAATCTGCGATAGGATAAGCGCCTTGCCCAACTTTCCGGTTGTGCCCGCCAGGCTGCGCGTGTTCTGCTGGAGTACAGAAGCTGGGCCCTCGCGCGAGCAGCGCCACGCCGGGGCGAGACCAAAGAGAATTCCTGTCAGAATGGCCACCGTTGCGGTAAGAGAAAGCACACGCCAATCAGGGCTCAGGTCAAGAATAACCGGCGTGATAGAAGCCTGCGTCATCAGACTCACGAGCAAGCGGCTGCCCCAGTATGCGAAGGCAAGTCCCAGCAGTGCTCCGAAGGCGGAGAGCGAAAGGCTCTCGCTCAGCACTTGGCGGGCGAGAGCCCAGCGGCTTGCTCCCAGGGCCACACGCACGCTCATTTCATGACTGCGTGCGGCCGCGCGCGCCAGCATCAGGCTCGCCAGATTCACGCACGCGAGCAGGAGGATCAACCCCACAACGCCCATCAGCACATAGAGCGGCCGTGTGAAACGTGACCGCAGTGCGGTATTAACGCCCGTTGCGGCTGACGCCACATCCAAACTCATCGAGAGGAACGATTGCCGCCGCAGTCCGGGGGCCTCGGTCGAAGTCGTGGCGCGAAGCACTTCCGGCCAGAGCGAAAGGAGTTGCGCGCGAGCCTGCGCGGCGGTGACGCCGCCCTTCAGCCGGCCGGTGATAAACACCCATAGCAGTGACCGGTCATCGGTGCTCTTCATGGGAATCGTCACGTCCGCCGGCTCGCCTGTGGCCATGCCCGTAAACCACTTCCGAGTCACGCCGATGATGGTGTACGGTTTGCCCTCGATCCCAATCACTTTGCCGGCAACGTCCGAGGCCCCACCGAAGCGACGTTGCCAGAACTCGTAACTGAGCACCGCCACCGGAGACACTCCACTCCTGTCAAGACTCACGCCTTCCGGCGTGATCAGTCTTCCCAGAAGAGGGGTGGCCCCCAACTCGGAATAGTAATTGCCGGTGACCGAGCGTTCCTCGGCCTGGGACAGCACGCCGTGGAGATCCACATTGGCCATCTCGCCGAAGCTCCAGCCGATCAGGCCGGAAAAGACTCGTTGCCCTCGTTCGAGCTCCCTGAACATCGGAAACGAGAAGGGGATCTTGTCGCCCCGGCGGAGCACAGAAAGCTCCACAAGGTGCTCCGGCTGCCAAACCGGAA
>JBEKNU010000320.1:0-8454 GCA_049522495.1 Terriglobia bacterium
GCCCGCCAGCAATCGCCGGGTCGAGGGTGAACTCAATCTTTCCCCTGTGCTGCCCCGCTTCGAACCGTACCCCGACTATCGCTTTCAAATCGGCGAAGTTGTCAAAGAGCCGTACCACGAAACGCTCGCCCCCACGATCACCGACGACAAAGGCAACACCGAACTGAACCTCGACCTGAAGCGCTTCGCGGGCCGCGCCTACCGGCTCAACGTTCTCGCCCGCGCCTTTGAAGCAGAAGGCGGCCGCAGCGTCGCCGCGCAAAACACGGCCATCGTTGCCGATGCTCCCTACCTGGTGGGCGTCAAGCCGGATGGCGACCTGAGCTTCGTAAGCCGCTCCACGGAGCGCCATGCGCATTGGCTGGCCGTGAACCAGCAACTCACGCCGGTCGCCGCCCCGCAACTCACCCTCGAATGGGTAGAGCGGAAGTATCTCTCTGTTCTTACCCAGCAGCCGGACAGCACCTATAAATACGTCTCGCGCTTGAAGGAAACCGTCCGCAATACTCGCAATGTGCAGATCCCCGCCGGGGGAAGCAACTTCGCGATTCCCACCCAGGAGCCCGGTGATTTCATGCTGGTTCTGCGCAACTCTGCCGGCGCCGAGCTCAACCGGCTCAGTTACAGCGTGGCGGGCGAGGCCAACATTTCGCGCTCGCTCGATCGCAACGCGGAGCTCCAGATCCAGCTCGACAAGTCCGCCTACTCGGGGCGCGACACCATCAGCGTCAGCATCCGCGCACCTTACGCGGGCGCCGGCCTCATCACCATCGAACGCGAACGCGTCTTCTTCCACCAGTGGTTCAGGACCAGCACCACGAGTTCCGTCCAGCACGTCACTCTGCCCCCGGGCTTCGAAGGCAACGGCTACGTGGCCGTGGAATTCCTCCGCGATCCCGCTTCCGACGAGATTTTCATGAGCCCGCTTTCTTACGGAGTGGCGCCGTTCGCGGCCGACCTCTCGGTTCGCACTCAACAAGTCCGGGTCAGCGCCGTCCCCCAGATCAAGCCGGGCGCCATTCTGACCATGCACGTCGCCCCAGCAGAAGCTTCGCGCGTTGCGGTGTTTGCGGTAGATGAAGGAATCCTTCAGGTCGCGCGTTACAAGAATCCCGATCCCCTTGCGTACTTCTTCCAGAAGCGCATGCTTCAGGTCGAAACGACGCAGATCCTGGATTTGATGTTGCCCGAGTTCGAGCGTTTTCTCGCGCTTGCAGCTCCCGGAGGCGATGCCGACGGTGGCTTCGCCCGCCACCTCAATCCGTTCAACCGCAAACGTAAGCCGCCGGTGGCGTGGTGGTCGGGAATTATCGATGCGGGCCCGGAAGGGCGCGACCTTCGCTATACCGTGCCCGATTATTTCAACGGGCGCCTGCGCATCATCGCCGTCGCCGTGAGTCCGCGGCGCGCCGGCGTTACCGAAGCGGACACGGAAGTGAAGGGCGATTTCATTCTTACGCCCAATGTGCCCGCCATGGTGGCGCCCGGTGATGAATTCAGCGTCACCGTGGGAGTCTTCAACAACACCCGGGGGAAAGATCCGATCCGTGTGCAGGCCCACGTGTCGCGCGAACTCACCCTCACCAGCTCCGCCAGTTCCGACCTGGAGATTGCCGAAAAACGCGAAGGAGTCGCTGAGTTCCAGTTCAAGGCGAATGCCGTGCTCGGACCCGCCTCGCTGAAGTTTTCCGCCACCCGGGGCAGGTCCGAAGCCCACATCGAAGAAAGCGTGAGCGTACGTCCCGCGATTGCCTATCGCACCCAACTGACGCTGGGGAGCTTCGACAGCGCGAGCACCAACGTGCCTCTCAAGCGCGATCTCTACTCCGAACTCCGATCCGTGGAAGCTTCCGTTTCGGCACTCCCGCTGGTTTGGGGCGAAGGCTTGATTGCCTATCTCGATTCCTATCCATATCCCTGTACCGAACAACTGGTCAGCAAAGGGTTCGCCGCGCTGCTGCTCGCCTCGCGGCCTGAGTTCGGCGCCGTCAAGACGCGCGACCCGCAGCCGATTGCGGGAACGCTTTCCATGTTGCAGAGCCGCGAGAACGATTCCGGGGGCTTCGGGCTGTGGTCGTCATCGCCGCAGTCGGCGGAATTCCCCACCGTGTACGCGGCCCACTTCCTGCTGGAGGCACGCGACCGCGGTCAGAAGGTTCCTCCCGAAATGCTCGCCAGTGTTGATGAATGGCTCACGCGTTTCGCCTCCACGCCGGCCCCCACGCTCGAAGACGGCCGTCTGCGGGCGTATGCCGTCTATCTGCTGGCGCGCCAGGGAATCAAGCCCGCCGCCGCGCTTTCGAATGTCGAGCAGGAGCTCGCCAATCGCCAGGCGGCGACATGGTTTAATGACCTGGCGGCCGCTTACCTCGCCTCCACCTATCGACTGATGCAGCGCAATGCCGAGGCCGACCGAATCATCCGCAACGTTCCCTGGTCGCAACAAAAACGCGGGGGGATGGACGATGTCTATTACGATCCCGTGGTGCATGACGCCCAACTGCTTTACCTGCTGGCGCGGCATTTCCCGGACCGCATTAACCGTGTTCCCTCCGAGGCGCTGGAAGGCATAGGCAGCGCGATCAGCGGCAACCGCGTGAGTTCCCTTTCGGCGGCCTATACGTTGCTGGCTCTTGATGCGTACGCCAAAGCCGCCGCGCCGGCGGTGAAACTCGGAATCGTGCTGGGCGGCCAGCGGCAGGCGTCAACATCGAAAGTCAGCGTGCCGGTGGGCATCGCCAAGGTTCAGTTCACCCGCGAGGGCTCGCTCACGGCTTACTATTCCCTCAACGAGTCGGGATTCGACCGCAACCCGCCCACCTCCGAAATCAGCCAAGGCCTGGAAGTCATTCACGAGTTTCTCGACGCGAACAGCAACGTGACTACCAAGGTCACGGTGGGCCAGGAATTCTGGGTGCGCCTGCGGGTGAGAACGACGAGTCGCGACCGCCTGAACCAGATCGCCGTGGTGGATCTCCTGCCCGGCGGCGTCGAGCCCACGCTCGATCGCCAATTGGGACCGGGCACGGACTGGGCGCCCACGTATGTCGACAAGCGCGATGACCGCGTCGTCTTTTACGGAGACGCCACCAAGAATGCGGCAACCTACGTCTACAAAGTAAGAGCCACCAACGCCGGAGTGTTCCAAGCGCCTCCCGCCTTCGCGGAAGGCATGTACAACCGCCAGATCACCGGCCAAAGCCAGGCGGCAAAGCTTGAGATCGTGAAGCCGTGAGAATGAGGGGTTGTATCTAAGAGCATGAAATGACTTTCAACAGAGATGATTCACGACTTGCGTTTCGTCGGGCCTTGGGCGCAGGGCGACCGCCCACCGAAATCACCCAACAGCCCTATGAGGGTGATCCCTCGTACTTGCGCCGATTGGCGCGACTTCAGCCTGGCGAGCGGCCTCGGGACGGCGACCTGCTTGCGTACATGCACGACCTGAACTACGCGGAAATCCAGAGTTCGTTATTCGTTTACCTACTGCCAATGTTATTGGAGATGTGGCGCAATGATCTCCGCGGCACCGACAACAGTTACGGCGGTGTGCTCGAGTATTTTTATCCCGTCCTTGCTGATCGGAAGGTCTTTGAACTGCACTTAAAACCCAAGCAGACCAACGTGGTTTCGGAATTTATGCGGCAAGCCATCCTCGAAGAGATAGACGATCAACGGGGACTCAAATATCAAGGGGCAAGAACTCGGCCGTACCGGTGGTTTAGAGAACTTGCAACCTATGGCGTCATCCTGCCTGACATCGATCGTTTGTGGAGTGCATGGTGGTCAATGGACACGGTTGGACGCGCGGTTGCTGCGGTGCAGTACGTATCTTGTCTCATGTACTCGAAGTATGAGAACCCGATATTCTTGCCCTGGACTCCAAACGGCGGAGGCGGGCCGCCCTGCCTGTGGTATTTCGCAGGATACCTTTACACGCATCGCTGGCTGGAGCCGAATGTCACATTTCTTAGGAAAGCCCTCACTGTAGGTAGCATAGAAGAGGTGCTCGACCGTGCGGTTAAGCGATTGGTCGAACAGCCGGAATATCCGATAGCTGCGGAAGTCCAAGCCGATTTTCCGTTGTGCACCGAGACGATGGCAGCTCGATGTGCGGAACTACCGCGCTTGCTCGAGATTACTCAGTCGCCGGGCAAGTCATTCGAGTGGTCGACCAAATGATGACGAGGAAAACCCGGGAACAGCGAGGTAGCGCGGCCCTGCGGTCCAAGGTCTGCAGTTCGGGCGGGCTGGCGCTGAACGCAGTTCTGCGATTCACGTGGAATGCCTACATGCCCGTGGCGCGCACTAAGTCGCAGAGCTTCGCTCTGCGCCAGCCTGCCGTGCCCGCGCATGTGTTAAAATGAAGGGATGGAAAAGACCCTTCGCAAGTACACTAGCCATAAGGAAATGAAGTCGGACGAGTACCGCTACTGGCAGAGTCGTCCCGTGCACGAGCGGATGGAAGCGGTTGCGGAAATCACCCTTGCGGCCTACGCGCTGAAAGGTATGGCTCCGGATGTACCAAGACTTCAAGGACCTCTTATCCGCCTTCCACGCCCAGGGCGTTAACTATCTTATCATCGGGGGCTACGCCGTCGCGCTTCACGCCCAGCCCCGCGCCACCAAGGACCTGGATGTGCTCATCCCAGCGGACCCCGCCACCGCGCAGGCGGTCTATGCGGCGCTCGCCGCCTTTGGCGCCCCGGTTGAAGATATCCGGGTGGAAGACCTTGCCGACTGCAACAGCTTCATCCGCTTCGGACGCGAGCCTCTCGCGGTGGATATTCATTCCCACATTCCAGGCGTTAGTTTTGACGCGGCTTGGCAAAGGCGGGTTGAGGCGATCATCGACCCGCAGACCGGCCTCAAGGCGTCTTTTATTTCCCGAGACGACCTGATTGCATCAAAACTCGCATCGGGCCGAACCCGAGACCTTGCCGACGTTGAGGAACTTCGGGAAGCCGCCGACAGCCAGCCACCAGAGGGGCGATAACACCTAGTACCGCGGATGCGGGCTGGCGCAGAACGCAGTTCTGCGATTCATGTGGAATGGCTCAATGCCCGTGGCCCGCACCAAGTCGCAGACCTTCGCTCTGCGCCATCCGGCCGGCATGAGCTAGGCGGCGAAACTGGAGATCGTGAAACCATGAGCGGATACGGCAGACGTGGCTACGCGCTTTCTTGCCATCAAATAGTGATATGACAATCCAAAGGCTTCTTTTGCTCATCCTCACATTCTCGTTGGCAGCCCGCTCCGGGCATGGCCAATATATAACCATCGAGCTTGAACGTGTAATCGTTAGCCGTTCGCTCTCAGGTCACGTTTATGCGAGTGTTGTGAAATCACCAGTGGAGGGAGCCACGGTTGAATTGTGCAGCTCCGGTTGGAAGACGGCGCTCGCTTCGACCAAAACAGATGACAAGGGCTTCTTCAAGCTGGAGAAGCCCCCTGGCAGACTGTTCTATATTCGTGTGTCCATCGTACGGCTTCGATCCGCTCCAAGTCAGGGTTCGTATCAGGAGACTCGCGGCGCACCACCTCACTCTCTTCATCGAAGTCGCCACGTAGGAATCTGAGTGAATTTGCGTGGAACTGCGGTTTAAGGTTCGCAGTTCCGTTGCGATAGGCAAGCAGAGACTAGAAAAAGTGAAACATTTAATGACAAGGCGCGTACTCAAATGGGTCGCGGTCTTCGCATTGCCCATCACACTACTCCTGATCCGCCTCTACCCGTCTCGACCCCTCCGCGACCTGGTTCCGCAATCCACAACCGTATGGTCCGCGGACGGCGAACTGCTCCGCGCCACCCTGGCCTCCGACGGCCAGTACCGCCTATGGACGCCGCTCAGTCAGATGTCTCCCGCCTTGGTCAAGGCGTTCCGGCTTAAGGAAGACCGCTGGTTTTACTGGCACCCGGGCGTCAATCCGTTCTCGCTGATGCGCGCCGCACTAAAGACCTGGCGAGGCAAGGGCCGCCAGGGCGGTTCCACTCTGACCATGCAACTCGCGCGCCTCATGTACCACCTGAACACCAAAACGCCGGCGGGCAAGCTCAAGCAGTCGGCTGCGGCGTTGTGGCTGGAAGCGCGTTACTCCAAGCGCAGCATTCTGGAGGCCTACCTGAACCTGGCGCCGTTCGGCGGCAACATCCAGGGAGTGGGCGCGGCCAGCCGCATTTACTTTGGCAAACCTCCCTCGCAAATCGATCTGGGCGAGGCGATCACCCTTGCCGTCATCCCGCAGCGACCTGCCAGGGCCGGGCGGAGCCTGCCGCAAAGCCGGCTCTTGTCCGCGCGCGCTCAGCTTGCCAACTTCTGGATCAACAAAAACCGCCCGACGGACTCCGAGTCCCGCCAACTCGAACTCCCGATTCTTGCGCAGGCCGATTCCGCTCTGCCCCTGCACGCCCCGCACTTCACCGACGCCATCCTGCAAGGCAACGCCGGCCTCTCCGGCCGCATTGACACCACTCTGGACGCCGGTCTTCAGCGCCTGGTGGAACGGCAGATCGACCGGTACCTGAATCAGTTCGGCGAGCGAGGCATCCGCAACGCGGCGACCCTGCTGGTGGACTACCGCGACATGACCGTAAAATCCTGGGTGGGCTCGGCCGATTACTCGAACCAGGGAATTCACGGTCAAATCAACGGCGTGCTCACCAAGCGCTCCCCCGGCTCAACGCTCAAGCCCTTCATCTATGCGCTCGCTCTGGATCAGGGCGTGCTCCACCCGCGCACCATCCTGCGTGACGCGCCCACTTCCTTCGGCCCCTTCACGCCGGAGAATTTTGATGGCAATTTCGTTGGCCCCATTCCCGCGCAGGACGCGCTGATCCGCAGCCGCAACATTCCGGCGGTCTGGATTGCCACGCAGCTCCGGCAGCCCGATTTCTACCAGTTTCTGCAAAGCGCGGGCGTCAGCAACATGAAGCCCGAATCGTATTACGGGCTGGCGTTGGCGCTGGGCGGGGGCGAAGTAACCATGGAAGAACTGGCGGGCCTCTACGCCATGCTGGCCAACCACGGTGTGCTGCAACCCCTCCGCAGTCGACCGTCGGAAGTCAAGCGCGAGGGGGTGCGCCTGCTCAGTCCGGAAGCCAGCTTTATCACCGTCGATATGCTCAGTCACAATCCCCGGCCGGGCGAGGACGCGTCCCTGGCCCCCCGCGGACGCTGGCCAATCGCCTGGAAAACCGGCACTTCCTGGGGCTTTCGCGACGCATGGTCCGCCGGCATCGTGGGGCCCTACATCCTGGTGGTCTGGATCGGCGACTTCGAAGCTCAGGGCAACCCGAGTTTCGTGGGCGTGGACGCAGCCGCTCCGCTGTTCTTCCGCATCGCCGATGCGCTGAATCTCCAGGAACCCGACGAAGTCATCAAGCCTCCGGAACCACCACCGGGGGTAAGCAAAGTGGAAATCTGCGCGGAGAGCGGCGACCTGCCCAACATCTACTGCCCCCAAACCGTCGAGACCTGGTACATCCCGGGCAAATCACCCATCCGGGTAAGCCAGTTGCACCGCGCGGTAACACTCGACATCGCCACAGGGCTCCCCGTCTGCCCACCCTACGACCTGAACTCAACTCGACAGGAGATTTTTGAATTCTGGCCATCCGACATGATGAAGTTATTTCGCGAAGCCGGCATGCCCCGCCGCAAAGCTCCCGCCATGCCCGACTGCGCAGTGGACGACTCGAGCGGCATCCCGAAAATCACCACGCCACTGCGAGGCTTGACCTACACCCTGCGCCACAAATCCGGCGCGGAGACCATTCCGCTCGAGGCCAGCACCGACGCGGACGTGGAAAGCGTGTTCTGGTTTGACGGCGCAGCCCTGATCGCCAAGTCCCCGGCAACCCACGGAGCCATCCCCTGGACCCCGGCGACGGACGGCATCCACCTGATCCGCGTCATCGACGACCACGGCCGCGCGGCCGAACGCGATGTGAGCATCCGATTCACCAACTGAATTACGCGCGCGCCCCGCCATCTCCATGATTAACTCCGCGGCGCTACCCCCCATTCAGCAAGTAACATGTGGCGCTGCTGTCCAAGGTCCGCGGCATTTGGGCCTTGCCGGCTTGCGCAGAGCGCAGCTCTGCGTTTTAGCGCGGGCGATGGACGCGAATCGCAGAGCTGGGCTCGCTCTGCGCCAGCCGCCTGCGGTGGTAGCGTTGAACTTTAGTTCAGCACGTGCCGACCTGAAGGTCGGCGCTACAAAGGCAGGCCGATCCGGGAGGCCGAACGCCGTTCGGCCCTACGCGGCCCCCGAACCCCGTCCCCCCCAACCCTTCACCCCGAAACCCAGTTCGTCATTGAAGGAAACGCCCACGGTCATGAGGGCAGTGACGATGGCTCATCATTAAGCAATATATTATATCATTAGAGATACTGTTTTTATTTCTTGACAGTATTGTACGAATATTATACTATAATTAGGTAATCAATTAA
>JBEKNU010000321.1:0-8400 GCA_049522495.1 Terriglobia bacterium
AGTTACCCTTTCGCGAAATTTCAAAACGCAAAGGGCGGGCGAGGAACTCCCATGAGTGAGGATCAACCGCGCAAAGCTGGCCGTCGTCGTAGTACGCGTCCCGGGCTGAGAATTCCCATCCGAGTGGAAGGAAAAGGCGCCGACGGGAAGCCCTTTGAAGAAACTACGTTCACTCTGGCGGTTAACCGGCATGGCGCTCGCGTGAGACTGAAGCATTCACTTCGGCCCAACGAACCCATCATGATTACCAACCTTAAGGCAAGGCAGCGGCCGTGCCCTTTTCGCGTGGTTGGGCTTACCGCGGAATCGATTCCCGAGGAGCCTGAGTGGGGTATCGAGAGCCTCGAACCTGATCGCAACGTTTGGGGCGTCTACTTTCCGGAGAAAAGAGAAGAGCTCTCCACTCCCCAGGGTGTTGATGCGCTTCTGGAGTGCCCCCGCTGCCATTGCCGGGAAATGGCGGAGCTCACCCTGGACCAATACCATGAACTCGTTGCGCAGTCTTCACTGGCACGATCTTGCCGGGAGTGCGGGATGAAGACGGAGTGGAGGTTTGGGTCGGCGGAGGTTACGCAGGAAGAGGCGGAATCGCCCGCATTGAGGCTGGTCGCTTCAAAATTGTTTTCACCGGACGGAACAGAAAGGCGTCGCACCAAGCGTTTTGTGGTTCTGCTGCCTCTCCGCATAAGAGATCGGGATGGGAAGGAAAGTTTCATGAAGACGGAGAACCTTTCAAAGCTAGGGGTCTCTTTCTTGTCAGACCTGAGAATGCAGGAAGGCGATAAGGTGTTGCTCACCGTTGGGCCCGGCCCGGGAGTCAGACAGCCCGCACGGATCGTGTGGTGTCGTCCTTCACGCGGAGAGGGTAGAGGACTCTATGGCGTGAAGCTTGAGGAGAAAGTGTAGGGACAGACAGCCTTTCTGCTTCGCCACCTCAAAGACGCGGGTGGGGACACCCACTACAACCAGGTGCGGCTGGGCGGGGGAGTGGATTTGAGCAAGGCTTCGATGCGGCACACGGTTTCGGGCGCGAACAGGACATCGCTGCAAGCGGGCCGCCTGCGGTGAGTCCTTAGCGATAGGCCTCTTTACGGTGGTCGGCTGCGGTCATGAAAACGATCCGCTGCTTCTCATCGATCTCGTAGAAGAAGCGCCAATCGCCCACTCGGTAGCGCCAAGTGGGCGGGTCCCAATTTTTCAGTCGCTTGACATTCGAACCGGAGTGAGGGGTCTGGCGAAGAATCGGATAAACATAATCGCGAAGCTTGGCTTCGAGCCGCCGCTGGGAGACGATTCCCAAGGCGGCGAGATCGGCGAGGAAACCCCGCGTCTCGAATACGCTAAACGGCTGGAACGAACCTGCCTCTTCGCCTTTGGGCATCCCGGGAGCCTGCTTTGAGACGCTTCACGAGCCCAGGCCGCGAGAGGATTTCCGCCATCTCCGCGTCATCCACGAAGAGGCTGTCTTGGATGTGCCGCAGCGCCGCCATTTCAACCAGGTTGGCAAGCGACCGCCGTTCGGCCTGGGCGGCTCGGACAAACGTTTCATAGGTCTCTTCGTCCAGCCGCATGGTTAGGGTTTTAGCCATGATCGTGCTCCGTCATTTGTATTCATTACGAATATAAACGAATATGCACCCGCCGGTCAAGCCGCCAAGCCAGCCGCCGCGGCGACGCTGCGGCTACCCCTGACGCCGGATCGCGAATCCCCAATCCCTAGCCCCCAACCCCTAGCCCCGTTCATTTCAATCCCAGCTTCTTGCCCGCCGCGAGCAGGCGAATGGCTTCCTCCAGCCGCCGAAATTTCGTTTCTGGTTGCTTGGCGGAATCGATCCAACCGATGTACAGCCGCCGGAATGAGGGCGCAAGACTCTGGAAATAATTCCACGCTGCCGGGCGGTTCCTCAGCGCATCTTGAATGTACTGTGGGAGCTTCGAGGGCGAGGGCCTGGGCGCATCACCGCTTCGATCCGTGGGCGGGCGGTTCAACCCCGCCGGCGTTAATCGCCCGCTGGCCTTAAGCTGCGCGTAGCGTTGGCGGTTGATGGTGGACCACTTGCTATCCGCCTTGCGCGGCGTGAACTTGCGGGCATAACGCGCGTCGTCAAGGCGCTTGATGAGGCTATCGATCCATCCGAAGCAGAGGGCTTCATCGACGGCATCCTGGTAGGCGATCGATGCCTGCCCGGTGTGCCGTTTGTGGAAGACGAGCCACACCTCCGATTCCGAGTGGTGATGCTCGTCGAGCCACCTCCGCCACTCGTCAGGAGTCCGTGCATCCAGGGTTTTCAAATTTTTCGAGCGCACCGCCATAATGCCTCGTGCCGCGTTGTCCGCCCAACGGTCCGGTTAAGCCGCGCGATCGGGTGATACAAGTAGGTATACAGAGCGACAGAAACTGTAGCGGCGCTTGGAGCTTGCCCCGCCAAGGCGGGGAGCGCCGACCGCCGGTCGGAGACCGCCGCTACAGCCCCAATATCCCAGAGGCAACCGCCCGCCGTCAACCGGGGCGAGCACAGGTCATTGATATTTATGGATTCAGCGCGGTGTTTCATGTAGAATTCCTGCTCGGGTAGGTTTTGCCTTTTGGGCACCTGAACAATCAAACTTAGCGCTTGGCGACTCTTCGCGGGAGGCGTTTGCATGGTCAAAGGTTTGTTCCGTGGTAACGGCAATTCCAACGGCAATGGTACGCAGGCCCATCATGACGGCGCAGTTGCTACGCCATACGCGCCACCCGCGGACGGAGGCAAGCTGATCGTCCTCACGGCGCCGCTGACCGAGACCATCGATCACGCCGGCTACTTCATCCAAATGGCGCTGGCTTCCCTGCCCGTCTGGATGGAGTTTGTCATCAACGACAAGTATCCCACGTGGCGCAAGGTGGAGCACAACCCCGATGGGACGGCGCGCTATATGCCGGCGGGCGTGCGCCTAGTGGAGAAATCCCTGCAAAGGGAATTCAGTGCGGACGACATTGTGGTCTGCTACCCGGACGATCTGGACAAATTCCTCGGACCGCGAACGCGCGCGGTCGGCGTCTCCACGCACAACCCCCTGGGCGTGACGTTTGCCGCGGGCGTCTATACGTCCATGTTCGGCTCTTCGAAGGAGCCCATCAATTCCCACTATGCCAAGCGGATGTTCGCGAAGATCAAGGCCAATCCCTTCCGGCAAAATTTCAAAGTCATCGTCGGCGGATCGGGCGGCTGGCAGATTACCCAGACCAACAGCTTTGAGGCCTTGAGCGTGGATTGCGTGGTGGAAGGGCGCAGCGAATCGGTGGACGCAGTGAGCCTGTTCCACAAAGCCATCCGGGGTGAAACTCTGCCGCGTGAGATCAACGTCGCTCATCCCACGGAACGCGAGAGCATCCTGGTGCCGGAAAAGCGCACGACGTTCGGGGTCATCGAAATGACCACGGGCTGCGGGCGGCGCTGCCAGTTCTGCGTGCCCGACCTGAATCCCCAAATCGATGTGCCCAAGGACAAGATCATGGCGGCCGTGCGCGCCAACGTCCGCGAGGGCAACCCGCAGATTTCCCTGGCCACGGAAGACATGTTCATCTGGGGCCAGGTGCGGACCGGAACACCGTTCTTCTTCCCCAACCGCGAGGCGCTGGTATCTCTCTACACCGACATCGTTGAAACCCCGGGCGTGAAAAACCACCTGCTGAGCCATTGCACTATGGCGCCCTTTGTGGTTGACCCGCTGCTCATCAAGCAGTTGTCCGAAAAACTCCTGGACAAGAGCCCCGTGAAGATTCGCCTGAGCACGCACCCGGAGAAGCGCGCGCTCTCGCCGCTGATCGGGTTTGAAACCGGGTCGGTGCGCATGGGAAAACAGATCATGCCCAGCAAGGCCGTGCCATTCTCCATCGAAGACTGGCCTAGCGTGATCTTGGAAGGTCTGCGCGTGGCGAACGAAAACAACTGGTTCCCCGTCATGACCCTAATGGTGGGCAACCCCGGCGAGACCGACGATGATTCCCGCGCCACGCTCGACCTGCTTTACGAAATCGAGCGCCGCGGCCTCTTCGCCATCCTGGTCCCCTCCATCTTCACGCCGCTGCACGACACGCGCATGGAGAGTAAGCGCGGAGTTACCGAGACGCGGCAGCTTACGCCCTTACAGTGGCAGATCATCATGAAGTGCTGGAGGATGGATTTGGGACCGACCTCCAGTACCTGGTGGGCGCCCCTGACATGGAAATTCGGCTCCCTCATCGTCTGGCTGCTCAAGCTACGGCACACCAATGGCCCGAACTTCAAATGGCCGCTCGTGATGTTCTCTGGTCTGTTTTCGGAGAAGACCCTGGCGCGCATGGGAAAAATCTATCTTGGCCGGCCCCTCAAAACTAAGACGCGGCGCGAACTGATCGCCGGGCTCAAGCCCCATTACTGGCAATACCTGCGCGTCGACAACGGAGATTTGCCGGACGGCTACACGCCTCCCTCGCGGCCCGTGCCGCAGGCTGCGGAAGAAGACCTGCGCGTCAGCGTGTAAACCGCATCGGAGTTGGAGTTATACGCACGGACATAAGTAAATGCGAATCATGCGAAATGTGCTTCCACGACCGTAACTGGCTAGAAGCGACTATGATTTTGAGTCATTCGCAATTATTTATGTCCGCACGTATAACTGGAATTTCTCACGACGCGCGGGGAGAACTGCCGGAAGGTAGGGACCCGGACCGTTCCTGCACCATCATTGCCCAGCTTCAATCCTCTTGCCAGACCACATAGACAGCGAAGACCATCAAGGCGAGAAAGGCGGCGGCGCTCGCAGCCAGCAGATAGGTGGGCGTCTGGCCAGTCCAAGCCTGCGCGAGGCGATGGAGCCACGCGCCGCTGGAAGAATAATCGGGCATCGCCGCGAAGCGAGGCAGGGACGCGGCAGTCTCGGTTCCGTGAAGCCAACCGGCGATGCGTGGCCACTGCCACACGCCCAGCCCCAGCGCCGCAAGCGTTCCGAGCGCATAAGCGGCGCGCTCAACCAACATAATCGGCTCGGTGGCGCGCTGCTCGGCCGCGCGGCGCGCCGCAAGCTGGGCCTTCCACCAAACCAGTCCGGCCGAGGGCAGGCCCGCACCCGGCTGCTGGAGCTCGACTCGCGCCAGCTCCGCTTCGCGCTGAAACTCCTGGGCGGCCAACGCCACCTCGGCGCACACTCCGCAAACCGCGGCATGCTGCCGGATCTCTTCGCCCCACTCGCTCGCCCAGCGGCCGGAGCACAGGGCGTCCACCACCTCTTGTTCCCGATCACACTGTGGTAGCTTCATAAGCTTACTCATCTTTCAGGAACGATCGCTTGCGCCGGCCGGGGTTTTCATCGCCAGCCGGGACCGATGGAGCAATTGCATCATCTTTTGCCGCGCCCGAAACAGCAGGAGCCGGACGCTGGGAGCTCGCAAGCCCAACACTTCCGCGATTTCCTTGTGGCTGGAGCCCTCAACGTAAGCGAGCCACAGGAGCTCGCGCTCCCGCGGCTTCAAGCGTCCCAAGACGCGTCCCAAGTCCGAGCGTTGCTGCACATGCTCGGCGGTGCGATCATCCGATGGCACCTGCTCGAGATCGTCGCCCCCCCCTTGTTCCTGGTGCGGCAGGCGGCGCCAGTGATCGCGCGCCAGATTGGTCGCTATCCGGAAAAGGTAGGCTTTTTGATAGGCCGCATCCTCCGATTTCAGCGTGGCCCGCAAGAAGCGGAAGTAGCTTTCCTGGACAAGATCGTCGGCCAGGGTCGCACTGCCCAAGATCCGGCAGAGATAGGACCACAGGGGGCGCGCCGTGCTCTCGTAGAAAACCTGGAAAGTCTGCTCGTCCATGTGGAAAGCTAGCTCGGCTGCTTCCCCTCCGACCTTCGAACTTTCCAGCTCCGCCACGGTGATTTCCCGGATGGACATACTCAAATTCTGCCACGGAATGGGTTAGGCGTTCAGGATTTATTAGCCGACCCGTCGCGCCACTAACGCTTCAGCATCGCGTCACTTCCCTGCACCGCCCCGTCGATCAACCCAAGGTGCTTGGCAAGACCATAGGAAACCAGGGCCGAAAGGATGAAACCGATGCCGAGGGTCACGCCCAGGGTTCCAAACACCAGCAGCGGGGGCAAGGCGCTCGCGGCCATTTGGTCACGCAGCAGGAGCAGGCCCAGACCCACCAGGAGCAGGACCAACCCGGCTTGCAGCGACCAGAAGATTCGCCCGAGGGGATTGGGCAGGCCGCGGGAGGTGGTGTCCGTTACGGGTGGAGTCCACTCCAGCAGTCGACGGCCGGCGTCGGATTGCAGGTAAGCGTTAAAATCCTGGCCGGACGCAAACTTCTCGATCAGCTTGGTGTGTACGTCCTCGTGCATCTTGAAGCTCCGGTTCCAGCGGCGAGTCTCCAACAAGGTACGGAGCCCCCAGAGGAACGCCAGCAGGAAGCAAACGAACACCGAGGAAGGAAAAAGATAGCTGAAAAGGTCATCGAGGTCCGACCGGTGGGACTGGTACCTCCAATCTCCCCGACTAAGGAAGGCGCGCGGGTCGGCTTTCACCAGCGGGTGGGTTTCCAGGAAAGCTTGCAGTTCCGGATGTTCGTGCAGGTAATTCGGATCACTTATCGCGTGCGGACGGCCGGCCACATCGCTTTCGATCTCCGGGTGCGCGTCCAGAAAACGGTCCAGGGCGCCGCGTTGCGTGTCCACAATCGAGATGTCCTGATCCGACGGGCTGGCGGCACTGGCAACTGCCGTGGACTTCTGGGCGTAGGCTGGAACGGGCCCAACCCCCACCAACCCCCAAAATGCCCCAGCCAAAACCACTGCCCAAAGGGCGCTGCGCCATCTCATGTTTGTCTTCATCGCTGTCCCTCCCTTTTGGTTCCCCCGGCCCTCGAACCCCCAGCGGCCCGGATTTCTTAACCAATAGCGTGTTCCTTCACGGGGTATAACGATTAAGGAGGGATTTGGTTAACAACGTTAGTATGGATTTCTCACCCATGCGGGACGCGCTTTGGGGGTTGCCGGAAGGAATTACTGACGTTCAATCTCGCTGCGAACGGGCGGCTTGGTGGCCACCATCATCAGGAAGCCGATGGTTGCGGCGATGATCATGGTGAACAACGTGCGGTCAATGGGGAAGTTGGCGAGGGCACCAGCCAGCGGGCCTCCCACCGCGCTTCCGAGGAACTGCACAGTATTATAAAAACCGAGGGCCGTTCCATACGATGCCCCCGGCGCGGCTTCGCTGACCAGGCTGGGAAGAATCGGCTCAAGGCCGGTGAAGCCGATATAGAAAATTGTACCGGCCAGAATGACCGGAAACAAACGCTGGGGGTCCTGGGCCAGCCAGGCCGGTTCGAAGAGGAGCAGGAAACTGGGAATAAACATCAAGTAGGCAAGGGCGGAGAGAGGGCGCCCCCAGCCTTTGTCCGCGCCTTGGGAAAAGCCGAACATGGTGACGGCGCTGATCACCATCATCGGGAGCAGCACCATGTAATATTGGGTCATTTTCAGGTGATGCTGGCCGGTGGCGATCAGGGGAAAGTGAAAGAAAAATGTGGACGAGAAAAAATTGATCAGGAACCCGCCGCCGGCGTAGGCGACGAGCGACGGATGGGAGAAGACATGCAGCAGGGGCGCGGGAGGCTTCTGCGGAGGAACCTCGTCTTTCAGGTAACCCACCAAGAGGAAATCCGTCCCCAGGCCCAGGAACCCCGTCAACCAAAACAGGAAAGCCGTGCCAAACCATCCCGCCAAAATGGGCCCGACGATAATTCCCACCGCAAACGATATGCCGATGGGGATGCCCAGCATCGCCATGGCGGTGGAGCGCTGCTCGGGCTCAATGTAATCGGCCACGGTGGCAAAGGCCACGGAGATGATCGCTCCCCCGCCCTGCACCAGCCGCCCAAGGATCAGTTCCCATATTTGCCATGAGTGTGGAAACAGCGGAGGTAGGGCGCAGAGGAACGATCCCACGCTGAACAGCGTCATGCCCATCACCAGCACTTTGCGACGGCCGATGCGGTCCGACAGCCTGCCCAGGGGAATTTGCAGGATCGCCATGACCAGCGCGTAAGCGCCGAAGGCAAAGCCCACCAAAAACTTCGATGAGGTGAACTGGAGCCCGTAGAGGGTGAAGACCGGCAAGACGAGAAACAAGCCCAGCATGCGCATCCCCACCATGCTGGCGAGCGCAAAAAGCATTTTCTTTTGCGTCGAGGTGAAAGAGATGCGTTGGCGGAGAGTGGTTTTCGACATTAATCTGAAAAGGTTAAAGGCTAAAGGGTAAAGGCTAATACTACTACGTTAAGTTAAGGTGGACGGTTTCGTTTGCGAATTATGCTGCCACAATATGCACACTCGCCGGTCCAGGTAAACAACAGGCGTTGGATCTCACGGCGCGTCTGTGGCAGG
>JBEKNU010000322.1:0-8391 GCA_049522495.1 Terriglobia bacterium
CCAGCGAGCGATGTGTATGAATTTAAATGACTTATCCGACACTCAGGGCGCGGAGGTGGAAACGAGGGGGAATTAAAAAATGAAGGCTAGTCTCGCGATGTCATTGAAAACAAATGTAGAAAAAATGTCCGATAACGGGTCTCTGGCGATGTTGATGAAAACAAGCTAGTTAAAATCGCTCTCTGGCGATGTTGATGAAAAGAAAGAGGGTTAAGAGAGGTGTCAGGTGTCAGGGACCGAGTAAGTTATGAATTCTGGAGTCTGAGGCGGCAAAATCGGCCAATCGGTTCATTGGCCGACCACAGAGCCGGTCTTAGATGGCCCGATGGCTCGATGAGCATATCTCCCGACCACGCGATGACCCGATTTCCCGATGGCCCAGGGGCTCAGGACCACAACGCAGGGGGCAGGGGGGCGGGCAAGCCTCTCGGGTCCAGTCACTCTTTCACCGCCAGGATGGCGTCGAGCGGGGCGTTGGTCACTTTTCCCATGACTTGGGCAAAACCCGCCTGGCGCAGCAGGGCGGTGTATTCGGCGAGGGTGCGCTCCTTGCCCTCGGTACAGACCAGCATGCTGAGCGATTGCATCAGCGCTGGCACGGGGCCGGTTTTGTCGTCGTTGAGGAGTTTCTCGGCGATCAGGAGCGCGCCGCCCGAGGGCAGGCGCTCCCAAACTTTCTTCAGCAGGGTGCGAATCTTATCCTCTGACCAGTCGTGCAGAATGCGGCCGAGGGCGAAGATGTCCGCTTCCGGCAGCGGGTCGGTAAAAAAGTCACCCACGATGAGGTCCACCTGAACCCCCAGCGAGCGCCTGCCCACGTAATCGCGGGTGGTCGAGATTGCCGCGGGAAGGTCAAAAACCGCGCCTTGAAGTTGGGGGTAACGCGCGCAGGCGGTCAGCGCCAAGTGGCCGGTGCCGCCGCCCAGGTCCACCAACCGGCGAAACCGCCCCAAATCGAACGCCGCGACGACGGCGGGAGAACTCAATTGGCCGAAGCCGTCCATGCCGCTCAGAAAGTCCCGTCGCGCCTCTTCCGTGCGGAAAAAGTGCTCGAATATCGACGCCTTGCCACCAAAGGT
The DNA here is from genome assembly GCA_049522495.1 of Terriglobia bacterium. Classification (GTDB taxonomy): domain Bacteria; phylum Acidobacteriota; class Terriglobia; order UBA7540; family UBA7540; genus Bog-366. The sequence goes on from JBEKNU010000322.1 coordinate 1,080, forward strand.
TTGCTGCCAGCGGTTGGTGCCTGCGCGAATCGCCGCTTCCAGGTTTCCCCACAACGGGTAAAGGGCGCGGTCGGAATAGAGAATGTACCCCGCGAGCGTGTGGGGGCTGGAGCGAGTCAAGTAGGTCGTGGCCAGGGGCGGGTTGGAATAGAGCGCGGCCTGTTTCTCGAGCAGGCCGAGGGAGACGCAGGCGTCCAGCAAGCGCTGGAGTGCGTCGGCGTCGGCGTCCAACTCGTGGGCGAGTGTTGGGGCGTCCGCCGCGCCATCGCCCAAACGATCGAAAATCCCCAGGGAGACCGCGGTGAACAGGGTCTTCGACCGCCGAAAGGCCTGGATGAGGTCCAGCACCGGTGCGGGATTGGGAAGTTCCGTCATTTCAAACCTCGATAGAGAAGGATAAATGGTAAATGGTGAATGGTGAGAACATCTCCTGGTTCACAATTCACCATTCACAATTCACTGATTCCCCAGGCCTGAATTCCGTATCCCGAATTCCGAATCCCGGATTCCGAATCCCGAATTCCGAATCCCGAATCCCGTGTCCAGTATCCCGTGCCTCTAAAGGCTGGGGGGATAATGCCGATGAGCTAAACGAGTGGGTGGGGAGAATGTATTTGTCGAAGCACCAAGTCGAGTTGGCGTCTTCGGAAAGGATCGCGGACGCAAGTCTTCAGTGCCCGCCGACTCCACCTGCCCCACCGAGCACGGAAGATCCGGAGGCAAGGCAGAGCCGCAAGCTCGCCTTAATGGCTGCACTTTCCGAGGGGCTTCCCACCCTGCCCGCCTATGTATTCGAGCTCAACAGCCTGCTGGCGGCGGCTCCTGTGGACCTCAAACGCGTCGGTGAAGTGATTCGGACCGACCCCAGCCTGACGGCGCAGGTTCTGCGCCTGTGCAATTCCGCCTTCATGGGTTTTCGCGAGCGCGTCACGCGGATCGAGCACGCGATCATGATGGTGGGAAGCGAACGGCTGAGGACGATGGTCCTGACTTGCTCGCTGGTCGAGTACGTGGGGCGCCGGGTGGCCTCGGAGGACATTCAATCGTTTTGGCAACACTGTTTCCTCACGGCGGCGCTCAGCGAAAGGCTTGCCCGGGGGATTTCCTACCCTCAGCCCGAGCAGGCCTACCTTGCCGGGCTCTTGCACGACATTGGAGCCTTGCCCCTCCTGGTGATCAGCTCGACGGAGCCGCAAGAGCCCGAACACTCGACCAATTGCGGTTGGAGCGAGTCCCTCGAATCCGAGCGGGAGCGCTTTGGCACCGATCATTGCGAGGTGGGCCACTGGATTGGGGTTTCTTGGAATTTCTCCCCCTCCCTGCTGGAAGTTATGGAAAGTCATCATCAGCCGCGGGAAGCCACCCACGATCCGTACTTGGTGGGGGTGGTGGCGGCGGCGGACCAGTTCTGTACTCGGCGCGGAATCGTGTTGGGAGGCCTGCCGCCCGAACTCTCGGAGCCCGCCGGCAATCAGGATCGGGTAATCCTCCAGGCCTGCCTGCCGCAGCTCAAGCCCGCAGAGGCGGAGCAACTGGCCGAAATGCTCGAAACCGACTTTCTCCATTTGATTCAGCTAATGGAATTCGGCGCCGCGGGGTTGTTTGGCGGTGGAATTCCCAAGAATCCCTTTCGGGAATATGAAGGCGAAGCATGAACGCGCTACGGGTATTAATCGTGGACGACTCTGCGGTGATGCGGAAGATTGTTGACCGCTCGCTTCGCCAGGCGGGTTTGGAAATCCAGGAAGTCTTCGAGGCGAGTAATGGCGTGGAAGCCTTGGCGCGCATGCAGCAAACTCGTGTGGACCTGATCCTGAGCGACATCAACATGCCGGCCATGGACGGCCTCGAACTGGTCCGGCAACTTCAGGGTGTCGAGAACGCCAAAGGCGTGCCCATCGTGATGATCACCACGGAAGCGGGTGAAGCGCATGTGGTGCAGGCGCTTTCCAGCGGCGCGCGCGGTTACATTCGCAAGCCTTTCAGTCCGGATCAAATCAAAGAGCGGATCATTCCACTTCTCCAGGGGTAATCATGGACTCCGAACACAAGGGTGAAGGTCGAAACCACGTACAGCTCATTATTTCGGCCAAATCATCCGGTCCGGGCGATTTTGCTTCCAAGCTGGCGGGGCTTCCGCGTGAGGAAACGCAGCAACGCTTTACCCAAGCCCTGGATAGCGCCGCCGCGGAGGTCTTCGAGATGATGGTCGGAACGCCCTTGGGCCCTTCCGACCAGGCCACCCTGCCGCGCGTGGCCGACTACACCGCCATGATTGGGTTGGCCGGAGACCTGTGCGGCGTCTTGAGCTTCCGTTGCAGCATGGGTTCCGCCGCGCGGATCGCCGGCAAGATGCTGGGCACCGATGAAAGCACCTCGGCGGAGTGCATCCGCGATGCCCTGGGAGAGGTCTGCAATATGGTGGCAGGCTCCTTCAAGGCCCAGCTTTCGGACGTCGCCGAACATTGCATGCTCTCCGTACCCACCGTGGTGAGCGGGAAGGATTACCAGCTTTACGCCCTCGTTGACGGCCTGCGAATTCAGGTGTCCAAAACCTTCGAAGGAGGACTCATCTGGATGACCCTCGACCTGCACAGTAGCTGAAATGTAGCGCAAAGCTGGGTCGCTCTGATGCGCCAGCCGGCCATCACTCCTGCACAGGTAGCGCGTTCGGCGTCATTCACCCATGCGGCTGGGGAGCAGATCTTCTACTGGGGCCTGACGTAATCTTAGCAACCCAGCATCAATCCTCGATGCGCGCATGGATGTACTGCTGAATGGCAGCCTTGTCCTCAGCCGGGAGGGTAACGAACTTCAACCCAATCCCGTCATCTGGCACTTTTCGAACCACTTGGGCGTTCAAGTGTAATCTCCGCGTATCCGGGAGAGCAAAAACCAAGCCAACTTCCTGGCCCACTTCCACATCACCCAAGGGGCTGAGACGCATTCCGCCCTCACTGATGTCCCGACTGTCAGTCTTGAGGTGACCCACGCTGTTATATCCCCAGTTGCAGCTCACCGAGGTTTGAAACGGGACCCGAATGTACCGTAGGTGCTCCTGGGTCATGGGGCCTTTGGTGACTCCCAGCAAGTTGTACACACGCTCACGCGTGAAAGGCTTGCCCAGGAAGAAGCTGATGCCCATGTCGAAGCCTTTCCGCATGGTTTCCCCGTCATCCGACGCGGTGAGCATCACGATGGGAACCTTCCCGTTGAGCTTCGACGCGCGCACCAGTTTAGTAAGCTCAAAGCCATCGAAGTAGGGCATGCGCACATCCACGAACAGCCCATCGACTTTTTCAACCTCCAACCGCTTCAAGGCCTCGCGGCTATCCTCGATCGCCAGGACCTCGTATCCACGGGTTTCCAGCATGGTCTTCAACAATTCCAAGACATCCGGTTCGTCATCAACGGCCATGATTTTGATTTTCATGTTCATCCTTGGGTCTGGAGATGAGAAGTATCCCCCAGAGGGAGTCGCGCAGCGGCATCATGGTTCAAGACGCTCCTCGGGAACGGCTACCCGCCTTGTTGTCTAACGGAATCACCTGACAATTCCTGACCCACGCGCAGCGGCGGCGATGCAACGCGCTGAACGTCGGGGCGGGTCATCGCCGCTTCCATGCGAATCTTATCCCAAATTTCTTCCCGGGCCGAGAGGAAGGCTTCGACCACCTTGGGGTCGAATTGCTTGCCCGACTCTTTTTGAATTTCCTCGCGGGCCACCGCAAACGGCCGACCGCGCCGGTAAGGGCGATCCGACATGATGGCGTCGAGAGTGTCGGCAATGGCGAAAATCCTGGCACCCAACGGTATCTCTTCTCCCACCAAGCCTTGGGGGTAACCTGTTCCGTCGAACCTCTCTTGGTGCGTCAGAACTATTTCGGTGGCGGGGGCAAGGAAGGCTATTTGGCCCAACAAAGTAAAACCGATCCGCACGTGCGATTGCATAATGGCGGCTTCCTTGGGTGTCAGCTTACCGGCCTTCAACAGAATCGAATCGGGGATGCCAATCTTGCCAATGTCGTGCAGAAGTGCGCCCCAGGTGAGTTGCCGGGACAAATCATGGGAGCATCCCAGGGCCTTGGCAATCTCCAGCGAGTAAAGAGTAACTCGTCGCGAATGCCCAGCCGTTTCGTTGTCCCGGAGATCGAGCGCGGCGCCCAGGGCCTCGATCGTCTGGTCGTAAGTCAGCTCAATTATCCGCAAGGCTGCCTCGAGCTGCTTGGTCCGTTGCTCGACCCTCTCCTCAAGGTGCTCCCGATAGTACTCCAATTCCGCTTCCAGTTGTTTAATTCCCAGGGCGCGCTCCAAGCTGACGATGACCGCGTCTAACTGAAGAGGCTTCAGCAAGTAGTCAGCCGCCCCCTTCTTCATGGCGGCGATGCTGACGCTGATGTCATTCACACCTGTCGCCATCAGGAAGGCAGCGTGGGGAAGATGCTGGCGGGCCGCCTCCAGCAGGTCAATACCGGTGACGCCTGGCATATTCAGATCGGAAATGATGGCGTCGAAGGGGTCTCGGGAGAGGAGCTCGAGGGCCTCAGAGCTATTTGTGCAGTAACGACTCTCATACCCGGCGGATTTGAGCTTTGCATCCAGCAGCAGGCAGATAGATTCCTCATCATCAACTACTAAAACGCGAGATTTGCGAGAAGTCCTGCTCACAAGCTCCCTCCTGCTGGTGCTTGTTTGTGGTGCCGTGGTCTTACTCCAAGACACTTGGCAACGATTCAGGATATACGATACGCTAATGCTAAATCAGAGCCTAACGAAAGTCAAAGGCATTGCGCGGTTATTGGTCAGTCGAGTCGAATGAGGGCCCAGGGCTTCGGACGAAGGCGTTCCCCATCGTGGGGTCCACCGGCCACGCTCTAGAGTCTGTGTGAAAACTCTGATCTGTAGCGGCGGTCTCTGACCGCCGGGTTTTTAGAATTAACAACTTCGGTGATCGGAGATCGCCGCTACAGCGCGTCGTGGGAGGTTTGCATACAGACTCTTTAGGAGATTGTGAACGCCGAGTCCCGGCCACTGCCTCGCCTTCCTTCGCACAAGGCATTCCTGGCTCCACTTTCTCTAGTTTTGCGCCACCGTCCAACACCCAAAATTCAGAGGGGTATCGCATAGTACATAGATATTAATTAGGGACTTGACAGTACCTTGGTTGTATTTTAAAGTGGTTATTTACATTGGGGGAAAGGCGAATCGTGGCACATTTTGTTTTCAAAATAGAAACCTGTCCCAGGCCACCCCCTATAGCTAACCGACGGATATCGCCCCCGCCCGACCCTCGTACTACTGCTCACTCTGCCGCCCTTGCGGTTTGAAGGCCCCGTAGCTCAGAGGCATTTTCGCCAAGACTTGGGTTCCTTCAATGAACGCATACGCTGAAAATTCCCCAACCCGTTCCTTCTTCTCCTTTTCCCAGAGCGCAGGCCTTGGACTAACCGGAACTGAGGATTTCAAGGCGGCCAGCGTCGCAGCGCATGTGGAAAGTGCCCACGTCCTGGGAGTGACACCATGAAGTCGCCCCACAAGAACACGCATTCCTTTCTCCAAGCAACCAGACCCTTAACCCCGAGGGGGATCGTTCGCCCGGGCATTCGCGCCAGGGAAGCCCTCGCTTACATCCTGTCCCAACTGAGGGTGAAATGAAGACCAAATCCCCATTGATTCGGAAGGTGCAACTCGCGTTCGGGGCTGCCATTTTGATCTTACTCGTCGCGGGTGCAATCTCCTATCGCGGCTTGGTCGTATCCAGTGAAAGCGACCTATGGGTGCGGCACACCCACGTGGTTCTTGAGAACCTCCAGGATCTGCGCTGGGCCATAGAGAGTATGGAATCGAGCTACCGGGGTTTTGCCTTGACGGGCAAGGAATCCTATCTCGAGTCCTACCGTGCCAGCATCTTAAGCGCCCAGCAGGACGAAGCAGCCGTTCGCAACTTGACGGTGGATAACCCCGAACAGCAGCGCCGGCTTCCCGCCCTCGAAAGGCTGGTTGCTCAGAAGATCCAGTTCGCAGAGATGGTCATTAGTCTGCGCCGGGACCAGGGGTTTGCTGCTGCCAGCCAATTGGTGGGCCAGGGCGAGGGGGTGCGGCTGACGAATGAAATAGGTAAGCTGACCGAGGGGATGGAGGCTGAGGAAAGGGGCTTATTGGAGGTTCGAACCGCTGCGAGCCAGGCAAGTACCAGGAAGGCAAGATTGGTGATTGTTTTCGGCACGCTGTTGGCGCTGGGGTTAGTGATTACGGCCAGCGGAATCGTTCGCCGTGATATCGCGGAGCGCAAGCGGGCGGGAGAGGCGCTGATTGAGGAGAGGAATCTCCTCCACACCCTTATGGACAATCTCCCCGACAATATCTACTTCAAGGATCGGGAGAGCCGCTTTACCCGAAACAATAAGGCGCACGCGAAATCATTTGGGCTGAGCGACCCTGCCCAAGCGATCGGCAAGACCGATTCCGACTTCCTCACCGCGGAACGCGCCCAGCAGGCCTACAACGATGAGCAGGAAATAATCAGGACGGGCGTGCCGCTGGTGGGCAAGGAAGAGAAGAATGTCTGGCCGGATGGCCGTGTGACGTGGGTCTTGACCACGAAGATGCCCCGGCGTGACGCCAACGGCGACATCATCGGAACTTTCGGCGCCTCGCGCGACATCACCGAACTCAAGCGGGCGGAATTCCAAATCCGCAAGCTTAACGATGAACTGGAGCAGCGGGTGCACGAGCGCACCGCCGAACTTGAGGCTGCGAACAAAGAACTGGAGGCCTTCACCTACTCGGTCTCGCACGACCTGCGCGCGCCGCTGCGACACATCGACGGGTTTTCGAAGCTGCTCGTAGAGGAGCATCAGGCCGAGCTTTCCCCCGATGCCCAGGAATACGTCGCGACCATTCGCGACTCGGTCCTCCAGATGGGCGTGTTGATCGATGACTTGCTGAATCTGGCGCGCGTAGGGCGAAAGCAACTGGCGATGCAGGTGACGGGACTGAACTCCCTTGCCGAAGAGGTCATGGCCGATTTGAAGCGTGCGAACCCCAATCGCGTGATCGAGTGGAAGATTGAGACACTGCCCTTCGTCGAGTGTGATCCGGCATTGATGAAACAGGTCTTTGTCAACCTGCTCTCCAACGCCGTCAAATTTACCCGCCCGCGGAAACCCGCCGTCATTGAATTGGGAGTAGCCAATCAAGATGGCGCCCGTGCCGTCTTCGTGCGCGACAACGGCGTGGGCTTCAGCATGAAGTACGCCAACAAACTCTTTGGGGTGTTTCAGCGCCTGCACCGGAGCGAGGACTTCGAAGG
>JBEKNU010000323.1:0-8377 GCA_049522495.1 Terriglobia bacterium
AATACTTCGCGTGGACAGGCTGCGGAGCCGTTATCCACACGTAAGGGATAGCCGGGCCGGTAGCTCAATGGTAGAGCACTGCCCTTTTAAGGCAGGGGTTCTGGGTTCGAATCCCAGCCGGCTCACCACTCTCTTCACGCTTCCCGGGCCGTGTCGCTCGCGGCGTCCCACACCATCTTCTTGCCGGAAAGATACGAGAGGTTGACCATGTGCCCCGTGGCGGCGGCATGGTGGCCGACCACGGCATTTTCGCTGCACTCCTTGCGCGAGCGCACGCAGTCCAGGAATTCCAGCGTGTGCAGCACGACGGAGTCCGTGCCCTGGTCTTTGTAGGTGACGGTTCCGTCCTCGATGATCGGCGGGGTGGCCTCCTCGCGATGCTTGCCCATGTTCATGAATTCTTCCTGGAGGCTCTTGGGCCAGGAGTCGATGGCATACCCGTAGCTCTCTTTGGAATTCTCCGGGGCAATAGTGAAGCTGCTCCCGCCCAGCGTGAGGGACCCTTTGGTTCCCAAGAACGTTATACCCTGGTCGGGAACACTGGCGTTGTTAAATGTCGCCCCCATGTTTACGTTGAACTCCTCCGGGTAAACAAACAGGGCATCGAGCGTGTCGGGTACCTCCCGGCCATCCTTCCGGACCAGGATGCCACCCGCCGCCATGACACTCGACGGAACCTTGGCGTCCATGATGAAGTGAATCGAGGTAATCAGGTGAACGAACAGGTCGGTGGAAATCCCGCCGGAATAATCCCAATACTTGCGATAGCGGAACACGCGCTCAGGGTCGTAGGCGCACTTGGGCGCATTACCCAGCCACTCCTGCCAGTTGAAGTTCACGCCTTCCTTCAGGTCGGGGGGGATGGGATAGTTCCAGGCGCCATTGGAGCTGTTGCGATTGTAAGAGGCAATGACCTTGGTAACCTTGCCAAGCTGCCCGGAAGCCACGATTTCATGGGCCTTCTTTTGCAGAAACGAGGAGCGCCCTTGACTCCCCGCTTGCAGGACGCGATTGTAGCGCCGCACCGCTTCGATCATTTTGGGCCCGTCTTCGACGCGATGCGTCATGGGCTTTTCGATATAGACGTCCTTGCCCGCGGCCAGCGCGTTCAAAACCATGGGCAGATGCTGGTGATCGGGAGGCGCAAGGATGACCGCGTCGATGTCCTTGCGCTCGAGCAGGGCTTTGTACTGCGCAAAAATGGTGTCGATCTTGCCGTCGGTGCGTTCCTTGGCGCGCGTCAAATGCCCCTGGTAACAGTCGCAGACGGCCACCAGATTGGCTTGCCCGGTTTTTTTAATTGCTTCCATCAGGATGTTCCCGCGAATGCCGAAGCCGATGAAACCCACATTGACGCGGTCGTTCGGGCCTGCGGGCGGGGGCAGGGGAGTTGCCTCCAGGGGAACCCACTTCCCGTTCAGCAGCATGCCGAAGCCCGCTGCTCCTACCGTGCTCCGGCGCATAAATTCACGTCTGGAAAATGATGACATTGGATCTTTCCTCCATGCGGATATATAAAGATGGCAGGCGTCCTAACGTGCTCGGTCTACCTGGCGAGGTCGGGTCAGCCCATATCTCATACCCCTTAAGAGCTCTCAGGTCAACTGGAATCTTTTGGCGCTCACCGACTATGCTGGATTTTGCGCTGGGAGTGAGGGCCGGTCTGGTATTCTCTTCAAGGTGAGGAGCCCATGACGAATGAAAAACAACCCGGCGCGCCGATGCCGCAACTTGCCTATCGCAATCTCCGCTTCCTGGAAGGCGCTGACGCGCGGGCGCTGCGGATTCTATCCGAGTACCTCGACCCGATGGCCCGCTTGCGAAAGGCCGGCGTACAGCACACCGTGGTGTTCTTCGGCTCGGCGCGAATCCTTTCCCGTAAGGCAGCCCTTCAGAATTTGAGGGAAGTGGAGCTGCGCAGCAAGGAAGGTCCCGTCGTGGCGCTGCAGGCTGACCTCAAGCTGGCCCGCATGGGCGTTCACATGTCGCGCTACTATGAAGAGGCGCGGGAATTGTCGCGGATGATCACGGCCTGGGCGATGAAATTGAACAAGAGCCCCCGCTTTCTGATGGTCTGCTCGGGAGGCGGCCCCGGCATTATGGAAGCCGCCAATCGCGGGGCCAGCGAAGCCGGCGGCAAATCCGTCGGACTCAATATCAAATTGCCCATGGAGCAAAAACCCAACCCCTACATTTCCCCCGAACTCAGCATGTTGTTCCGCTACTTCTTTATGCGCAAACTCTGGTTCGCGCAGCCCGCCCAAGCGCTCATCGTCTTTCCCGGCGGCTTTGGAACCATGGATGAAATGTGGGAGTTTCTCACGTTAATCCAGACCCACAAGATGGGGCATGGCGTGATCATTCTCCTTTACGGCTCGAAGTATTGGAAACGCGCTATCGACTTCGGTTGGATGCTCGAGACGGGAACCATCAGCAGAGACGAATTGAAATTGATCCGCTTTGTCGATTCCCCCCAGCAAGCTTTTGATATCTTGAAGGATGGACTAGGACGGCGCTTCGGCTTGCGACCGGGCATCAAGCATCCTTTAGTTTAGGGGCAGGAGGGTTATAATTCCACCCACGCGAGGCTGGTGGGAGCTGGGTCTCGCGTTCCATCCCCGGAGGTGTTTATGCAATTCCTCAAGGAAAGCATGCTTGAACTCATCATCCAAACTTCCACGAATCTGCCGCCGGATGTGCGGAAGGCCATGGCCTGGGCGCTGCGCACCGAGCATCCCCAAACTCAGTCCGGGCAAGCGCTGGCCATCATCGGCGAGAACATTGACATGGCCTATCAGGGCGAAGGCGCAATTTGCCAGGACACGGGCATGCTCACTTTCGAGATCAAAACTCCCATCGGAGTGAACCAGATCGCCATGCGCAAACAGACGCTGGAAGCCGTGGCGGAGGCCACTAAGCGCGGCAAGCTGCGCCCCAATTCCGTGGACTCGATCACCGGCAAGAACAGCGGCAACAACCTCGGGCCCGGCACGCCGATCTTCCATTTCGAGCAGTGGGAAAAGCCGGAAGTGGAGGTGCGCCTTATCCTTAAGGGCGGGGGTTGCGAAAACAAGAACATCCAATATTCCGTGCCCTGTCAGCTCGACCATTTGGGCCGCGCCGACCGTGATCTCGAAGGCGTCAGGAAATGCCTGCTCCACGCCGTGTGGCAGGCGCAAGGGCAGGGATGCGCGCCCGGGGCCATCGGCGTCTGCATCGGCAGTGATCGCGCGGGTGGCTATCACCTTGCCAAGCAGCAACTCTTTCGGACCTTGGACGACACGAACCCCGACCCGATTCTGGCGAAGCTGGAGCAGGAAATTATGGAGCAAGCCAACAAGCTGGGGGTGGGAGCCATGGGCTTCGGCGGTTCCAGCTCCCTGATTGGATGCAAGATCACGGCGGCAAACCGGCTTCCCGCCAGCTTCTTTGTAACCGTCGCCTACGATTGCTGGGCGTTCCGCCGGCTGGGAGTCCTGCTCGATGTGGAAAGCGGCGCCATCACCCAGTGGCTGTATCGCGACCCCGGCCGCCCCGTCGAACGCCTGATCGCCGCAGGCACGGGTTTCCAACTGACCGGCCGAGAGGTGCGGCTAGAACCTCCGCTCAGCGAGGAAAAAGTGCGCGCCTTGAAAGTTGGTGACGTGGTGCTGATCAATGGCCCCATGATCACCGGCCGCGACGCCGCGCATCATTATCTTCTGCACCATGAGTCGCCCTACGATTTGCACGGTGCGATCCTCTATCATTGCGGCCCGGTGATGCTCAAAGAAAATAACGAGTGGCGGACCATGGCCGCCGGCCCTACCACCAGCATCCGGGAGGAACCCTATGAAGCCGACATCATTCGCCGTTTTGGCTTGCGGGCGGTGATGGGCAAAGGTGGAATGGGGGCCAAGACGGGTGCGGCGCTGAAGGAATGCGGCGCGGTGTACCTCCACGCCATCGGCGGCGCGGCGCAATTTTATGCGCGCTGCCTGCCCAAGGTTCATGGCGTCTATCTGCTGGAGGAACTCGGCGTTCCCGAGGCCATGTGGGTCTACGAAGCGCGCAACTTCCCCGCCATCGTGACCATGGACTCGCATGGGAAATCGCTGCACGAAGAAGTGGCGGCTACGACCGGCGCCGAACTGGAAAAGGTCGGAAAGGGGTAGCGGCCTTGCGCCATCGCTCTTGATTCGGCAGGAGCCTCGCAAGCGCGCTCGCGCCAATGCGGGTCACCCCCCAGGCGACCAGGGTGTGAGCCGGGGGATCCAGCGAGGCACGGCTTGGCAGTAGGTGTGGTAGGAAGCGCCGAACTTTCTTCTCAGCGTGGGCTCTTCATAGGCCACCACAAATAGGAAAAAGCCGGCCCCCACCAGGAGTGCATATTTCAGAAGCCTGGGGGAACTGAAAAGCAGTCCTTCACTGAAGAGCACCAGGACAACTCCCACATACATCGGGTTGCGCACGAAGCGGTAAAGCCCACTCACCACCAGGGATTTTGGTGGATCGATGGGGGCCGGCGTTCCGAGCCCGACCACTGCAAAGTCCCAGGCGCATTTCAAAAGAATCAGTGCCCCCAACCCGCACGGGGCGAGCGCCAGCCAGTTTACCCAACTCGCAGGTCGCGGCACATTTTTCGCCAGCAGCAGATAAGGAAGCCACAGGAGCACGGTTCCTGGTGCGAAGATGACAAACAAGAGGGTTTTGAGGATCGGTCCCGCAGTACGAGAGGGCATGGGGCACCTTCGACGACATTAACCCGCCGCGATCATACAGGGCACCGCATTCTACATCTTATCTCCGCTTGCGGATTACAAATCATTGCCAGGGGTCGTCCTGAAACTCTGCACCAACTCGACAACTCTTGGACCGCATGCCACAATTGAATCCTTCGAGGGCAAAATCCACATTTGAGGGGCATATGTACTTCCAACAATTCTATCTGTCGTGTCTCGCCCACGCCTCGTACATGATCGGCTCGGAGGGCATTGCCGCAGTAGTGGACCCCCAACGCGATGTGGAGATATACCTTGAGGACGCGCAAAATCACGGCTTGAAGATTGCATACATCATTGAGACCCATTTGCACGCTGACTTCGTCTCCGGCCACCGGGAGCTCGCCGCCCGCACCGGGGCGGAGATTCACTTAGGTGCGCGCGCGGGAGCACAATTTCCTCATCACGACGTCAGGGACGGCGACGAATTGCCCTTCGGGCGAACGGTCCTGCGTTTCCTCGAAACCCCCGGCCACAGCGCTGACAGTATTTGCATCCTGGTAACGGATCTCGACCGCGCGCCCCAACCGTGGGCGGTGCTTACCGGTGACACACTTTTCATTGGCGATATTGGCCGCCCGGATCTTTCCCCTGACCACAGCGCGGAAGAACTCGCTTCGATGCTTTATGACAGCTTGCATGCCAAGGTCATGAAATTGCCCGACAGCGTGGAGATTTATCCTGCTCACGGCGCCGGTTCATTGTGCGGACGCAACATCAGCCCTGAGCGGCATTCAACCATCGGCAAGGAGCGCGCATTGAATTACGCATTGCGGCCGATGAGCCGGGGAGATTTCATCCGCCTTATGGTCACCGACCTGCCCGAGCGGCCGGCATACTTTTACCGCGACAAGGAAATCAACCGCGCGGGTGCTCCGGCTGTCGCGGACCTGCCAAGGCTCCCTGCTCTTTCTGCGGAGGAGGTGGCGAATTGGCAATCGCGAAACGCCGTTGTTCTCGACACGCGTCCCGCCGCGCAGTTTGGTGCCGGGCACATTCCCGGCTCGATTCACATCGCACTTTGCGGCCAATATGCTTCTTGGGCCGGGACACTACTGGGATTGGAAACCCCCGTGGTTCTTGTTGCTGAAGACGCCGGGCGCGCGGAGGAAGCGCGCGTGCGGCTGGCGCGAGTGGGGTTCGACAAAACGGTGGGATATCTCCATGACGGAGTGCGCGCCTGGCAGAAGGCGGAGCTGCCGCTTGAGGATGTTCCCCAAATCTCTGTTTTGCAATTGCACGAGCGACTTCGTGAGCAGCCGGATGCCGTGCAGGTGATCGACGTCCGCAGGCCCGGCGAGTGGGCACCGGGGCACCTTGAACAGGCACAGCTCAAACCGTTGCACAAACTCAGCACAGTGCTGAACGATGTGAGCCCGCTGAAACCCATCGCCGTGTATTGTAGAAGCGGATACCGCTCCTCGATCGGAACCAGCCTGTTACAGCGCGCGGGTTTCAGGCAAGTAATGAATGTGGTCGGCGGCCTCGACGCGTGGGAGGCACACAAACTCCTGATCGTCATTGAGGAACCACAAGCCCAGGCGAACAGAACCTAAGTTGTTGCCATAAAGCAAAGCCCATCCTGGTTTCAATCTGCGGGTATGAACTTAGGCAGAATCGCTCACACTCACGGAGCGGAGAGCAGGGGGGGCTTACGTTCTGCCAGCAGCGGTTTGGGGAGACGATCTGCTGCTGGGTCCAGCGCGGCCTGAAAGGTGGAATTAATTTTGATGTCGATGGGAAGCACCTCGGCGATCTGCTTGTCGCGCACGGTGACCCGCAGCATCAGGCCGCGATGCGTCGTGGGATTCTCCTGGTCGAAAATGAAGTTGCCGAGGCTGTAAGCAATCCAATGATCGTGGTAGTTTTCGAGCGGTTGCACCACGTGCGGGTGGCTGCCCACGATCAGGTCCGCGCCCGCGTCGATCATCTGGTGGGCAAGCTCCACTTGGTCGCGCGTCGGTTTCAATGCGTATTCCACGCCCCAATGCGGGCACACGATCACCAAGTTCGCCAGGGGCCGCGCAAAGCGGATGTCCGCCAGCGCCTGCGCGGGGTCCAGCCACGCCACGCCCGGGCGATCCACACCTGCCGCCGCTTCCTTGGGGTCAACGTCCACGTAGGCGAGGAAGGCGATGCGCAGGCTGCCCACATTGACCAGCAGCGGGTAATGCGCTGCCAAAATGTTCTGCCCCGCCCCCACGGGGTGAATGCCCGCCGCGCGCAATCGCTCCAAACTATCCAGCAGCGCCTCGGGGCCCCAGTCGTAGGCGTGGTTATTGGCCTGCGAAACTACGTCGAAACCCGTGGCCTTCAGCCCCTCGATCGCCCGGGGATCGGCGCGAAAAGAATACAGGTGGTGGAGATCGCGGCCGCGGTCTGAAACCGGGCACTCCAAGTTGCAATAACGCAGGTCGGCGCTGTGCAGCTTCTCCGCGATGAGATGGAAGGGAAGCGACCAGTCCTTTTGCGTTTCCATGCGCGAACCCACCGCGCGTGAAAGCATAACGTCGCCCGTGAAGAGCAGCGTGCACTCGCGTCTTTCCGGCGCGCTCGGCGCGGCGGGGGTTTTCGTTGAAGGTATCTCGAGTGGCTGGGCATCCTGCGGGGGCGTGAGCGGGCTCAACACACACCAGCCCCACACCGCCATCGCGGTCAAAAAGCCCATGCGCAACCACTGTTTCATGCCCTTCATCCGCAGACTCGAATTCCCACTCATTATCAATTGTACAGGACTCTTTGCAGTATCGCTCCGCACCAAAGTACCGGGCCACGCCTACTTGAGATTGTCGGCAATCAGGAATTCTACCAGCACGAGGTCGTGCCACTCGCCGCCCAACTTGCCGTGCTTTTCGTGCACACCCACTTCTTTCCAGCCGGTCATTTGGCAAAGTTTGCGCGCGCCCTCGTTCACGGCCATGATGCGCCCCACGATTTTGTAGAAACCCTTCTCGCGAGCGACGCTCTGCATGGCCTTCATTAATTCCTGCGCCAGTCCGTGGCCGCGCAGGCTGCGCTCGATGTAGATGGAGAGCTCTGCGATCCCGTCGTAGCAGTGGCGCGGGCTGTAAGGGTAAAGGGCCGACCAGCCCATCAGCGTGTGTTTGACCTCCGCCACCAGCACGGGGAATTTGTCGGGCCGCGCCGCCAGCCACAGGTAACTCTCTTCCGGGGTTACGAAAGCATTTTCAAAAGTCGCCGCACGGTCTTGTACGCCCTGGTTGTAAATGCGGGCGATCTCCTTGGCATCATCAAGGCGCGCGGGACGAATCTTCAGAGGACCGCTCCATTCCGTCATGAAACCCTACCTTAGGATGAGATTTGATCGTGGACGCCGATTCTAACCCGACACCGCAGAGAGCGCAATTAGCGGATGAAAAACGTGGCCGTAAAAGATCCGTGGCGGGTGGGGTTTGGGGGGGGCGCCAGCACGCGGGGAAGGGCTGAGCACCGCCCCGCGCGACCCACGGGAGGCGGCATGACCCGGTCCGACACTGTCAAGGCAAAGTAGAAAGTTCCTAATCTGAGCAAAGTAGAAAGTTCCGCTTTTCGGTTTCTGGGGGCTAACCGGAGGAGCCCGTAGGGCGACGGAGGTTAGCCCCCAGAAACCGTCGCCT
>JBEKNU010000324.1:0-8306 GCA_049522495.1 Terriglobia bacterium
GCAGTTGACGCTGCGAAAAGCCTATGGCTTTCGTACCTTCCGCGCCGCTGAAGTCGCTCTCTACCATACTCTTGGAGCTCTACCTGAACCACAGTCTACCCACAGATTCTGCTGAGGAACCTAAAAAATGAAGGCTAGTTTCGCGATGTCGTTGAAAACAAATGTAGAAAAAATGTCCGATAACCCGTCTCTCGCGATGTTGATGAAACCAAATGAGTTAAAATAGCTCTCTGGCGATGTTGATGAAAAGAAAGGAAGTTAAGAAAGGTTCGAGGTGCCAGGTGTCGGGTGCCAGCGAGCGAGTGAGATATGATTTCTGACGGCGGCGGACGATAAAATCGGGTCATCGAGCCATCAAGTAATCGGGCCATCGGTTCATTGGGCCATCTAAAACCAACCGCGTGATCAGCCGATAGCTCGATCCGACCGTGAGCAATTCTGAACAGACGTACTCGGCATTATTTGCCACCATCTGATGTGCGCTTCCTGGAGAGGGCGGCAAGTCCCCGGCGTTCCTGCTCCGGGAAGAACGTCGCGGGAGGAGTAAAGCAATCATGAAAGTGGAATTAAAGCCGATTATTGATGCCCTCGAACATGATGCTAATCAACTGGAACACCACGCCCGGAAGCTGAGAACTACCTCTCCCAATCTCGAAGCGGAGGCTGAGGAAATAGACGACAGGGTGGCGTCCATCAGAAAGCAGATCGAGGTTTTGGAACAGTGGGAATAGCCACAAACCCGAGGGGATCGCTGATGTTCCATCCCATCCGGAGCCTCTAAGGTTTGGCGGCGCAATAAGACCTGGATAGGTTAGGGTGGCGGATCCGTCCAAGACCGAATGCCTTGCATGGCAGAAATAGGAGACCAAAAGATATGCCAAGCACAAATGGAAGACGCGAGATTACGGCACGCGCGAATGCGAAAGAAGCGGAGACCGTCCGGCAATCTCAGAAGCTGGTGTCGAAAACTAAACAGCTTTCCGCTAGCAAGGACGCAAAAAGCCTCGGGCGAAGCGCCCGAACACTGAGGGGCCGATCTCGCGAACGTACGGCATGACGCCAGACGGGTAGGGCGATGGTAAGGGACCAGGCGAAACTGAAAAGCACCGTCGCCACCAAGACGCCCATCGGAATGTTGGCGAAATTCATCCAATGAGCTGCCATTGTTCGGCACTCGGTGGTGGCGCTCTGGGGAGGGATTCATGGCGAAACGTAATGTGAGGAAGGACGAGGCGCAGAGGGAAGAACTTGAAAGCGATTTAGGGCAAGCAGGTTCGGATAGCGCCGGGCAATCGGGTGATGCCCAGGGGCTTTCGCAAGTTGCGGAGGTTGACGAAGAGAGCGTCGGAGAACTCGTCGAGACAGATCAGGCATACGAGGCTGAGGCCGTGGAGGGTGTCGAGGATGCCGGCGACCATCCCGAAAGGCCCGTGCGCACCCGTGAGGACAAGGGCCGGTAGCCATAGACCTTGCGTTAAGCTTGACCCCTGTTTCCTGGAATGTTTGTCCAACGGCGCTCTCTTTTAAGCCGCG
This sequence comes from Terriglobia bacterium, assembly GCA_049522495.1. Lineage (GTDB taxonomy): Bacteria > Acidobacteriota > Terriglobia > UBA7540 > UBA7540 > Bog-366. The sequence goes on from JBEKNU010000324.1 coordinate 1,534, forward strand.
CAATGCCCGCGGCCTCTTCCTGCGAAGGGTCCCCCTGCGGTCAGGGCTGGAGCGATGTCGGACTCGGCTAGCTTTTGCCCGGCGTTGTAGACCGGGGTTCAGGCGGCTTGGTGGGGTTCATTCTGGGAAGGCTTTGATCGATATATTCCATCAAGCTCTTTTTGAGGTTCTGAATGGCTGGCGATAGCAAAACGTCATTAGGGAGATCCTGAAAACGCTTTTCAACAGTCGCTCTGAGGTCACGATTGAACGCCTGCACTTGTTTGTTGAGGGCATCCTGGGTAGCGCTACTGGTAGCGTTCAGCCGATCCAGAGCTGCGTTCAGCTTCGCCAACTCATCGTGGCTGAGTTTCGAATTCAGGGCCGCGTAATCGTTGGAGCTGTAAATCGGACCGGTGCACTGGACCATTTCATAGGTCCAATTTTCGGTAGCGTCTATTGGAGTATGCGTGAGCAGACCCTCGCAGACGTACCCACCCCGGCCCATTCTTATAGACTGGTTCGGTTCCGCGATGGGCCGGATTTCCTGTGCCCGTAGGGTTCCGGCAATCAGCAATGGGAGTAGGGCAAGAGGCGCTGACCATAATGGGAAACGGGCCGGCTTCCTGATTTTGCTCATTGCAGTTGCTCCTCCACCTGCGGGGAAAAGCGTGGTGGCCTATCAGCAGGGAGTGCAGCGACGTAATTCCCTTTACTTGGTTTTCTGTTCGCCAGCAATTTCCTCCTGCTGCTCCTCAGCCTTTTGCCAACTGGAGTTGGGGTTGTATTCTTTCATAGTCTTAGCGAGAGCATCGGTCTTCTTGCCGAGGTCCTTTTGATACACCACTCCGTCCTCGTTAACGATGAATGTCATCACGCCGGACGACCCGTATTCCGCCGGGTAGGCCACGAAGGCGAAACCCTCGGTCATTTTCCCGTTGGCGATGTAACTCTTCGCGCCGCCCGGGCCATTTTTCCCCTGACGGGTAAGCATGAGGTAATAGTAACCGCGGTAGGGAGTCGGACTGGCGTCTGGGCTTTTGCCCCTGGCAAAGGCCGATGCCACCAGCGGCCCGATGAGGCTCAGGGGTTCGCCCTCAGCCGCCTTCCAATAAAGGCCATTATGCTGCCCTTCCTCACTGGAGATATTCTGGGCGTACTCGTTGTGCTGCGCGGAGTAGTATTCCTTTTGCGCCGCCACCAGCTCCTGGCAAACGCTAATCGTGGATATTTCATTCCGGCCGATTCGCCTGAACAAAATTTCTTTCTTGCCCGCCTCGGTGTCGAAATACCACGAACTACCGTTGTTCACGAGCGGTATGGGCGTGGGCCAGTTCTCCGCGCCGATGTACAAGATGGTAGTTCCATCCGGTTCTTTCACCAGCCGGTGCATTTGCTGGTATCTGTTTGCGAAATTAGCACGGCTCTGGGCATCCTCAGCTTCGTCTCCCGACGAGACGATTTGCTTTCCGCCGAGTCCAAGGATATCGAGCATGGCTTTTTCGTCGTTATTCTGCGCTGCCGTGACGAGTGCGTTGCTGGCGTCTTCTGGCGATGAAAACGTTTTCTGGCCCGTTTGCTGCGCCATGGAACGGGTGGGAAAGCATCCCGTCAGAAGGATAGCGATCGCAGCTACCATACCGAGATTGGCCCAAAAAAATTTGTCGAAGTTCAGCTTCGTTCGCCGCATATGGCTTCTCTCCATTTCCAGATTTTACGAGCTACTAAGAACATACCGGAGCTTCGATTAGTGATGCCCGCCACCGCCGCCACGCGATCCTCCGCCACCACCACTGCGCGCTGCTCCACCGCCGCCACGCGATGCTCCGCGATTGACGCTGGCCTGTCCCCGTGCCGAATAGCTCTTTGTCTGTCCGCCCTTCTCGATGCCGCTGAAGGCGCCCGAGCGGGTGCCGTTCTGCCCGCGGGGTGCAGCGTATCCTCGCACCGCCTGCTTGTTTCCATTGAAAGCTCTGGCCGTGGCACCGGGACGGTTGGAAACTCCGTTGCGCGCGCCTCCGCCTCGGTTGATATTGCCGCGGTTGAAGGCCGCGCCCCCACCGCGATTGATGCTGTTCCGGTTATAAAACGTGGTGCTTCGGGAGTAGTACCTGCCGCCGCCAAAAGTTGCATATCGGTGGTGCCAATCAAATCCCCAATGATTCCAGCCCCATCCAAAACCTCCGAAGAAGCCGATTCCGAAGCCGGCGCCAAACGAGAGGTACGGGCCGCCATACCAGATTCCCGGATACTGGTACCATCCCGGCCACGGACTGATTGGACCTCCGTAGGCCATCCACGGATCATAGGCGGGGACGTAAACGACCTGGGGGTCGGCAGGCTGAACGACGATCGTGGAATCTTGCGTCGTTACGTTTTGCTGCGGCGTGGTTTTAAGATTGCCGGCTGCTTCCGCCCGCTGGCGCATCACCTGGATGGCATCCATCACATCTTGTTGCTGGTTGTAATAGGCGTCGCCGAGAGACGATGTCCAGGAGAGATTCTTGTCCATATTCCCAAGGACGGATGGAAATCCCGTGAGCGCCTTGACGCTCGGGTCCCAGGGTTGTTGGTCCACTGCGTGACCCAAAGCGTCGCCCTGCAAACCAGAGTTGTCTTGCATCCATCGGTCGGCCTCGACGATTTGATCTGGAAATGTGGACGCCGCCAGGATTTGCGCCACCAGCGAATCCGGATACAGCGCAATCGGCGCGACCAACTCCTGCAACTGTTCGGGAGTCGATTGCGTATAGGGCGGCGCCTGTTCGGCCGGCGGCGGCGCGCCCTGCGGCGGAGCTTGCGCGTCCTGACTGGCCGACAAGTACTGAGGCCCCATCGCGAACAACAGAGTCAATCCCAACAGGGAAAACAAAATCTTCGCGCCCCATCGAGGCCTTGCGAACCCTGCGGCACGTCCAAAAATGTTCATGTTCTTGAACCTCCTGTGCGGCGTTCGGAAGTGACGAGTGACGAGCCCGCAAGGATCGAAATCCGAAACTCGCAGCGAGTTTCGAATTTCGTTTTTCGGTTGCTCGTCGCTCAGAAACACCACGAATCGACTCTTCCCGGACACGGCATGATCACAATAGGCAACCCAAGGACGCCTGTCTGTTCAACTTTGACCACCGTCCGGTTTAATTTTGACCACCTTCCCTAAGCTGCGCCCTGGCGTGGCCGCCTGGGAATGGAGGACGATGAGGGAGGTTAGGGTCCGGCGAGGAATTGTTCCGCCACAACCACTACAGCAGGAGCAAGGTGTTAGGGCCTGAGCCGGCAGCGTCGAAATCCTGCACAGCGCGGCTCCTAAGAGGCGCCGCGCGAGATGGCCCTCCGCCAGGAGCACCTCATAAGATCGGGGTGTTTGATCAATCGTACGCCGGTTTTCAACAGCCGTTGCTGCGAACTGGTCAGCGACCGAGGAGCCCAAGCAGCCCAACCAGAATTAGGTATAGGCCTACGATATATCTGAGGAGCTTGGGGAAAATCAGAATCAAGATGCCTGCGGCGAGAGAAACAATCGGCGCAAACGAGGTGAAACGCAGCGTCAAGGCCCCCCCTCTGGTCTGCGCGAGAGCCGTGGTGGTCCACAAGCTAAACAGCACTAGGGAGACAACGCCTTCTTTCAGTTTCAATCCACACCTCCTGTTATATCGCTTCTCTCGATGTGCCGGGGCAAGAGCGACAACATCAGGGGCACCACACATTGGCCCTCCCTCGGCACGGCCATGGTCACAATAAGCAGTCAATGGGCGCCTGTCTGTTCAAAATTGACCACATATTTGTGCACTTTTGAACTGCCGAACCAATCGCCTTGCCGTACAAGGGTGATTGTAGGTTGATCAAAAAATCAGGAGCGGGCGACCTGCCAAATCCGTTGAACCGCAGGAGGGAAATGTCACGCCGGGAGGGGCAAAACCCTCCCCTTCCTGATGGGGGGCACGGCAAATCACCGGATTTCTCGATTCCCGAGCGCGTCGGAAGGAATGACTTCCGCCCAGCCGGCCGCGAGCTAACCTTCAGAGGAAAGGAAAATACATGATGATGTTGATAATCATGATCATTTGGTTGTTGGCTTTGGGTGTCGGTGGGGGGTACTACGGCCATAGCCGTTGGGGTGTCGGTGGCGGCGCTGGCATCGGGATAGGAACCATCCTACTGATTCTCCTCGCAGTCAACGTGCTTGGCGTTTACCACTAAGGATCTTGGATTGTCCAGCGAGTCTCCGCATGCGGACCCCACTCCTTGCGCACTCGTATGCATTTAACCAACGGGCACGGAGCGCCCAATCCGGGTTTGGACCCAGCATCGACCGGAAATTGAGGGCAGTCGGTGTCATGAACCCTCCCCTTCGAGGTAAGGGTTTGGGGGCTCAAGATTCGCGGCCAGGGATTCGGGACAGGTTCCGGGTGCATCTACGAAAGACAATTCCGGCAGCGTGCCGTTCTGCAAGCCGACGGGGATGAGCTGCCATCTCCCACAAGTCCCTTCGGGAAATCGCGACCTCAAAGGGCAGGGGTCTGCGCCAGCCATCAATTTCTAGGAGCTACCCTATGGAGAATCCATTCCCACGCCGAGCTGCTGCAAATCCTACCCAGTACAACATTGATGCCATCGCCAAGCTGGAGCATGAGGCCCTTGGTCGCCGGACCCCCACGGAGCGAGTTAGTGATGCAATTACGAAACTTGTCGGCAATCTGGGATTCCTCCTGGCACAGTTGATTCTGATCGCCGGGTGGAGCCTGATAAATCTCCATTTAATCCCAGGCCTCAAAGCACTCGATCCATTTCCTTTTGGCGTTCTAGCCCTCGTGGTTTCTTTCGAAAGTGTGTTCTTGACGATCTTCGTCCTCATCAGTCAAAGTCGAATGGCCCGCCAGTCCGAACGGCGTGCGCATCTGGATCTTCAAGTCGGCATGCTTTCTGAACAGGAGCTGACAACCATCCTTCAAATGTTGCAGAAACTCTGCCAACGTATGGGCGTGAACGTGGACTCCTCCAAGCAAGAGGTTGAGTCATTTAGCAAAACAACCGACGTATCCAAGCTGGCCAGTGAACTCCAAAACAAGCTTCCGGAGGAATAGCATTTCACCGGTCATCAGAGCTCGGGTGCGAAGCCTTAACTCTGGCGGATAGCTGGCAGGCGGGCAGGAACGGGGCATCGGGCGTAAAGCCGAGGCATCCCTGACTAATCGTTCAGGATAACGCCGAGGAGGCTACTGTTGACGGTCAAGTGCATCTCGTCGTGACCATAGCGCCCCCAACAAGGTCCCGGCTGATCTGTAGGGTATACTACAATTACGTGTCGCCTCAATATCGATCACACGTCTCCGCAAAATGCTCGACTGGGTCAACGAAGTGGGCTTGCCGGGGGGAAAGGTAAGAATTAGCGAGGGTCCGCGACATCGATACTAGTCGTGCAGGACTACACCCAAGAGGCCACTGTTGACCGTCAACGCGCCGCTGCCGGTGTAATCGACAAAGCCCAGTTTCCTGAACTTGTTCATGAAATAACTGACGCGCGACCGGGTCGTTCCGATCATTTGGGCAAGATGTTCCTGATTGATTCCGGGATGGACGGTTTCGGCTCTGCTTTCCTTGCCAAAATGCGCCAGCAATAAGAGAATCCGGGCCAGGCGCTTCTCGCTGGAGTTGAAAAGCTGGTCGACCAGATCCTCTTCAAATCGAATGTTGCGGGTAAGCAGGTGTGTGACGAACAATTCCGCGATTCCGTGCTGCTCGTGAAGCAGCCGCACCATCAGCGACTTCTCGATCCTGTAAAGAGTGCAATCCGTCACCGCCATAGCCGTGGAGATGCGCAACGGCTGGCCGGCCAAGCATCCCTCGCCGAAGAACTCGTTGCCGCCCAGAATGGTAACGATCGCTTCCTTGCCTTGTTGGGATGTCACGGCGAGTTTCACCTCGCCTTGGTAAAGATAGAAAATGGAATCCGCAGGGTCTCCCTGCATATAGATCGTACGGTTCACGCCGTACTCCAAAACGGTTTTTCCGCGATCGAGTCCTGCGAGAAATGCTGGCCAATCGACAGGCTGAGTTTTCTCGGTAGCTGTAGCCAGTGCAGGCTTGCCTTTGCCATTGGCCCTGACAACCTTAGGCGGGTTCTTATGTGGGGTCATAACAACGATTCCTTTCTCCTTCCGGAAGGCGAGTAAGTGGGTATCAGGATGGAAACTGCACGCAAACTTACCAGTTTGGATTTTCGATCCTGACCTCTAATTATCCACTGGTTGAGATGCTAGCTTTCGGAAAAGGTCCTGTCTGTAGGCCGCCGAACACTGGCAGGGAATATTAAAGGATCTTATCGATTGTTGTCTTTCCAGCAGTATTCACGCGTCCGGTTTGAAAGCCTTCCCTTGACGCAAGGGTCCATCGCCATACCTGTCCTCCCGGATGGCTCCGTAACACTCGCAGGCCCACTTTTCGAGATTCGCGCGGCTCATAATCTGCACTTCACCACGAGTCCATTTGATAGCCCCCTTTTTCTGCAACATTCCCGCTGCCAAGCTTACCGTGGGCCGGTCCGTCCCCAGCATCGTGGCAAGGAAATCTTGGGTGATGTAGATCGTCGGGGAATCCACCCTGTCCTGAGTGATGAGTAGCCAGCGGGCGAATCGCTGTTCGATATTGTGAAGTCGATTGCACGCGGCGGTTTGAGCCATTTGCATCCAGTGAGTTACTGCATACCGAGTCAGAATCTGTTGAAGTTGTGGACTTGAGCGCAAGACTCTTTGCAAGGCGTCGACTCTCACCCTGAACCCATCCCCGGCGATTTGTAC
>JBEKNU010000325.1:0-8305 GCA_049522495.1 Terriglobia bacterium
CCTCCCCCTGTGCTCGGGATTTGTGTTGGTCCACATATCCCTTAACAGGTTCGGGGCAGGATGCGCTACCCCTTTCGATCTATCGCGCCTTACCCACGAATTCCACGGAGGAACCTTTTTAAATCCCCCTTTTTCCATGACCCAGTCCACCGAGGATAGACTAACTATTTTATTTTCAACGATATAGATTTTTGAAAGATTCTTGCTATTCATAGTTAACCCGTTTTGTTTCTAGCACATCGTGGAGAGCAGCCAACAGGCCGTGGTTAGTGGGTAGCGGCCAGTCAGCGGTCAGCATTCGGCCTTCAGCAATCGCCAATCGTCCATCGTCAATCCTGACACCCAACACCTCCCCCACTGCGCAATTCCACCCTGACGCACCCTACCTCCGCAACTTGGCGGCCATAGCCTACAGTAATGTTTATTGATTTACTACCGGTAGGAAAAATCTTTCCGGGAGGGCGCCTAATTGCCCGGAATCGCTCACGCGCGCAAGCATAAGGAATCCGTCAAGTTGCCGCTTCTCAGGCGGCAGGGTGGGATTTTCGCTGAGCGCCGTGCGGCGCGGGCCGGAAATCCCGGCCCGCGTGGGTACGGCGAAAAGAGGCAAATTACTGCGGCATTCCGGGGAACTGCATCTTCTGCGGTTCGCCCTTAATATGGGAGGTTTCGTTGGTCAGTGTTTTCTTCAACACCATGGTGGCGTCAGCGCTGGTCATTTTCACCATGCCATAAGGAGTAATCTGCATGGATATCCACAGATCGACCGGGCCATTCTGTTCCTGCTTGCGATAGTGCTGGCAGGTAAAAGTGCCGGCAGGGACGGTAACAGATTCCGTACCCAACATTTCGCCCATGTCGCCTTTGCCCCCCGTACCACCCGCGGTCGAGGTGGGGGGCTGGTGTCGTTGCATCATCGACATCATCATGCCGCTCATCTCCATGGGGGGGCGGCCGGGTGTTTGCATAATCATGCGCTTGACGCCGACTTCCGAGCCCGTGGTTACGGTCAAACTCTTTATGACCATCTCACCGCCGGTTTCGGCGCTGGTCATCCGCATTTCCATCCAAAAACCCGCCGCACCATCGACGTCTTCTTTGCCCAAGGCGACGGTGGCGACGTCCATTTCCTTACCCTTCGTGGTAACCAGATACTCCGAGCCGGAGCCCACCGTGGGATTTCTTAAGCCCGGCATGGACGGCATGCTACCCATCATTCCCATGCCACCGCCGCCGGGGCGTTGCGCCCACAGCCCCCCGGTCACAGCCAGCGCCAGCGCTAACATCATCACAGCCCTCTTTGCAAAACTCATAGACGCTTCCCTCCGCTTTTTTAACTGGCCGGGAAGCAACCTTGCTTCCCCTCAGGCCAGACATTTCCAGAAATCCACTCTCGAACTGCAACTCTTGTACTGCTGGTCAATGTCCATGAAAACGAATTCTGAGGCACAGTATAGCAGAAAATTCGCAGGCAAGTGGAAAGAGACCGGGTTGCGCGGCGCCCCGTGTTTTGGGGGCCGTGGTTCTTCCATTGCAAAAACCGCAGATCTCAAGTGTCAGACGCCTGCCCTCGGGCTCGGGAGAGCGATCCTTAGGAAGATCCGCCCCGATGCATCGGGGCGCTACGCTTGCTGTCGGCAGTCAGCTTCGGGGAATTTATTCGCTGTGCGCGCCGTAGGCCATGAATCGCTCTTTCTTGAATTGTTCCCACCGGGCAGGCTGATACTGGTCTTTGGGGATGAAGACTTTGTGGAGAAAGGCGATGCCCAGTTGGGCTTCGTCGATTTCAGCGTCCTTTTGGGGGAGGTAGTCAAAGACGCTGCGGTTAGCTCCGTAATACGCGCAGAGCCACACGCCCGCGGAGTTTTCCACGGCGTACAGCGCGCACGCCATGGGCAAAGGGCGAGTGGCATCCACGGATACCTTCACGACCGAATCGATGATCTTACCGGCGACGCGCGGGGCAGCCGCGGTGGGGGAAGCAGATGTCGAAGCCATGGTTGACCTCACGCTCCAAGCACGGGCCTGGGGCGAATGGAGGATTGACTCCTCCGCAAAGAAACATACATCGGGCCTCGCGAGGGCGTCAATGCATTTTGGATTTTGGATTCTGGACCCGAAATTGAACGTAGCGAGGAGCGAGGAGTTAGAAGCCAGAAGACAGAACCTGGAAAACAGGTGTCCCTCTCCTGACTCCTCACTACTGACTCCTGGCTTCTGACTTTTTCAGTTCAATCACCAGCAACTGGCCATCGGTTTTCCAAGTGCCCCCGGTGGCAGTCTTCCCTTCGGAGAGGGGATTGGGGCGGGTCACGAGCCGTTCGGCGGCGACCATGCCTCCGGCCATGAGGTCGGCGCCGACTTTGCCGCGTTCCGCATCCAGGTCGGAATCGATCGCGTGGGAGACCACGCCCAGATGCACATCCAGGCCAATATCGTGCGTCGACGCACCCAGCCAGATTTCGCGGCCCTCGGCGGTAGTCACGGTCGTCCGCCACAGCCGCAGGTGATGACGTTTCAAGAAGGTGTTCAGCATTTTCTCGAAAGCCAAATCCTCGGCGCGGCCGAAAAGGTAGAGTTGGGAAACCGGCGCCTGTCCGTAGCCCTCGTCGCTGGCCATGGCGCGGACCGTGCCGATTGCCGACATAGTGCCCAATTTCTTTGCTTCGCTCCAGCCGGCTTGCTTGAAGGCGCCCAAAATCTGGTCGGAATTTCCGACGATGACCAAATTGAGCGGATCCCCGGGCTTCTTCATTTTGCTTTCGGCACGATTCGGGGCGTCAGCCAGCATCTTCTGGACAGCATCCGACAGGGCGGGTGAGATTTCCGTCGCCACTGCCGGCGGTGAGGTGGAATCGACGCTGAGGGGTTGATCCAAGGTCAAAGCCAAGTCGGTGCCCGCCGGATAATCAATGGAAGTATCGAACTTGCCTAAGGCCTTACCCCCCATCTTTTCCATTTCGCTGCCGGGCGATCCTAACTTGTCCAACAGGCCATCCATGCGTCCAACCGCCGCGTCCTTTTCAAGGACACCTTGAATCGTCCCATCCTGAAGGACCACCTCACGCGCGTTCTCAACATCCACCAGATGGGTGGTCAAGCCAAGGGGAGAATGACCCGGTATGGCCAACTGGGTGAAGCGGATCAACAAGCGCGCGTGATCCGCGGGGTCAGATGTAGGGATCAATTTCTCAATCGTCCCCGTCACCTCCGCTCCAATCGGAACAAGAACACCCTGGTCGCTGGTGGCATCCCGCACCACACGGGCCGTCACAGCCTGATGGAGGTGCGAAGTCTTGGTGCTGACTTCGGCCTCCAGCCGGACATAGAGTCGTGTACCGCTTGCCAGCGTGTTAGGGGCATCCGCCCATGAATAGGTCCGCAGGGGGAGCGCGAAGGTGACCGCCAAGCTCGTGAAACAAAGAACGATATATGCAAATGACGGCCAAAAACGGGGCTGCACCCTCGGGGGCAATTGGAAGGCTGGCGTGAAAGCTAAGGGAGCGCCCATGGCTCGGTTTATCACGATCCACCTCGAAGTAGCTTGTTTGGACTCCCGACGGGGAAGCGCGCCAGGACCTTTGCAGGGCCTGCCCCATCGAATGAAGCGATTAATACATCCGGATTGGTCACAACGCAAGCCGGAACTTGCGGAAGTGAGAAGCCAATGTTGGCAGGGCGCTAGCGCCTAAAGGACAAAAAATGCAAACCTGCAATTCGTAGGGCGACCGGCAAAGATCGCCTGGCTGCGCCTATGTACGGCGCCGGACTGAAAATCGTCAAAAAGTCCTCCAGGGCGGATTCGCGCATTCGTTTGTCACTTTGATATAAACTGACAATCAAGTTCATTTTGGGACTCTGGTGCCACCAACTCCCTAGCACCGGAGTACCGTTGACTTGCATCAAGCCTTGAGTTACGCTTGTTTAGCTGATAAGGCTTTGTTTTTGAAGCCGGTTAGGTCAACGCGTGCTGGTGGTCTGAAGACAAAAACTGAGCGGATCGGCTCCCGAACACACGGATCGAGCTTGAGGTGTGAAAGCGAGGCATTATGGCCGAAGCATTGACCAAAGCAGGGCGATATCAGGTTGTCGGGGAATTGGGGCGCGGTTCGATGGGAGTTGTGTATCAAGGGTTTGACCCCGTCATTGGCCGCACGGTAGCTATCAAGACGATGCTTCCTCAGGGCCTTTCTCCCCAGGAGTTTCAGGAGTACAAGGCGCGCTTCCAGCGGGAAGCGATGGCGGCCGGAATTCTCGCTCACCCCAATATCATCACGGTCTACGATTTTGGTGAAGACAATGGCGTCCTTTACCTTGCCATGGAGTTTCTGGAGGGCAAATCGCTGGAAAAAATCGCGCAGGAACAGACGGTCCTGCCCATCGAAACCATTTTGCCCATTTATGACCAGGTGTGCAGCGCACTCGATCATGCTCACCGAAACAAGATTGTGCACCGCGATATCAAGCCCGCTAACATCATGATTTTGCAAAACGGGCTCGTGAAGGTGACCGACTTCGGCATCGCCAAGATGATGGCCATGGGCATGACCCAGGCGGGGCAAATCCTGGGGACGCCGAATTACATGTCGCCGGAGCAGGTTAAAGGCCGCCAGATTGACGGCCGGTCTGACATTTTCTCTCTGGGTGTAATCCTCTACGAGTTGGTGACTGGTGAAAAGCCATTCGGCGGCCAGAACATTACGACGGTAATCTATAAGATCATCAATGAGAATCCCACTCCGCCGCGCGAATTAGACGCGTCGATCCATGCGGGCTTGAGCTATGTCATCTCCAAAGCGCTCGCCAAGAATGTTGACGAACGCTATCAGACTTGCCGCGAGCTGGCGGAAGATCTCAGGAATTATAAGAACCTGGGCGGCACATCGACAGGGCAAGGTACGGTGGTTCTGAACGCAGCCCCGATTCCGATGGAACCACCAGAACCCCCACCACCACCCCCGGCTCAAACGCTACCCTTGCGAGCCCCGGCGCCGCAACCCGCGCCTACGGCAGTCGATGAGACTCCCATCGCGAGTCCCATCAGTATCCAAATGATTCCGCCGCCCGCGCCTCGCCAGCAATCCATCCCGCAGATTACCTGGGTTCTGGGTGCGCTCCTGGTGGTGGCGATCATGGGCGGTATCAGCTACTTCCTGGTTTTGCAGCCACGAAACCGACCGGCCCCGACGGTCGTGACCGCGCCGGTTGCGAAGCAAAACCCCGTGCCGAATCCGCAGCCGCCTGTCACCCCGGCGACGCAGCCTGTCACCCCGGCCACGCAACCGGCCGCACCGGAGACGGCGACAACCGCGCCGCCCCCAGCCGCCGAGCCCACAACACCCAAGCCGGTGGAAGCTCCGCCCAAAGCAGTGGTGGCTTCCAAACCGGAACCTCGTGCGCGCACCGCGGCGGCGAAGGTGGGACAACTGATGGTGAGCGCGAACGTAACCGGGGCGACGATTTCCGTTGATGGACGGTCCGACCCAAGTTGGTTGACGCCCTATACCATCGCCGACCTATCTGCTGGGGCACACAACGTTATGATTTCCAAGGACGGTTACGATAGTTTCCAACAGAGTGTGACGATCGAAGGCGGGCAGACAGGCAATGTGGTGGGCAACCTTTCAACCCCCCGCGCCGAGTTAGGCATTGTTACGAAGCCGCCCGGCGTGGAAGTGCTCATAGACGGAAAATCCTATGGGCCGAGCCCCGTCAACGTTACTCTGCCACCGGGGAATCACACCTATACGGTAAAACAGCCAGGGGCGGCGCCATATGAGAACACCGTCACGCTCAAGAGCGGGGATATCGTCACCAAAACGCTCACCCTTTCCACGCGCGTGAGCACGGGGATTGCGTTGGTCCGGACCACTCCGCCCGGCGCCACGGTGCTGGCGGATGGCTCGCCCGTCAGCGGGCAGACTCCCACTTCTTTTCGATTGTCGGTTGGGACTCATACGCTGGTCATAACGCTATCCGGATACCGGCAGGCCCAACAAGAAGTCACGGTCTCAGAAAATGAGACCACTACCGTTAATATAACTCTCACCAGCCAATAACCGGGACATCCCTGGCGATGCACCCGGAAACGCTGCTGAGGTTGGATCATGACGCGACGGATAGTTCCTGGCATTTTTTTGCTATTATCCCTGTCGCCCAGTGCATTGTTACCGTAAATTCCGGGGCAAATCCGGAATTTTCCGGCGTGGTTCGCGCGGAGTAAACGAGACTCTCTTCATGGCTCGATTTGTCATAACCGATCCTTCGGCCCAGACCCAGATTTTCGAGCTTACCCGCCCCTCGATCAGCGTGGGGCGGGCGGACTCCAACGACCTGGTGCTGCGTCATGCCAGTGTGTCCCGCCACCATGTGCGGATTACCGTGCTTCCCGGCAATATTACCTTGCTGAATGATTTGGGGAGCATGAATGGGACCTTCGTAAACAACGCGCAGATTCAGGAGCACCAGCTAAAGGACCAGGACCGCGTCGCGATCGGCATGTATGAGTTGAAGTATGAGACGACGCGCGCCGGCGACTTACACATAGAGGCCGGCAGCGGAACGGCAACCGATATCAAGAGTTTGGTCGACGCGGAAAATCTCGGTACGGCCCTGCGACTCACCCCGCCCACGGCCCCCGTACTTGCTGTGCCGATTCAGGAACGGGTCAAGGCTCTGGAGAAGGAAAACAACCTCCTGAAATTGCTCCTGTCGGTCGGCAAGACGCTCTCCGCCGTCCTGCTGCCGGACGAAATCATGCACCGGGTTATGGAACTGGTTTTTCAGATGAATAACGTCGAACGGGGCTTCGTCATGCTCCGCGACGAAAAGGAGGGTTTTAAGCCTGCCGTCCTCCTTTACAAAGACCAAGCCCGGAAAGCCGAGGCGCGGGGCGTGGCGCTTTCCAGCACGGTGACCGAAAAGCTCATGAATGACCGCGTGCCGCTGCTGATTTATGACGTCGGCACCGACGAACGCTTTTCCGCCAGCCAGAGCCTGCGCATCTCCGGCATCCGCTCCGCCATGTGCGCGCCGTTAATTTACAAAGACCACGTTTTCGGAATCTTTTACGTGGATTGCCTGAGCAAGCCCTACGCCTTTAACCAGGAAGAACTGGGCATTTTTTCCGTGATCGCCGCCGAGGCCGCCATGAGCTTCGACAATGCGCGCTCGCATGAGGAACTGGCCCGCGGCGTCGTGGAACGCCAGGCGCTGGGGCGCTTCCTCAGCGCCAACATCGTCGAAAAAATTCTCGCCAACCCCAACGAAATTCACCTTGGCGGAGAAAATCAAACCGTCACCATCCTGTTTTCGGATATTCGGGGTTTCACCCGAATGTCCGAGAAGATGGAGCCCCATGCCGTGGTGGAATTGCTGAATGAATACTTCTCGGAGATGACGGACCTGATTTTTGAAACCGGCGGGACGCTCGACAAATACCTTGGCGATGGAATCATGGCAGTCTACGGAGCTCCCTTCCCCAAACCTGACGACGCTCTGCGCGCCACCAAGACCGGCATGGAAATGCAGCGCGCCCTGGCCGCTCTCAACCGCGATTGGGAAAGCCGCGGCCAACAACCGCTGCGCATAGGTGTGGGGGTGAATACGGGTCCGGTGACGGCCGGGAACATTGGTTCCGCCAAGCGCATGGATTACACCGTCATCGGTGACGCCGTCAACCTGGCCTCGCGACTGTGCTCGAACGCAGCCCCGGGGCAGATCCTGGTTTCTGAATCTACCTACTTGCAGTTGAATGGCAGAATACCGGCGCAACGACTGGAACCCATTCGCGTGAAAGGCAAGGAGACGCCCGTGGAACTCTATGAGGTTCCCTGGAAAGATCCCGCCTCCTAGGAAGGAAGAAACCGCGCGGTTCCCCCGGCAAGTCGCTCCGGCGCCGGATTGTTCCGGGAGTCCACACAAAATGTTTTTGTCGCCATCCGCTTTTTCACGTCTTGGGTTTCATACGCTCATCGCCTGGATTCTTTGCACTCTTTCCGCGCCCGTTTTCGCTCAACAAACCGATCCCGCGGGCCAGATGCCGGAGGCCCTTCGCGGCGCCAAGATTTATCAACTTCCCACGAAGGGAGGTCAACCGGCGCCCAACCCTGGTGTTTACAAGAATCTCTCCTACCGGGATATTAACTCTGAGCGCTTGCTGCTCAATCTCTCCGTCAGCATTCAGCCCGTCGATCGCGCCGCCACTGTGGAACGCATGTATTTTCAGAATGTGGCGGTAAACGGCATTCCGGTCCACATCGAAACCTTTGACCAGGAGTTCAAGCTTTCCAATAAAGAACCCGTT
>JBEKNU010000326.1:0-8178 GCA_049522495.1 Terriglobia bacterium
GGCCAAGAATTGTTCCAAGCGCTTTCGGCATTTCTCGATTTCGCTCTCGGTCATGGACCGGAGCTTACCACCTCTCCTGCGGGAGGTCAATAACTTAACGTAGTAGTATTAGTGGCTGGTGGTTAGTAGCTAGATGGAGCAACCGATAAGCCGGGGATCGTAATGAGCGGGGTAAGGGATCTGCAGCTACCAGCTAAGGATTAGCAACTCACCACTAGCCACTATGCACTAGCCACTTTTCAGTTTGGGGCGCTCGAATGGCACTGCCACGAGTGAACGCGGTGATCGTCGGAGCGGGAGCGGGCGGCGGCATTGTGGCCCAAGAGCTCGCGGAAGCCGGCTTGACGGTGGCGCTGCTCGAGCGGGGGAAATGGTACACCGCCCACGATTGCCGCAAGGACGACTTGCGAAACCAGCGAACCTCCGTGTTGGGGTGCGCGTTTGGACCTGACGACGACCGTTACCGGCGCGTGCTGGTGGACCCCGATGGCCGGGAGCGGGTGGTATTGCCGAGCGACGGCGGGTACAGCAACAACGCCGCGTGCGTGGGCGGTGGCACCTTCAGCTATGGCGCCATGGCTTGGCGTTATCTCGAAAAAGACTTCCGCATGCGTTCAACTTACGGCCCTGTGGCAGGCAGTACGCTGGACGACTGGCCCATCTCCTACCAAGACCTTGAGCCCTACTACACCAAGGCAGAATGGGAAATCGGCGTTTCCGGCGACGACACCAATAACATTTTCAAGGGGGCGCGCAGCCGACCCCTTCCCATGGCGCCCTTGCCACCGAGCCGCGAGCACCTGATTCTGAAGGCCGCCGCTGAGCGGCTGAAGCTCCACCCTTTTGATCTTCCCATGCTGCGCAATACGGTCCCTTACAACAGCCGGGGCGGATGCATGCGCTGCCGTTGGTGCGTGGGTTTTGCCTGCGAAGTAGACGCCAAGTGCGGCACGCACAACACGGTAATCCCGCGCGCCCTCGCCACCGGCAACTGCACTTTGCGCACCGAATGCGTGGCCAGGAAAATTGTTACCAACGGTCAGGGGCGGGTGACGGGGGTCGAGTACTTCGATGAGCGCGGCAGCCCGCAAGAGCAGCCCGCCGACCTCGTCGTGGTCTCCGCCTCGGCCACGGAATCGCCGCGCCTGTTGCTCAATTCCCCGAGCCGCCTTTTTCCGAGTGGCCTCGGCAACCGCTACGACTGGGTGGGGCGCAATCTGATGGGGCACGCCTACTCCGGCGCTTACGGCCTAATGGAAACCGACACCTACGACGACCTTGGCCCCGGAGCTTCCATCGCCATCTGCGATTACAATCACGGCAATCCAGGCTTGGTGGGCGGAGCAATGCTTTGCAACGAGTTCATTCGCCTGCCCATTCATTTCGCCTCCCTCTCCCCGCCGGGCGTACCGCGCTGGGGCGCCGCGCACAAGGACTTTATGCGCAGGTTCTTCAACCGCTGCATCGCGGTGCACGGCCCCGTACAGGAGATGCCGGTCTTCGAAGCGCGCGTACAAGTGGATCCGCGCGTCGTGGACGATTGGGGAATTCCGGTGGCACGCCTTTCGGGCGCGCGGCATCCCCAGGACCTTGAAGTTGCAAATTACATTTCGGGAAAGGCGGCAGCCTGGCTGAAGGAAGCTGGCGCCACCACGACCTGGCCGAAACTTCCGGGCAAGGGCCTGAGCGGCGGCCAGCACCAGGCCGGAACCTGCCGCATGGGCAACGATCCAAGAACTTCGGTTGTGAATCGCTACTGCCAGGTGCACGACGTGGCGAACCTGTTTGTTGTCGATGGCAGCGTGCACGTTACGAACGGCGGTTTCAATCCCGCCCTGACCATCATGGCCATCGCTTACATGGCCTCGGAGCATATCGTCCAGACGTGGAGGGGGACGCGCATGCGTTGAGAATAGTGGTTAGTGGCTAGTGGTTAGTGGCTAGCAGGTCCTCTCTAAGCACTCGTCACCCTCCACGGGTCAATAGCTGCCAACAACCAGCCACTAACCACTTGCCGCTTCTTTGAGGAACACCGCAATGGCCCAGTCAAAATCCCGCTACGTGCATTTGGCGCTTATAGTGCTGAGCCTTGCCGTTCTCGCGTTGCCCGGCGCCAGCCTGTATTACGAATACTCCGGCGGTAAAGCCTGCGCACGCTGCCACGAGATCTGGCAGCCCTACTCTGACTGGCACACCTCCACGCACCGCAACATCCCGTGCAGCGCGTGCCACGGTGACGTCTTTACTCTGGAAGCCGGCTTCCACATCAACAACATGCGCCGGGTGTTCAATCACCTCAGGGGTGACGTGCCGGAACAGGTGCGGTTGAAGACGCGCGATGTGTTCCGCGTCACGGAGCGGTGCCAGACCTGCCACCAGCAGGAGTGGGCGGAGTGGGCGTCGGGCCTGCACCACGCTGCGTACAAGGAGGTATTCCTCGACTCCAAGCACAACCACCGGCGCCTGCTGATGGACGATTGCCTGCGTTGCCACGGCACGCACTTCGACGGCAGCATTCGCGACTTGGTGACACCGATCGACACGCAGGGCCCGTGGAAACTGCGCGACCCCGCTCTTGCTGAGCGACCTGTCATCGTCTGTTTGAACTGCCATGTCATGCATCGCCACGGCAATCCCCTGGCGCGACCGGCGGAGAAATCCTCGACGAGTACGACCCAGGAATTGAACCGGCCTTCCCTCGCGTTCTTCGACCGGCGCGAAATGCAATCCATCGCCCTGGGCGATCTGCCCTTGCCCGCGATGCGCGAGAGGGAACGGCAAGTGAAGATCAGCCCCGACCCGCGGCAGGCGCTCTGCTACCAGTGCCACGGGCCGGACGCCACGCGGGAGGTCCACTCCGGCGACGACCGCACTCCCCTGGGCGTTCATGAAGGCCTGAGTTGCTACGCCTGCCATGAAAATCACAGCATGCGCACTCGCGCCACCTGCGCCAATTGCCATCCGCGCCTGTCAAATTGCGGCCTCAATGTGGAAACCATGGACACGACCTTCAAATCCACCCAGAGCCAGCACAACGTGCATTTCGTGAAGTGCGCAGACTGCCACATGAAGGGAGTTCCCAAGAAACACCGGCCTGACGCCCCCGCCAGCCTCACCTCGTCCGCGGGGTAGTACGCACAGCGGTGCGACGGGCAGCTCCCCAACAACGGCGCGCACCAACAACGGCGCGCATTGTCCACGTCGCGCTTTCGGCATATAATCTGCTTCTGGCTCCAACGGTATTCACGAGACCTGCTCGCAGCCCTTCCTGATATGTATCTGATATACAGCATGCTTTTCTCGGTGGGTGCGATACTGACAGCGCCGTTTTACTGGTGGCGAAAGGGCCGGTCACAGAAGCGCGGCTACTGGGCTGAGCGGTTCGGGAGTATTCCGTTTCAAGAAACCCGCCCCGGCGCGATTTGGGTTCACGCTGTCTCCCTGGGAGAAACGCTGGCGGTGGCGGGCTTGGTCGAGGAGATACAACGGGCGTTTCCCCAGCGCAAGATCTATCTGAGCCACGTGACACCGGCGGGGCGTGAAGCCGGGGAGAAGCGACTGCCCTCTATTGCCGGCCGCTTCTATCTTCCCTTGGATTGGCGCTGGGCAGCCCGCAAAGCGCTGGCGCGGCTCCGGCCCTCATTACTGGTGATCGTCGAAACCGAACTGTGGCCCAATCTCTTGCGCGCCGCGCAGGAGGCGGGCACGCGCGTGGTCATGGTCAACGCGCGCATGTCAAAGCGGTCGCTGCGCGGTTATCAACTTGCGCGGCCCTTCATGCGGCGCGTGCTCGCCAACGTGGACCAGATTTGCGCGCAGACGGAGGAAGACGCCCAACGATTCCGCCAACTTGGCGCCCAACCCGAGCGCGTCAGGATGGTTGGGAACCTGAAATTTGATGCCCAACCTCCCCAACTCGGAGAGTTTGCTCGCGCCTTGAAAGCGGCGCTCCGGCAAGCTCAGCGCGGGCCGGTTTTAGTGGCCGCAAGCACCATGCCGGGAGAGGAGCCGCTGGTGCTTCAGGCCTGGGATTTGATTCAGGCGCGGTACCCCAAAGCGCTGCTGGTCCTCGCTCCGCGCCATCCCGCCCGCTTCGCGGAGGTCAGTCAGGACTTGGGGCGGGCCCAACGCGGCTTTGTGCGTCGCACCGCCATGCACGTTGAAGAGCCGGCGCTCTCGAGCCAACTGGCGTCCACGGCCATTCTCTTGTTGGACTCGATCGGCGAGTTAGCGGGCGTTTTCGAACTGGCGGACATGGTTTTCATCGGTGGCAGCCTGGTTCCCACGGGAGGGCACAACTTGCTCGAGCCTGCGTATTGGTCCAAGGTGATTGCTTTTGGACCACACATGGAGAACTTCCGCGACATCGCCAAGCTGTTCTTGGACGCCGGGGCGGCCATCCAAATCCGTAACCCGGAAGAACTTGCCCACGCCGCCTGGCTACTGGAAAACAAGGAGGCGCGCGAGCGCCTGGGCGCGGCCGCTCGCCAGGTTTTGGAGCAGAACTCCGGCGCGACGGCGCGCACCCTCGATGGCCTGCGGAAGTATCTGGATCGCAATACGCAAGGCCGCGAGCCTCTCTCCCGCGAGGTCAAGTGAACCCGCTTTTGCTGACCATTTCCGCAGGGTTTCGGTTCGGCGTCGCGTTGCGCCATGCCGGCTACAAACGCGGCTGGTTCAAGATTCGCCGCCTGGCGCGGCCGGTGGTGAGTGTTGGCAACCTCACGGTGGGTGGAACCGGGAAGACGCCCCTCGTCGCGTGCGTCGCCAACCTTCTGCTGCGCCGGGGATGGAAACCCAGCATTCTCACGCGAGGGTACGGCCGCGGCAGCAAGGCAGAGATGATCGCTCTGGCGCCTGGGGCAGGCCGGCGCGCGAACGCGCAGGAAATCGGCGACGAGCCGGCGCTTCTTGCCCGCATGCTCCCGGAGGTTCCCATCGTCATATGCGCCGACCGCTTCCGCGGCGGGCAGGCTGCGGAAGAGCGCTTCCATGTCGACGTGCACATTCTCGACGACGGCTTCCAGCATCTGGCGCTCGCACGCGAGGTGGACTTGCTGGCGTTGGATGCGACGCAAACTATATCCGACCGGCATCTGCTCCCCGCCGGCCGCCAGCGTGAACCGCTCTCTGCCCTACGGCGAGCGCAGATCGTTGTGCTCACGCGAACCACTTCCGCCAATCCTCAACCTCTGGAAAAATTGTTGTTGAAAGTCCATCCCGCCGCCAAGGTATTTCGCAGCCGGACGGAATTGTTAGGGTGGACGGACGGCTTGAGTGGCGAGGCCGTTTCCACCGAGGGAATCCGCGCCCAGAAAGTCGCGGCGTTCTGCGCAATCGGCAACCCACAGGCGTTCTTTGCCGACCTGCGTAGGTGGGGATTCAGCCTTGTCGCTGAGGATGCATTTCCCGACCATCACGTATACACTAGCGAGGAGATTCAACGGTTGGTGGAGAATGCCTGCAAGCACGGTGCGGCGGCTCTGGTGACAACCCAAAAGGATGCGGTAAAGTTTTCCCGCGAATGGGCGCCGCAACTGCCCATTTTGGCATGCGAGATGATAGCGCAGATCCTGGACGCTGGAGATTTCGAAACCACCCTGCTGGCTTATCTGGACAAAGCGCATTCATGATGGCATCTGGTCGCTTTGCGAACGTACAGCGCATTTTGGTGCGGGCCACGAATTGGGTGGGCGACGCGGTGATGTCACTTCCCGCCCTGGAGGCCTTGCGCGCGGGCTTCCCACGAGCGGAAATCGTCCTGCTTTCCAAGCCCTGGGTCAGTGAACTCTATTGGCATCATCCTGCTGTGAATCGCCAAATCATCTATAAGCCCAACAGCGCGCATCGCGGGCCGTTGGGGTTTGCAAAGCTCATTCGGGAACTGCAGGCGGAGCGCTTTGACGCCGCCCTGCTTTTCCCCAACGCCTTTCAAGCTGCCTTGATGGCTTGGCTGGCGCGCATCCCGCTGCGCATCGGGTACGCGCGTGACGGCCGCGGCTTGCTACTTCACGACGCCATTGAACCGCCCCTTCCTGCCGCCTATGGGCACCAGGTTTATTATTACTTGCAGCTCCTTTTTCGCGCGGGCGCGATCGACAAGCCTCAACCTGTCGAAGAAATTCAACTTCGTCTCACCGAGGCGGAAAAGCATTGGGCCACGCGGAAGATGGACGCGCTGGGATTGAGCGGCCCGCGATTCCTTGTGGGCCTCGCGCCGGGAGCGGCCTTCGGCCCTGCCAAGCGCTGGTTGCCCGAGCGTTTTGCGGGACTGGCCGACCGCCTGATTGGTGCGTTAAATGCCGATGTGCTAATCTTCGGGTCGGCGGCTGAGCGGCCTCTGGCGGAGGAAATCGCCGGCGCCATGAAGCACACGCCCGCGATCGCCGCGGGTGAAACCTCCTTGCGGCAACTGCTGGCGCTTATGGCCCAGTGCAGATTGATCGTGACCAACGACTCGGGCCCGATGCACTTGGCCGCAGCGCTAGGTATTCCGCTGGTCGCCATCTTTGGTTCCACCGACGAGCGCGCCACGGGGCCGTTGGGAACGCGGGTGCGCATCGTCAAGCGAGGCGTTGAGTGCAGCCCCTGCGGGCGGCGCGTGTGCCCGATTGATTTCCGTTGCATGCGTGACATCTCGGTGGAAGAGGTATTTCGAGCCACCCTGGAACTCGTCAAGCGCTGGAACATCACCCATGACCAATCCGCCTAAGCGCCAAAGAACAGGTCGGGGGCAGCAAGGAAGAACCGCGGCCAGCGGAGAGCCAGTTCGTGGCCGCCGCGGAATTCCCTGAACCAAAATCATGACGATCCCAACGTCCGACCGCAATGCGTTGCTGGCCCTTGTCGAGCGCTTCCCGCGCCAGCGTGTCATCATGCTGGGAGACCTCGTTGCCGACGAGTCCGTCTACGGCGAAATCATGCGGGTCTCTCGGGAAGCGCCAGTGCTGATCCTGAAGGAGCGCGAGAAGCAAGTCGTGCCGGGCGGAGGCGCCAACGCCGCAAATAACCTGGCGGCCCTCGGCACCCACGTCGTTCCCGTGGGGGTCGTCGGCGATGATGAGGCGGGCGACGCGTTGCTCCAATACTTTCGTGAGAGGCATATTTCCACCCGGCACATCGTCCGCGTGCAGGATCACCTGACTCCCACGAAGATGCGGATTCTCGGAGGACTGTCCCACTGGCAGCGCCAGCAGATTGTGCGCATCGACCGTGAGCCTGCCCACCCGCTGGCGGGGAAATTGCGAACCCGCTTGACCCGGACGGCGGCAGCGTTGCTGAGCTCTTCGACGGGTTTGCTGGTTGCCGATTACGGCTACGGCACCACCAACGCCCAGGAAGTGGATTCCCTTCGCCGGCGGGCGCGCCGCCATGCGCTGCCCATCACCATCGATTCCCGCTATGACCTCCTGAGTTACAAAGACCTGACCGCAGCCACGCCCAATGAACCCGAGGTCGAGGCCGCTTTCGGGCAGCCGATTGGAAATGATCTGCAACGCCTGCATACTTTAGGAAGGAAATTCCTCCGCCGCCAGCGACTCCAGGCGTTGCTGATTACGCGGGGACGCGATGGCATGGTCCTGTTTGAGCCGCGCCGCCCACCCCGCCACCTTCCCATTTTCGGGTCTGACCAGGCCGTCGACGTGACCGGCGCGGGCGATACGGTCATCGCGGCGTTCACGCTTGCACTGGCCGCCGGGGCGAGCTTTCTGGAAGCCGCCTTCATTGCCAACTGCGCGGGCGGGATCGTGGTCATGAAGCGCGGCACCGCCACCGTTTCCCGCAGCGAGATAACGGAGGCGATCCGCAACGCATGAGTGCAACCCTGATCCCGCGTGGCCAAGTGCGTGCCCTCGGCGATCGCTTGCGCCGTCAAGGCCGGCGCATTGCCTTTGCCAACGGCTGTTTTGATATTCTCCATGTCGGCCATGTGCGTTACCTTGAAGGGGCAAGGCGTTGCGGCGATGTGTTGGTGGTGGGCGTGAACAGCGACCGTGCCGTAACCACCTTAAAAGGCGAAGGGCGGCCGATTCTCCCTGCAGAAGGGCGCGCGGAATTGGTGGCGGCGCTCGAATCCGTGGATTACGTGGTCATCTTCGACGGGCTGACGGCGGCAGAGATCCTGCTTGACCTGCTCCCGGACGTGCATTGCAAGGGTACCGACTATACCCAGGAGAC
>JBEKNU010000327.1:0-8126 GCA_049522495.1 Terriglobia bacterium
CCACGAGTATCGTCAGGGGCTGATGGCGCAGCACACCCCGTACCATCTTGCCGTAGATCTCGATGGTCTTGGCGAAGCACCACTCCGACCAGCGGTACAACCGGCCCTGCTCGGCTTCCGGACGGTGCTTCAGGATTCGCGCCGCCATCATGGGCGTCAGCGTCAGGGAGACGAACGCAGAAAATATGATCGTGACCGCCAGAGTCACCGCGAATTCGCGGAACAGCCGGCCCACAATATCCGCCATGAACAGCAGGGGAATCAGGACGGCAATCAGCGAAACGGTCAGCGACACGATGGTGAAGCCGATCTCTTCCGCTCCCTTGAGCGCGGCTCGCATGGCGGAATCGCCCATTTCGAGATAGCGCGAGATGTTTTCGAGCATCACGATCGCGTCATCCACAACAAAACCGGTGGAAATGGTCAGCGCCATCAGCGACAGGTTGTCCAGGCTATACCCCAGCAGGTACATGACGGCGAACGTGCCCACCAGCGAAAGGGGCACCGCGATGGCCGGAATGATGGTAGCGGAAGGGCTGCGCAGGAAGAGAAAGATGACCATCACGACCAGCACGGTGGTGAGCAGCAATTCGAGTTCGACGTCATTTACCGAGGCCCGGATGGTCATGGTACGGTCGTTGATGACCTGTACGTGGATCCCCTGGGGAAGTGACGCTTCGATTTGCGGAAGGAGTGCCTGAACCGTATTGACGACGCTGATGATGTTGGTCCCGGGCTGCCGTTGAATGTTCAGCACGATGGCCGGGTCGGCGTTCACCCAGGCGGCGAGCCTGGTGTTTTCCGCACCGTCGATAACCGTGGCGACGTCGGAAACGCGCACCGGCGCCCCATTGCGGTAGGCGATGATAATGGGCCCGTAACTACTGCCGGCCTGAAGCTGGTCGTTGTCGTTAATCGTCCAGGCTTGATCCGGTCCATCGAAAATGCCTTTGGCCTGGTTCACGTTGGCGCTACCCAGAGCCGTTCGCAGGTTCTCCAGGCTCAAGCCGAAGGAGGCGAGCGCCGTGGGATTCGCCTGCACCCGGACCGCCGGACGCTGCCCTCCGCTGATGCTCACCAGGCCCACGCCTTTGAGCTGGGAAATTCGCTGTGCCATGCGCGTTTCCGCCAGCTCTTCGACTTTGGGCAACGGGAGAGTCGAAGAAGTAATGGCCAGCGTCAGAATCGGTGCATCGGCGGGATTCGTCTTGCTGTAAACGGGGGGAACCGGGAGATCCTTGGGAAGGAAGGTTGTCGCCGAATTGATGGCGGCCTGCACCTCCTGCTCGGCTATATCGATGTTGAGATCGAGTGAAAACTGAAGCGTGATCAGCGAACTGCCAAAAGAACTGATCGACGTCATCTGCGTCAGTCCCGGGACTTGCCCGAACTGTTTCTCCAGCGGCGCCGTGATGGAAGACGTCACCACCTCCGGGCTCGCGCCAGGGTAAAAAGTCTGGACTTGTATGGTTGGGTAATCGACCTGAGGCAACGCTGAGACCGGCAATTGCCGGAAACCCGCGACACCGATGAGCACCACGCCCGCCATCATCAGCGACGTTGCCACCGGCCTCAGGATGAAGATCCGGGAGGGACTCACTGCAGAGCGCCTCCGCCCTGGCCCCTTTTGAAGCTACCGTCAGCTTTCTTAAACCTGCCCTCGCCGCCCTTGCCGCCGCCGTGCCTGCGTCCGCTTCCGCCGCCCGCGCCCTCCGGGCCTTCCGGGTTGTCCTGCTCCCCGGGTCTCCGTACTCGGACCCTGGCTCCCTCATTCAGCCGGTCCGTGCCATCGATGACCACCCGGTCCCCATCCGTGATGCCGCTCAGAATGTCGGCTGACGTGTCAGTGGTTACTCCCACCTGAACGGGTTTCAGGTGAACCCTGGATTCGTCATCGACAACATATACGAAAGTGCCCTGCTGGCCATTCTGGACCGCCACGTTGGGGACGACAAATTGATCGGTCAGCGTATCGACGAGCAGGCGTATGTTAACGAATTGCTGAGGGAAGAGCGTATAGTCCCGGTTATCGAAAACCGCCTTCAGCTTCGCGGTGCCGGTTGTACTGTCGATCTGGTTATCGAGGCCCATGAGCTTCCCGGACGCCAGTTTTTTGGAACTGTCGCGGTTAAACGCCTCCACGGGCAGATGTGCTCCCGCCCGTAGTTTATGCGTGACCTGCGGAAGGCTGTCCTCGGGGATCGTAAACAACACGGCTATCGGCTGGACCTGGGTGATCACGACCATGCCGGTCGAGTCGGAGGCGTGAACAATGTTGCCGGGATCCGCAAGGCGCAGACCTACGACACCCGTAATCGGCGCCGTGACTTTGGCATAGGTCAGTTGCAGCTTCGCGTTGTCGATGGAGGCCGCATCCTGCTGGGTGGTGGCTTGGTACTGCGCGACCAGCGCGGTCTGCGTATCCGCTTGCTGTTTCGGAACGGCGTGTGTCGGCAGCAATTCGTTATAACGCTCAAGATCCAGCTTCGCATTCGTCAGCAGGGCCTGGTCGTGCGCCAGCGTGGCTTGAGCCATGGCCAGTTGGACCTGATAGGGCCGCGGGTCGATCTCAATCAGGAGTTGCCCCTCCTTGACCAAGTCGCCCTCATTGAAATGGACTTGCATGATCTGCCCGTCGACCCGGGACTTGATCGTAACCGTGTAGAAAGGA
Source organism: Terriglobia bacterium (assembly GCA_049522495.1). GTDB lineage: Bacteria > Acidobacteriota > Terriglobia > UBA7540 > UBA7540 > Bog-366. The sequence goes on from JBEKNU010000327.1 coordinate 2,672, forward strand.
CTTACGTTGCCCAGCCCGTTCAGCTAAACCGGGATGCTGGAGCGTACGACCTTCGTCACTACGACCGGCACGGGCCCCGTGGCGTCGCGGCCCGCCCTGCCTCCCTGACGGGTCTGCGGGGCGGCTGGCTGGTGGGCACGCCAGACCGCGTACCCTGTGACACCCGCGATCATCAGCAGGAAAACAAGCCAGAGCAGTCCGCGTTTCTTTGGGTTTCTGGAGCTCGGCCGCGTGGGTCCATGCTGGCCGGACAGAGCCATACGGTCCACTTCCGCTAGAGTTTTCAATTCGGGAGGGGATGTGCTCGTCGTCATTTCATCGTCTTCTTCAGAACGGTATGGGTTCGATCCACGTCGGACGGCGTTTTCAATTCGGGCGCAATTCTGTTCGTCGTCATTCAAACCGCCTGCTTAGGATGACGGATTCGAGAGCCCCCACGTTTCATGCGAGGGAAGGCCACAATAATTTGACCGGATTTAACTTTTGGCCTTCGAGTATTCGAGGGTATACACGCGTTTGTGTCCAGTCGGGCGCTCCGAACAAAATATTTTGTCCCAGATGGCCCCACTGGCGCCCAACCGCCCTTTTCCGGGTCCCAAAAGCCTGTCGCTGCGGCTTCCAGAACCTGCTTTTTCAAACACCTCTCCATTCCCAGGGATAAATGGTTTCGTTTTCTCGTGTGCCACCGCCTAAGCTATCCCGACGGAAACTGCAGCCCAGCTATCCGCCCCTGCATGCTGGCAAATAAACGTCTTGTAAATGACTCTCTGCCACGAGCAGCCAGTAGTACCGGGCGTGTTTGACCGGTCGTCCGACCGTCTTCACCAGCCGCTGCTGCAAACTCGACAGGGATCAGTTCCTAATTCTCTTCCGCGGCGCCAACCGCCGCCACAGGTTTCCTACGTTATAGGCACTGATGGTCAGCCACAGCCGCACCTCGTTGGACCCCAAACGTTGGCAACTCTACAGCATCATCGGCAGTCGCCGCCTTGGCAGTTGCGCGGCGGCGCACTTGGACGTGATCCGCTTGGGTGCTTCGACGATCTTACGAGTTCCGACAAGAAGCTGTATCTTCGTTGGAAATGTCTCACTCGAAACGTGGCTACCTCCTTATCGGAGCGTGGCCAAAGTAGTCTGGGCGCCTAAAAGGTCCGGGCTAACTTGCAGGGCCTCTGTCAGTTCAGCTTTCGCATGGTCCCGATCGTTGAGTCCAAGATAGCCCAGACCGACAAGGTAATGAGCATTAGCCATTCGCGTGCGCGGCGACTCCTGGCGGCCATATGCACGCTGCCCCTCATCACCGCCCGCGGACGGCTGCTGGAGCGCATTCTGTCCAGAGTCCACCAAGCCCTGGAACAACGCCGTGGCCTTATCGTTTTGGCCGACTTTCTGAAAGCAAAGCGCCTGATAGTAGGACTGCGGCCCGGGTCCTGCGGAAGCCCTCGCCGCGCGCCCCGCCGTTCCGCCCCGGCGGCGTGTAACGACCGGAGGAGCTGTCCCCTGGCTCCAAGATACGGTGGCCTTGTTGCGATCACCCATCCTTTCATAGGCAACTCCTGTCCAGTATGCAACCTCATCACTGCGGGGGCTACCCTCCCCAAAGCCCAGCCCACTAGGAAGGTTTGGAGGGATCGTGCCAGCCACATTGAAGTCCGCAAGCGCCTCTTGATAGTGCCCCGCTATGAGGTTCTGCCGTCCCCGAAGCAGGTGGGCGTCCGTCCAGTGCTCAGCGACATTGAGGTTGGCGCCCTCCACGTTTGCGAACTGCCGTCCCGTCATCATTGCGATCGCCTCGTCGTACTTGCCCACCGCCACCTTGAGGGCAATGAAGCGGTTTTGGGAGTCATCTCGCTGCGCGACAACATCCCGGTTCTTTTCAAACAGGGCAAGCCGCTTCTCGATAGGCGTGCCGGCCTGCTCGTAGAGCTCATCCAATTCCGTGAAATGTAGGGGGTATTTGCGGGGGAGCGAAACGGCTTCCTCCAGCTCGGCGATGGCTCTGTTGAGGTCGCTCCCGGAACTCTGGTGCATGTAAGCAGTCGCCAGGTTTCGATGAACGATGGCGGACGAGGGGTCCAGAGCGGCTGAAGCCTCCCACATCTTCGTGGCCTCCTCCGGTTGCCAGTCATAGAGCAAATTGCCCAGGTAGTAAGCCGCGCGAGCATCTTGCGCGTTTGCCTTGATCGCTTGTCGGAGCACGTCGATGGCCTCGTTTTGGAAGGGAAAAACGTAGTCTGGAGGCATGGTCGCGGCCAGCCTATAATATTCGGACGCTTTTTGCGGCTCGCCCAACTTGTTCGCAAAATAGCCCAAGTAATAGTACGCCATCGCATTGATCTTCGACTTGTCCGGAGCCGCGGCGGCCATTTGCAACAGGACATCCGCGCCATCCTGCCAGAACCCGGCGTCAAGGTATTCGCCGGCCGTTTCCTGAGCGGTAGCGGGAAAATGGTTCATTGTGGAGGCCACAGTGTTCGCCACCGCGGGATCCTTGGAAGCCAACCACCGTTCCGCCATGGAGCGCACATCGAGTGGGTCAGCCTTGTGCGCGGCCGATTCCAGCAACTGTAAAGATTCCTGGGGACGTCCCAGGTGGCGCAACAGCGAGGCTTTCAGGTTCTGAGCCCGGATGTTCAGGGCGTCGGAGTCGATCGAGTGGTTGACGAGATCCAGCGCTGCGGACAGGTCGCCGCGCCGGGCCTCGATCTCCGCCAGCGAGTAGTAACCGGCAGCCTTCCACGCCTCGCTCCACGTGGCCTTATAGAACCGCGTGAAGGCCTCGTCGTATTTGCCCTCCGCCTGAAAAGTGGCCCCGAGGTAATACGTCGCCTCACCGTCTTTCGGGTCTGTATAGTTGTCCGTGGCCCGCTCCAGAGCCTTGCGGAGGAACTTTTCCGCCTCCTCATACCGGGCTCGCCGGTAGGAGGTTATTCCGAGGACCGTGTTCACCCGCACGTCGCCCGGATCGCGGCGAAGAGCTTCTTCCCAGTAAGGCACAGGATTGATGCTCGGATCGTGGAACTGCTGGGCGCGAAGGCCAATCAGATACAGTTCCTCGTTGGTCTTCACATCTTGCGGAGCCGCCGGGGTTGTCACCGGCTTCGGCGCCGCCTCGGGCGTCAGGCGGATGGGGGAATACGAGACGAGTTCTTTGCCGCCATCCGAAATCGAAGCGACGAGATCGTGGTTGTCAATACTGGATGGAACGGAGACCAGCTTGGTATAAGGCTTGCCGGGATTGATGGCCACCGTCTCCTTCAACAAGATTTCCTGTCCAGCCTTAAGCATGACTTGCGCCGCCGGATGGGCAGAAGTGGTGTAGAAACCCACGCTTGCAGTACCGTTGTTCACCTCGATGTTCACCGCAGCATCTAGGTTGGCTTTTTTGACTCCATCGATGTCCCGGAACGGATACCAATACATCGAGAACGACCGCACTTCATAAGGTTGGAGCCAGCTGTAGTCAGGCTGATTGTCCGAGTAAGCGCCAACCATCAGCTCTAGATACGGGCCGTCGTTGTCGGTAAGGATGTGGTCCCACCTCTTCCCGCTGGGGCCGGTGCCCCAGGTAAAGAATTTCTGGCCCGGTATGATGTTGTGGTCGGCGAGGCTCATGGTCCCCGCCTGTTTACCGTGGTCGTAGCCGGCGAAGAAGTCGTCGACATAGTTCCAGGAGAAAACCGAGGCGGAGGAAATATGGTTCTTGTACCAACTAATGTCAGTGCCTGTATCGTCGATGGGCCATTTCGTAAACACGCGCTTCCCGTGCCCGACACCATACTGCGTGCTGGGCGGGAAGATGATCTGATAATCGTCGTCGGCGTGAACGGCCACGTTGGCAAAGCAGAGCATTGTGTTCACCACTGGTGTACGATTCACGATTCGTAACCGCGCTTCCAGATAGTTTTTGCCGGGACGAAGCGTGTAGCCGACCGCCCATCGCATGCGTTGGCGCACCTCCAGCTCGCCCACCCAGACGGTTTTGCTGCCATCCCCATTCTCCTCCGTTGTGTACTGTACGGGGATGAAGCTGGTGGCGCGATGGTGGTGCGGAATGTTCCACTCCACCCCTCCAGATATCCAGGCCCCGAGCAGGCCAATCAGCGCGGGCTTTATCACGTGCTGCCGGTAGACAAAATTGTAGTTGTTGGTCTTGTCGACAGCCTCGAAAATCCTGCCACCGATCTCCGGAAGGATGCCGATCCGGACGTATTCGTTCTCGAGGTAGACGATCGTGTAGGTCTTGTCTACTTTCTTGCCCGTGAGCGTGTCGTACATCGGATAGGGGTAGACCGGTCCCTGCGCCCCCTGGGAACTCCGCCCAAAGAAGAACATCGGGTTGGGCTCAGGATTCCCGGCCAGATAAGTAGGTATTACGGCTTTCTCTTCCCAGGCTTTGACAGGCAATGCGTCAGCTGCGCAGAGAAAGGAGCAAGCAAAGAGCGTGAGGATGTATGCCGCGAAGAGGCATCGCAATAATGGCAGAGTGATTCGCTTATGGGACATGATACAATTCCCTCCTAGTTTTGTAACTGGTAATTCCAGCATCGACGGTCCTGACGAACTTCCATCTTGACTTCACTAATCGGCTGATAATGTATGCCTAACCGCTTCCCAAATCAGTGGCCCCTCAAGCCTTCGGAGTGTTGACACCGGTGGCCATGCAGAGATTCGCAGATCAGGTCCAAAATGGAAACACGGAGGAAGGTTCATTCCCCCACTAATATTACTTTACCTTGGCCCGGCAGAAAGAGTGCCAGATTTTGGATGGCCATTTGATGCCGGCCCATGTCCATGTGTGTATCGCGATTGCCCCCAAGCACCCGGCGGCTTCGGTGATCGGGTTTCTGAAAGGGAAAAACGCCATCGCCGTAGCCCGACTGTGCAGCAAGGAAAGCAACTTCACGGGGGATCATCTGTGGGCCCGTGGTTACGCCGTTCCCACCGTCGGGTTCGATTTGGAGCAAGTCCGCCCATATATCCGCAAACAGGAAGAAGCGGATGGAACCGGCGGACAGTTCTGAATCCATAACCAAGGCGCTCCACAGCGCGACGCCCAAACTAACCGGTGACCGCCTTTGAGGCAGGCCCACGCATCAAGTCACCCGCTCTGCGGGGAGTGTCTGAGTGTTGGCGTTCACTCAGCTCGCTCCAAAAGTCCATCCACATCCCCAGCCAAATCACGGGTTCTTACCTTAACATGTAGGCGAACGCGGCGGGATCGCAGTCCAGAACGACGATTCCGTTCGCCGCCTTCACCGGCACTGAGCGCAGTACCTTGCCCGCTTCATCCAGCGCTTGCGCCGTGCGCGGTTCCTTCAGTTTCCACGGCAGTTCGCTCCAGCGAATCCGAACACTAAGCCGTCCGCTGTCCGGAAGTGGAGTACATACCAATCCCTCCGCCGCCTTTGTCAGCCGGTACGCCCCTGCTTGGGCATTGCGCGCGTTCTCGTAA
>JBEKNU010000328.1:0-8076 GCA_049522495.1 Terriglobia bacterium
GAAGGCGGCGAACGGCCCGTAACTGTGCCTCCAGCGAGGCCTCGAAAGCCGACAGGATGATATCCGTGGGGTCATCGTTCATGGTGGGCTCCTGAGCATAGATTCAGGAGGAGTGCAACCGACTTACGTCGGTCTGTCAACATAATAATGATATGCCAGACCTAAAACAGTGGAGTAAATGTAGAAACTCCAGGCGCCGCCCTTTAGGGCGGCACTTTCGCGGATTCCGAGCGCTGTCAACCTTTCCGCGTCACCGCTCCCCGAAGGGGAGGACCGTGAGTAGCCGTAGGTGAAACCTACGGCTACGGTCCACCGAAAAATTTCCCGGCCCTGAAGGGGCCGACGGTCCGACCCCTCAGGGTCGTTAACCTTGATGGAAACGTAATCCGTGGGCGGCGGGCACAAAAGCCGTGCCCTTGCCCACGGCTACTCAATTTCAACCCCTTCGGGGTTCAGCGAGGCACGTGCCGGGCTGAAGCCCGGCGCTACCCCTTCTCCAATTTGCGGAGAATCTTTTCGGCTTCCTTCACATCGACCAACGTGAGCTTGCCGGATTCAATCAGGTGCGCCATCACGGGCTGAGTGCGCCCGCCGAATAACGCCAGCAGATCGTCAATCAGGCGGCGCTGCGCGGCGTCGCGGGAGATCGCCGCTTCGAAAATGTGAAAATTGCCGACCTTCTTGATGCGGCGCAGGGCCTTCTTCCCTTCCAGTCGGTAAACGGTGGTCTGGATGGTGGTGTAGGCGGGCCGGTTCTTTTCGGGAAAGGCTTCTTGAATTTCGCGAATGGAGGCTTGGCCGCGAGTCCACAACGTCTCCATGATCTGAAGTTCGAGCCTGGTTAGTTTGGGTCCGGTCATGTGCCACCTACTATGTACGCTTGCTATGCTACTACGAATATAGGTGATGTCAAGTCTTTTTTGCGGCAACTCTGACGGGCCGGCGCGGACCCCCGCAAGACACGGGTCAGTGCCCGCCCGCCGCTAATTCTCCGAAGGCTTCTCGACCTGGCCGATGACGAGGATTTCCACCGGGCCTTTCGTCGATTCCAGCTTCAGCCCAAGCTGTTCTTGAACCGCCGTGAAAATCGAAGGCCCGGAAGCATCGGGCGGGGGCGCGTTGTCAGGCGCTGGGCCGCCGCCGGGCGGGCCCTGAAACATCCCTCCCGAGCTTTGGTCTGGCGTCCACTTCAACGTGAGATCATAGGTTCCCTTCAACCCGGTTTGGTCCAGAACGGTGCGGCCCAGTTGCTGCGACAACTGTTGCACCAGAAACGTTATGGGAACCCCTTGCCCTGTTAGCTGGCCCGGCCCCATGGTCATCATGCCCGCGCCTCCGACGGGGCGGCCGTCAGGCCTTTTGATTCCGTTGGGGTAGGTGTCGCCGGGCTTTGCCTCCGGAACTTTGGGACCACCCTTCGCAACCACCAGCGCATAAATGGGAAGCTCCTTTGACGCGTGACTCACCTTCAGCGCGAATCGATCCGCGAGCAGCGACTGAATCAACAATCCCAATTTCCCCCGGCGCTGGTCCGGAGGAAGTTTCGCCAGTTGTTCGGCAAACGCATCCGGCTCCTTCGCGTCAATGTCGAATCTATCGGAGCTGATCCAGCTTGGTCCTCCCGTAACCTGAAAATCTCTGACGTTGTACGCAAGCCCAATGAGTTGTTTAACCGTCACGCCGTTGGCGTTGAACCTGCCGGGCTGAAACCTGATCCCGATGCGATTGTCGCCGGAGCGATTCGGCTTGATGGAGGCAACCTCGAAGGACGGCAAAGGCGCACCGGCGCTCGGCGCCGCTTGCGCACGGAGGCGCTGGGCGTGGAAGAGACCGAATACCAAAGATGCGCCAACGGCGGCTGCGCCTACCGCCGCCAAAGCCCGTGCTTTACCGACCCTCAGCTTTGCTGCCATATCCTGTTTCATGATACGAAGATTCCTTTCGGGAAGTTCGTCCCCTCGCCTGAACGCCACAGAACGATGATACCAAATCGCCCCCTTTGCGTCTTTGTGCCTTTGCGTGAGAATGTTTTTCCATATCTTAAAAGCAAAACAACCTCACGCCAAGACGCCAAGGCGCGGAGAATTTCAAGAACCGGGATTTCACCACAGAGGTCACAGAGACCACAGAGAGAAAACGGAGAAAGACATCACAACCCCTAATTCCTGGCTCCTGTTCTTCTAATTCTCCGAAGGCTTCTCGATATGGCCAATGACGAGAATTTCCACCGGGCCCTTTGTCGGCTCCAGCTTCAGCCCGAGCTGTTCCTGAATGGCGGTGAAAATCGAAGGCACGGAAGACTCGGGCGGGGGCGCATTTCCGGTTCCTGGGCTGCTGTCTCCCGATCCCTTGAACATCGCAGGCGGGCTTTGATCGTGCGAAAACCGGAGTGTGAAATCATACATGCCCTTCAGCCCCGTCTGGTCCAGTACGGTCCGGCTCAGTTGCTGCGACAACTGCTGCGCCACGGCCGCCATCGTTGCCCCTTCGTCCCTTATCTCGCTCTCTCCGGCGCGCGATGATATGCCCATGTGTCTGTTGACGTGACCAGCAGAGCCTTTTGTTCCGTTGGGGGAGGTGTCGCTGGGTTTTGACTCCTGAAGTTTGGGCCCGTTCTTCGCGAGGATCAGCGCGTAGACGGGAAGTTCCCTTGTCTCGTGACCCACCTTCAGGTTGAATCGGTCTGCAAGGAGTGACTGAAGCATCAGTCCTAGCTGCTCGCGCCGCTTCTCGGGAGGAAGTTTCTGCAGTTCTTCGGCCAGCGAATCCTCTATCTTTGCGTCAATATCGTATTTTTCGGAAGCGATCCAGCTCGGCCCTCCGGAGATCTGAATGTCTTGAATGTTGTACGCAAATTCAATGAGGGTTTTTGTCGTCTGATTGGTTACACCGAACCTTCCGTTAGACGTCCGGATATGACTACTGTGATCCCCGGAACGATTAGGCCTAATTGCGGCAACCTCGAAGGATGGCGAGGGCGCAGCAGTTGTCAGTGGCGATTGCGCACAAATTTGCCGGGCGCTCAGGATGCTGATCACGACGGGTCCGCCGCCGACTGCTATGCTGATAGCCGTCAGCAGCAGCTTCCTGCTGTAATCGAGCCCGTGTGCCAAGCGTTGTCTCCACGTCCTTGAGGCTGGGTTTGCCAGATTCAATTAGACGCTCCATTACCGGCTTAGTTAGCCGCTAATTCTCCGAAGGCCTCTCGATATGATCAATGACCAGGAATTCCACCGGCCCTTTCGTGGGCTTCAGCTTCAAGCCAAGCTGTTGCTGAAGCGCCTCAGGGAGGGAAGGCCCGGACGGTCCGAGCGGCGGGGGAATGTTCATTCCCGCATTGCTGCTCGCTGGCTGCGGCCGCGCATATTGGATTTTCATACAATAACGGCCCTGAAGCCCGGTTTGATCTATTACCGGGCGGTCCAGCCGAGACGAAAGCGAATCAGCCATTTGTCCCATTGACATATAAAGTTGGGAGCATAACATCCCCGACGGGCACGGCGGGGGCTTTGGGGGTGGCAGCGTTGAGTTTGGCGCGGTTGCGGCGGAATCGCGTTCCGGACACGTTGTGTCTAGGAACTCGGGCCCCCCCTTCGCGACAACCAGGGCATAAACGGGAAGCTCTTTGATCTCGCGCCTCACCTTCAGTTTGAATCGATCCGCGAGCAACGACTGAAGCATCAAAATCATTTGCTCGCGATAGCCGCAGCGACCACTAAAGAATGCGGGGCCACAGTCTTTCCCAAATTTCACGGCGAGCGAGTCATCCACCTTCGCGTCGATGTCGTATCCGTCATATCCGAATTCTTCCCCACGGATCCAGCTCGGTCCTCCCACAATTTGATTTTGTCTCAGAAAACTATAACCAAATTCGCCCAAGTCATGCCCGTACGCAAATTCAATGAGCATTTCAATCAAATAGTTTCTTACGATAAGCCTGTTCGGCAGGATGTGGAACTCAGTATTCTCCACGGAACGACACAGCTTAACGGACGCAACCTCGAAGGACGGCAGGGGAGTACTGGCCGCTGGGGCCGATTGCCCTCGGATTGGCGGGGCGCTAACAAGAGCCAAGGCGGCAGCCAACAGGGTCGTCCTCCATAGGTAATTGCACGGGATTGCTGCACTGTCTGACCGTATTACCGACAAGTATCTCAGGACCATGATTTGTCTCCTTTCTGTCTTCTCTGCGGTCCAAAGAACATTTCTCACAGAGGTCACGGAGACCCTCTGCACTCTCTATGAGAAATCTTTAGAAGCACGGAGGACACAGAGAGCCTCGTTTACCGAACGATCTTAGACCCGTTTTCTTGCAAAATACATCTTGTGGGAGGGCCTCGATTGCAGCGTAGGGGCGGCCTCGTGCCTGCCCTCACCGTCGGCAGGGCCGACGCCAGGGTGCCCACAAGGGGTGCCCCTGCGGTTGCGGTGGGCACCACGATGGGTGCCTCTACGCCCACCGCTAATTCTCCGAAGGCCTCTCGAGATGACCGATCACGAGGATATCCACCGGGCCCTTTGTCGATTCCAGCCTCAGTTGGTCCCCCATTGACAACCCAAAGCCGCCCCGATAAAACGGGGCGCTACACTTGCTCTTCAAAGGCCATGCTTACAGCCCCGCAGGCGAGTACAATGGCAGGGACCCCGAGGTCTTCGCTTGAAGATGAGTCTGTTGTTACAACCGGTGAAAGTAGTCCGCATTCTTGGCGCGCTAGGGATCGTCGGCGGAATCACGTTATTCTATTACCGCGCCTTCAGCGTCAATAACGTGACGGTGGCGCTCTCGTTTCTGCTGGCGGTGCTGGCGATTGCCACGAGTTGGGGACTGATTGAGGCGCTGGTGGCTTCTGTGGCCGGGATGCTCTGCTTCAATTTCTTCTTTCTCCCTCCCATCGGCGCGCTCACGATTGCCGACCCCCAGAACTGGGTGGCGCTTTTTGCCTTTGTGGTGACCGCGGTAATCGCCAGCCATCTTTCCGCCAAGGCAAGAATGCAGGCGCTGGAATCAACCCACCGCCAGCACGAAATGGAACGGCTTTACACCTTGAGCCGGAATTTGCTGCTTCTGGAAGTCAACGGCCGCATGGCCCAGGGGATTACGAATTTAATTGCTCAGGTGTTTGAATTGCCGGGGCTGGCGTTTTATGACCGCGCCAGCGACCGGGTCCATCGGGCCGGTCCGCAGGACATTCCCGTGGAGGGCGGCAAATTGCGGGATACAGCATTGCAAGGCACGGTTTATCACGATGCCACAACAAATACCACGGCCATTCCCATCAGCCTGGGAGGCCAGCCGATAGGGAGTTTGGGATTTCAAGATCCCCAGGTGTCGGAGACGGCGTTGCACGCCATCGCCAACCTTACGGCCATCACCTTGGAGCGCGCCCACGCTCAGGACGTTGCCACCCGGGCGGAAGCCGCCCGGCAGAGCGAGGAGTTGAAGTCCACGATGCTCGATGCCCTGGCGCACGAGTTCAAAACTCCCCTCACCCCGATTAAGGCCGCGGTGACCTCCATGTTGTCGGACAGCGACATGAATCCGACCCGCCAGGAGCTGCTGCGCATTGTTGACGAGGAGACCGACCGGCTGAACTCCATGCTCACCGAGGCCATCCAAATGTCACGGATCGAAGCGGGCCAACTCCAGTTGCACCGGAGCCCGCAAGCTTTGAGCAAGATCGTCCAAACGCAATTGGGGAGGCTGGGAGAAAGTCTGGAAGGCCGCAAGGTGACCGTGGAGGTTCCCGAAAATTTGCCCCGGGTGAGTGTCGACCCGGAATTCACCGGAATCGTCATCTGGCAGTTGTTGAGCAATGCTCTGAGGTACACGCCGCCGGGCAGCCCCCTTACCCTCCGCGCCAGCGCGGGAGAGAAGGAAGTCATCGTGAGCATTGAGGACTGCGGACCGGGGATATCCGAACAGGAACAACGGAAAGTGTTCGATAAGTTTTTCCGATGCAAAGATCAGCGGGAGAGGATACCGGGTACGGGCATGGGCCTTACCATTGCCAGGGAAATTGTGCGCGCCCACCACGGCCGGATCTGGGTGGAGAGCGAACCCGGAAAAGGGGCGAGATTCTCATTCTCGGTTCCCCGCTCTCCCCGGGAGTCTTTATTGTGACCAACGCCAGAATTTTGGTTGTCGATGATGAACCGCAAATCCGCCGGGTGATGCGCACGACGCTGGTGGCGCGCGGATATATGGTCAGCACCGCGCGCAACGGCGAAGAGGCTTTGCAGAAAGTTCGAGATGAGCGCTTCGACCTGGTGCTTCTCGATATCAATATGCCGGGAATCGGCGGCATGGAAGCTTGCCGCATCATTCGCTCCCAGGGCGACATTCCCATTGTGATTCTTTCCATTCGCAATGCGGAAAAGGAGAAGGTTGAAGCCCTAGATGCCGGTGCGGACGACTACGTGACCAAACCCTTCAGCATGCCGGAGCTCTTAGCCCGTATTCGCGCCGCCCTCCGCCGGTCGCCGCTGATGAGCCCGGGCACGCCGGATTTGCTGAACCTGGGTAAAACCGTCATCAATTTCGTCGCGCGCCGGGTCACGGTGGACGGCACGGAAGTGCGCTTGACTCCCAAGGAGTTTGATCTTCTCCGCTACCTCGCCAGCAATCCCGATGTGGTCATTCCCCATGCCAAGCTCCTTCAGGCGGTGTGGGGGCCGGATTATGGCGAAGAGGTGGAATATCTCCGCGTCTTCATGAACCAGCTTCGCAAGAAGATCGAGCCTGATCCGTCCCACCCCGAGTATCTCCTGACCGAGCCGTGGGTTGGCTACCGGCTGAGTCTCCCCAAGAAGGCCTAACGAAATCTTGACCAAGTCTTTATGATTTCTTTATGGGTCCGCAAGCACCATGGATAGCGTGACTCCCATGGAAACCGATTCAGGGGATGATTACGGCTTAGCATCGCCGGCCTACACTCGCGATACCGCGGGCCACCTTCAGGTTGACAAGCATGGCGATCAGAGGCTGGAAGTATTGGTGATCTTCACGGACGCTCCGGGAACCTTGGCGGCCCTGCAAATGGCAAATGAGCTTGCGCAAGAACTGGGGGCGCACATTCGGCTGCTTGTGCCCTATGAAGTGCCTTATACTCTACCCCTGACTAAGCCTGCGGTGCCGGTGGAATTCCTGGAAGGCCAAATCAGCAACTTGGCCGATAAGACTCGGCTGGAGGTCGCGGCCCACATCTATCTATGCCGCGACAAAAGGCGCACTTTGGAACTCCTCCTGAGGCCGCATTCCTTAATCGTCGTGGGCGGCAAGAAACGCTGGTGGCCAACCTGCGCGCAAAAACTTGCGCAGGGTCTTCAAAAGGATGGGCACCACGTCATTTTCGCCGAACTGAGGTGACCTGGCCGTGGTAGACCTGGCTTATATCTTGATTGGCGCACTGTTTTTCCTCGGTTGCTGGATTTTCACGCGTATCTGCGAACGTCTCTAGGGAGGGCTGACCTATGGATTTCATCATTGCCGGCATCGCCGCATTGTTCCTGTTCGGTTATCTGGTTTACGCCCTCTTGCGTCCAGAGGAGTTCTGAGGAGGCTGGCATGACCATGTCGGGATTTGTTTACATTATGGTGTTCTTTCTGGTGCTGTGGGCGCTCACCAAGCCGCTGGGCCTTTACATGGCTCGCGTTTTCGAGGGGGAGCGCACCTTTCTCCACCCTCTCCTGCGGCCCTTGGAACGGCTCATTTACAAGCTCTGCGGCATCCGGGAAACATCCGAGCAGCGCTGGACGCAATATGCAGCATCAGCTATTGCTTTTACCCTGGTCGGCTTCCTGTTCGTTTACGCCATTCAGCGCCTGCAAGGATTCCTGCCCATTAACCCGATGGGATTCAGCACCGGCCATGCTCCCAGTTACGCCACGCCCATGACGCCGGACCTGGCGTTCAATACCGCCGTGAGCTTCGTAACCAACACCAACTGGCAGGCTTACGGTGGGGAGCAGACGCTCAGCTATCTCGTCCAAATGGCCGCGTTGACGGTCCAGAATTTCCTTTCCGCCGCCACCGGCATTGCCGTGGCGATCGCGCTCATTCGCGGTTTTGCCCGTAA
>JBEKNU010000329.1:0-8002 GCA_049522495.1 Terriglobia bacterium
GTCATCTGGTGATTTGCGATTTGTGATTTCCTAAGCCAGCGCTTCAATGGTATAAGTCAATTTGGGTTCCTGAGAACTCTTTTTCTTTAACGCCGCCTGAGGATCTCGCCCTCGGCCACGAGGCTGCGGTCATCACTCCGGGCGCGAGCACGGGGTGGCGTTATAGGAGATCAGCACACAGCTTTTAGGAGGAGGTTGTCGACCCGATGAAGAAGTTACTCAGCCTACTGTTTGCGATCACGATCTTTTTCTCGCTGGCCACGAGGGCGCTCGCTCAGCCTGACGATGCGACGAAAGGTCAAGCCACGGAGACGCAAACGAAGAAGAAGAAACACCACAAGAAGAAGCATAAGCACCTCCTGGTGGTCAAGGGCATCGGCTCAGTGGAAGGTATCAATACCACCAGCATAGGAAGCAACAGGCAGCAAGCTTAGCGCGGACCTGATCGCCAAGCCCGCGGCTTTTTGCTGTCGATGCGAGACTGTCCTGCCTGCGGCCGGAGGTTTTAAGACAGGCCAATCCACATGCTAGTTGGGCTTTTGGCTCGTCGGGATCACGGTGGGCGGCGTGGTGGGGGCCTTTATCATGCCGATCATCTGTGCCAAGGCTACGGTATTCTTCGCCGGGCCTCTCCAATGAAAGCGGCAGTTGTCAAAATATGAGTTGACCCACTCAAAGTCCCCGCCAGAGTAATAAAGGTCGCAATCGGTGAGCTTGCAATTCACGAATATGACGTCGTCCAAATGGAAGGTTTTCCCCTGAAAAGTTTCATTCCTAAATGTTTCCATCTTCATCTCCTTATCGCCTCTACTCATAAAACTTCTGGGCAATGGGAAAGCGGCGGCCCATGCCGAAGGCTTTGGCAGTCACTTTGAGTGTAGGCGGAGCCTGCTGGCGTTTATATTCGGCGGCATTGACCATGTGCACGGTTCGGCGCACCAAGTATGGATCCAACTGCTGGAGGGTGGCGGCGATTTCATCAGCGCCGCGGTTTTCCTCGATGTAGGCCTTCAGGATGGCGTCCAATGTTTCGTACGGGGGCAGCGAATCCTGGTCGGTCTGGTTGGGCCGGAGTTCGGCGGAGGGCGGTTTATCGAGGCAGGCCTGCGGGATGCGCTCCGCCGAGCGGTTGATGTAGCGCGCCAGGGCATACACGGTGGTTTTGGGAACGTCCGCGATGACAGCCAAGCCGCCCGCCATATCGCCGTAGAGGGTGCAGTAACCCACTGCCAATTCGGATTTGTTCCCCGTGGTGAGGAGCAGCGAGCCAAACTTGTTGGAAAGCGCCATCAGGATGTTGCCCCGAATGCGCGCCTGGATGTTCTCCTCGGTCACGTCGGGCGGTGCGGCCTCGAAGGCGGGGTCGAGCGTTTCCAGGTAACTCTCGAATACCGGGGTAATGGGGATGACGCGGAATTCAATGCCCAGATTCCGCGCCAGCGCCTCCGCGTCGCGAATGCTGCCGGGTGAGGAATAGGGGCCCGGCATACCGACACCCAGCACATTCCCGGGGCCGAGGGCGTCTGCCGCCAGAGTGGCCACCAGGGAAGAATCGATTCCGCCGCTTAACCCCACCAGCACTTTCTTGAATCCGCATTTCTGCACGTAGTCGCGCACGCCCACCGAGAGCGCCAGGTAAATTTCCTCCGCCTCGGATTCCGGCGCCGGGCGGATTTCCTTCGCGCCGTCGGAGGTATCGAAGATCACCAAATCCGGCGCAAAGGCCTGGGCGCGGGCGCAGAGCTCGCCGCGCGCGTTGAAGGCCAGGCTGGAGCCATCGAAAAGCAACTGATCGTTCCCCCCCGCGTGGTTCACGTAAGCCACGGGAATTCGCTGCTTGGTGGCAATCGCCTTGAGCATGGCGAAACGCAGTTGAATTTTTTCAGTGTTGTAGGGTGACGACGCGATGTTCAGCAGCAAGTTGGCGCCCGCCGCGATGCATTCCTCCACCGGATCGCGGGTGTAAAGGCGATTGGTCCAGAAATGCTTGTCGTTCCACACATCTTCGCAAATGGTGATGCCCACGCGGAAGCCGCCAAACTCGTGGACGCACACGGTCGAGCCGGGCTCAAAGTAGCGCGATTCGTCAAATACGTCGTAGAAGGGGAGCAAGATCTTTGCGTAGTCCACTACGACGTTGCCTCCTTCCAGCCAAGCTGCGGCATTCGCCACCTGCTTGCCCTGATTCGCCCGCGAGCGGCGCACGTAACCCACCAGGGTGGGAATGGGAGGCAAATTGCGGGCCAGCCGGATCAACTCGCTCTGCGAACGTTCAATGAATCCGGGTTTTTCCACCAAGTCACGCGGCGGGTAACCGCAGAGCGCGAGTTCGGGAAACACCACGAGATCAGCGCCGCGGTCGCGGGCGCGTCCCGCGTTCTTGACGATCAGCTCGGCATTGCCGGCAAAGTCGCCGATCGTGGTGTCAATTTGAGCTAGGGCGA
Source organism: Terriglobia bacterium (assembly GCA_049522495.1). Taxonomy (GTDB): domain Bacteria; phylum Acidobacteriota; class Terriglobia; order UBA7540; family UBA7540; genus Bog-366. The sequence goes on from JBEKNU010000329.1 coordinate 2,445, forward strand.
TTTTCACGGATTATCCTTAAGTCTGGGCAATAAGCTACTCTTCGCGCTATAATTATAGCGAATCTTCCGCACGGCTTGTCGAAAACCCTTGGGGGGCAGGATCTTGGCTGAAGAAGAAATGCTCGACCTCGCTATCGAGTTCTTCCGCGACGCCTACCGTCACCAGATGAAGGGTGAACTGCACGAGGCGGTGGATCTTTATCGCCAGTCCATTGAAACCTATCCCACCGCAGAAGCCCATACTTTTCTCGGGTGGACCTACAGCTTCATGGGCGACTACGATGCAGCCATCGCCGAGTGCCACCTCGCCATCGAAACTGACCCCGACTTCGGCAACCCCTACAATGATATCGGCGCCTACCTCATTGAAAAAGGCCAAATCGACGAAGCCATTCCGTGGCTGGAAATGGCCATGCGCGCGATGCGTTATGACAATCCGGCTTTCCCGCACTTCAACCTCGGCCGGGTGTGGGAGTTCAAGCACGATTTCGCCCGCGCTCTTGCCTCCTACCAGATGGCCGTGGAAATCGACCCCCGATACACTCTTGCCCTTGCTGGTATCCGCCGCCTGCGCGCCATGTTCAATTAACGCCGATCCAACTTCTTGAGGCAATCCATTTCAACATGAGCTGAGGCACGCCTCGCTGTCCGGTGAATTCCCTACCCCGCAACTTTCAATGCGCATGCGGGTTGAATACGGTAGGTCCGATACACTTCGCATGCGGCGCGACCGCCAATTATCGGATCAGAAATGGATTGCCCCATGAACGGGATGGCTTGTGAGCAGGCGAACCGGCAGAAACGGTGGCCCAAAAATACCGGAGGCAGTAAATTTCTACACGCCCCACGGTTAATCACAAGTCATGAAATTATCCAATCGACTGTATTCACACTGGTTAATTGTCAGTTGGGTTTGGCAGAGCGATTGCGAGAAAGCCTCGAACGAAAAAAAAGAGCCCTCTCGATTTCGCATGCTCAGGGCAGCGATGGACACAACATCAACCAATGAGGAGGGTAGTATGCGCGAAAGGAATGTAGTGTTCTGGGCAGGTGGGGCAGTCGTTATTGGGGCCATGCTGATGGCGGGGTGCGGATCAAATAGCGCACCGGTTTCGGGTCCGCCCTCATCCATGCTTTCGGGGTCAGTGGCCGTTTTCGGGACCGATGCGCCCATCTGCGATGTGGAATCGTTCGTGGCGACCATCACTTCCGCAAGCCTCGTGCCACAAGGCGGTGGACAGCCGGTTTCGCTGATTACCGCCACGGCGCCCGCCACCGTGGATTTTGCCCGCCTGACGGATTTCACCAACATCCTCAGTACTGCAAGCGTCACGCCGGGCACGTACAACCAACTGCAGATGACGCTGACGAACCCGCAACTGATTGCCATCAGTACCACCACGAGCCCACCGACGCCCCAAACGATCCCGACAACCCTGACGGCCACAACCTTCACAATCACGATCAATCCGGCCCTGGTCGTCTCAAGTTCCACGACCACCGGGATCACGATGGACTTTAACCTGCGAAAATCGTTGCAAGTTGACGCGACCGGCCAGGTGACGGGAACGGTTGATCCGCAAATTACCGTCACCCCCAACACCCTTTCCGGATCGATTGCGGGCGAGGCCGACTCTCTCTACGGGATCGTCCAGAGCACGAGCACCAGCAACCTTCCGAGCGGCTTTACGGGCAGTTTCGCGCTCGCCGTGGCCGACGGTACGGGGCAAACATTCACAATCCTTTCCAACAGCAGTACGGTTTTTGAAGGGGATGGCGTAACGACATTCGCCGGCCTCACGGCAAATACTTTTGTCGAGGTCGATGCCATCGTCAACACCAGTGGCCAGATCATCGCGCAAACCGTCGATTCGGAAGAGCAAACCGCCCCCTCCAGCCAGAGGTCGGCGTTCCTGGGAAAGGTTCTCAACGTCACGCGGGACGCTTCCGGCAATGCGACTTCCTTCACCCTGCTCGTGGATGATGAAGTACCCAGCCTCAACGGGTCGGTACCGCTCCATTCAGGGCTCAACGTCACATTGACGGGCACCACGACTTACTTTACCAATTGGCGACCTTGGAATCCCGAGGCGTTCACCTTCAGCCCCAAGACGTTGGGCGTGGCGGAAAAAGTCGCCGTATTCGGTGTCCTTGGGTCGGGCTCGCCTCCCACCATGACGGCGAACCATCTCTTCCTGCGACCGCGAAACGTCATGGGGAACTTCAATACATTGCTGGTGGCCGGATCCGATGGCAAGACCGGCGGCTTCACCATGACCCCCTGCGGCGCGCTTTTTGGAGGGGCGCCCATCACGGTGCTGACTTACGCCAACACCGACTTCGATGGAGTCAGCGGGTTGGTCAACCTGACCCCTGCCCCGACATTGAACACCCGTGGGCTATTATTCTATGAACAAACGAGCGGGAAAAATGCCTCCGGGGTCCCCTGGACCGCACCCACTTGGGTCTTGCAGGCGCGGCAAGTTCATCAACTGCCGAACTAAGTGGCTTGCGGTTCGCCGGGCGAATGGGCAAGCCACAACGGATCGAATTGCTGGATTTTGAGGAGCAGCGCGGTCTCGAATCCCGGGACCGCGCTGCTTTTTTGCGTCGAGGTGGCCGGGCTTCGGTGACCGGGGAGCAGCAAAAGCAAAACCCCCGGCGGCGCTTTGGCAGCGCGCCGGGGGTCGGCAAAATTGCTGGTCGCGCCCCGATACATCGGGGCGGATTTCGAGGCTACACGCTGAAGGAGCTGCCGCAACCGCAGGTGGTCTTCACGTTGGGGTTCTCAAATTTGAACCCCGAGCCTTCCAAGGTTTCCACGAAGTCGATCTTCGTCCCGTTCAGGTACATGAGTGAGGCCTGGTCGACAAAGACTTTCAGACCATCGAATTCGTACACCTTATCGATGGGATTGCTCTGACTCTCAAAGTTCATCTGGTAGGAGAACCCAGAGCACCCGCCGCCAGCGACTCCGACCCGCAGCCCTAGCGGCTGGGGTTCCTGTTGCGACATGATTTCCTTAACCTTGGACACAGCTTTAGAGGTAAGCTCGAGCGGCATATAAACTCCTTCTGCGGTTAGTGTTAGGGATGATCCCCTGCCCTCCCCACACCTTCTAACTTACCAAACCATGAGGCGGAAGTCAAGCCAAGGGAGTGCCTCCCAAACCTGCCGGTTCGCCCAAAACCGTACAGGGGTTTGGGGGCAAAAGCGTTGCGTTCGATACCCGGCTCAAGACCGCGTCAAGTCGCTCCAATTGAACCGGCTTTTCGAGGTAGTCGTCCATCCCCGCCGCGAGGATCGCTTCGCGGTCTCCTGCCATGGCCTGTGCCGTCATGGCCACAACCGGAAGGCGGACACCGGTCATGGTCTCCGCCTTGCGGATGCGGCGCACGGCCTCCAATCCATCCATTTCCGGCATTTGGATATCCATGAGGACCAGATCGAAGGAATCCCGCTCGATAGCTGCCAAAGCCTCTACGCCGTTTCCCGCGACCGCGGTGGTGTGGCCCCGTTTCCGCAGCAAGGCCAGGATCAACGCCTGGTTCACCCGGTTGTCCTCGACCACGAGTATCTTCATGGGGCGGGCGGGCAGCGCCTTTGAGGCCTGCGCAACGGGAGGCGGAGGAGGCGCCGCGGGGGCATCGATCGTGAACCAAAACGCGCTCCCCTTGCCCGGTTCGCTCGCGAGCATGAGCTGCCCTCCCATGGATTCCACCATCTTCTTGGAAATCGTCAATCCCAGCCCCGTGCCTCCGTACCGCCGGGAAGTGGAGTTGTCCGCCTGCTGGAAAGCCTCGAAGATGATGTCCTGCTTGTCGGGGGGAATGCCAATGCCGGTATCTTCGACGGTAAACTTAAGCTGGTTCGCGGCGGCGGCCACCTGTAAGGTCACGGCCCCTCGCGATGTGAATTTGATGGCATTGCCCAGCAGGTTGACAAGCACCTGCCGGAGGCGCCCCTGGTCGGCGAGCACCCATTCGGGGGCAGAATCCTCGACGACGCTCTTCAGCTCAAGACTTTTACGCGACGCTTCCCGCTTCAGGATCGAGGCGATGTCCGCGATAAACGGCCGCAGAGCAAATGCCACCGGAACGATTTTCACATGTCCAGACTCCGTCTTGGAAAAGTCGAGGATGTCGTTAATCAGATTGAGTAGCCCCTTGGCGGAGAGATCGACGTTGCGGAGGTAATCGGCCACCTCCGGCTGCGCGGCCATTTGCAGAGCGAGTTGGGTAAACCCAATCACGGCGTTCAGCGGCGTCCTCATTTCGTGGCTGATGTTGGCCACGAACTCGCTCTTGACGCGGCTGGCCTGCTCAGCCCGCGCCCGGGCGGCGGTCAGATCGCGCGTCCGCTCCTCCACCGCCACCTCGAGTTCCGCGCGAACTTTCAGTTGGCCGGCCTCCCGCCGCCGCCACCACAACCAGGTGATTCCGGCCAGCATGAACAGCAAGCTGACCCGGCAGGACCACGAAAGGAACCAGGGCCCCCGAATCTGAAACTCCAAGAGAGCGGGCTGGCTCCACACCCCCGGCTCCACCTCACCCTGCACCTCAAACCGGTAGGAGCCTGCCGGCAGCTCAGCAAAATGCACCTCGCGAGCCTGCGTCTGTATCCAAGGGTCGGTGTCGCTTCCGATTCGGTAACGAAACGCCGGGTTTTGCCGGCGATACGACAGCATGGTGAACCGCAGCCCCAAGGAATGCGTCGAAGAATCGAAATCCCTATCGAGTGTGGCCAGATCGTTACGGAGCACCGAAGTGATCAGCGTGGCGGGCAGGACGAACCTCGGCTGGGGCGCCGGGTGAAACCGCGCCAAGCCGGCGCTGGTTCCGAACCAGACGGTTCCATCGGCCTCGGCGAGATAGGCGTGCGCGTTGCAATCATCCCAAATCAGCCCGTTCGACGTGTCATAGTTTGTCCAGTGATCGCTCACGTATACGGCGACCCCGCTGTCCGTCGTCAACCAGTGCCGGCGGCGGGCGTCAAAGAACTGCGAGTACACCACATTCCTGGGAAGGCCATCGTCCACCGTAAAATGCTGTAGGTGAACTTCTCCCCCTGTGAAGTCGATCCGGGTGATCCCGGAGGAAGAGAAGTAGCCGATCCACAGCGCCCCATCCGGGCCGATTGAGATGGACTGAACCCAATTTTCCTTCAGCCCACTGGCTTTGGTCAGCAGGCGGCGCATCGCCCCCTGCTGGATGTAAAGACCCTTCTTCGAGGCAACAAACAAGGCGTTGCCGGCATTCCTGACATCGGAGACGGATGCGCCATCGATAGGAAGCGGCACGGGCTCGAGTTCCGCATCGCCGGGCGCAAGGCGCATGACGCCGCGCGGCGTTGCCACCCAAATCGTGCCGGACGCGTCGCGGCTGAGTTCGTAGATGGCGAATTGGGGAAAGGTTTGAGCTGGAGGGTAGATCACCTTCTGGCGCGTTTGGGGATAATACCGCAGCAGGCCATGGAGCTGGCTTTGAAACGTTCCGACCCAGAGCGAGCCATCGGTTTCCGCGGCCAGTCCATACACGGTAAGCTCGCCCACCGCATCC
>JBEKNU010000330.1:0-7989 GCA_049522495.1 Terriglobia bacterium
GTCCGCTGTCAGTAGTCCGTGGTCCGTCGTTCTGCCCAGCGCGGACAACGGGCCATGGACAACGGACATCTGACCACGGACAATTAACCATGGACGACAAAGGTCCGGTTGGAATCGTTAAGACGCAGTCCTTCACCTTCGCAGAGCCGCCCCAGGAGATGCTCCTGGAGTGCGGACGGAGATTCGGGCCCCTCACCATCGCTTATGAGGCCTACGGAGAATTGAGTCCGGCCAAGGACAACGCCATCCTCATTCTTCATGCCCTTTCCGGTGACGCCCACGCCGCCGGCTTCCATCACCACCACGAACGCCAGCCCGGCTGGTGGGATATTATGATCGGCCCGGGCAAAGCCTTCGACACGCGAAAATACTTTGTGATTTGCTCCAATGTCATCGGGGGCTGCAAAGGCTCGACGGGCCCCAGCTCCATCAATCCCCAGACGGGGCGGCCTTACGCCCTGAACTTTCCGCTGGTAACCATTCATGATATGGTTAATGCCCAGCGAGAGCTGATAGACCACCTGGGAATAAACCAGTTGCTGTGCGCGGTGGGCGGATCGATGGGGGGGATGCAAGTCCTCCAGTGGGTGGTCAGCTTCCCGGAGCGGGTCCGGCTGGCCATCCCCATCGCTTCTACCAGCAAGCTTTCCTCCCAAGGGATTGCCTTTAACGAGGTGGGCCGCCAGGCCATCCAGTCGGACCCCCACTGGAGGGAGGGCGACTATTACGGCAAGCCCATCCCCCGGCGGGGCTTGGCCATTGCGCGGATGATCGGGCACATCACCTATCTTTCCGAGAAGTCCATGCACCAGAAATTCGGCCGCAAGCTTCAGGACAAAACTGAGTACGGGTATGACTTTCGCACGGATTTCCAGGTGGAAAGCTATTTGCGTTACAAGGGCGACCACTTCGTGGACCGCTTCGACGCGAATTCCTATCTCTATATTTCGAAAGCCATGGATTACTTCGATCTCGCCCAGCCGTATGGGAACCTCGAACAGGCTTTTGCGAATGTGAAGGCGAAGTTCCTGGTCATTTCGTTTTCATCGGACTGGCTGTTTCCCTCGTACCAGTCGAAAGAAATCGTCAGCGCTTGCCGCCGCGTCGGCGCGGAGGCCATTTACACAGAAATTCAGACGGATTACGGGCACGACGCTTTTCTTTTGGAGTCGGAACAACTGACTTCTCTCATTACCAATTTCCTGACCCACGGGAAGGGGGCTTCCTAGCACATGGGCGGTTTGGGCGAAGAAATTCAGCTCGATGACGCCGGCACCGTCGTGCGGCTGCTGCCGGAGCACCGGGTGATCATGGACCTCATTGCCGAGGGTTCACGCGTTCTGGATCTCGGCTGCGGTGAGGGAGATTTGTTGCTGGCCTTGAAGGTCAGGAAGAAGGTCCGGCCCGAGGGTATTGAGCTGGACGAGGCCTGCATCCAGTCTTGTGTCGCCAAGGGTTTATTCAATGTTCACCACGGGGATTTGGACGAAGGGTTGGCGGATTATCCCGACAAGTCCATCAATGACGTCATCCTTACCAATACCATCCAGGTTCTGCATCGCCCTCTGCTCCTGATCCGCGAAATGGCCCGCGTGGGCAAACGCTGCATCGTGAGTTTTCCGAATTTTGCGCATTGGCCGGTGCGCTGGCAGCTTTTTTCCCGAGGCCGCATGCCGAAGACCGGAAAGCTGCCCCACGAATGGTACGAGACCCTGAACATTCACCTGACTACAATTTTCGATTTCCGCGAGTTTTGCCGCAAAGCCGGATTGAATGTTCTCCAGGAAATTCCCCTTCGCACTTCGGCTCCCGGATTTCGCAGCGTCGTGCGGTTTCTCCCCAACCTGCGCGCCGACTCGGCCATTTTTGTTTTGGAAGCGGGCCCAGCGTCAAACTTTGATCCCGCCCCATCCCACTGACGGCGTTCGCACCTTCATCTTATTTCGCCCGTTGCCGATTGTCCTCCGCCTCGTTTATCATAATCAAATCCTGCGAGGGCGGATTCTTCAGATGAGTGACCGTGTTTCAATACGGGTGCCGGCCACCGGCGCCAACCTCGGATGTCTCTTCGATTGTGGCGGAATTGCTTTGAGTCTCTACCTCGATATCCGCGTCACGCCGCGCGCGGATGATGAGATCGTGGTGCACTACCGAGGTGTCAATGTCAACCGTGTGCACGTGGGCGCGGATAATCTGATTGCGCGGACGATACGCGAAACGCTTCGGGCTTGGGGGAAGACGCGCGGCTTCGAGCTGGAAATTGAGAATCAGATCCCGGTGGGCGCGGGAGTGGGCGCCAGCGCCGCCGCGATCCTGGGCGCCGTTGCCGCAAGTCATCGGCTCGCCGACCGCACTCTGTTCGACGAAGAAATCGTGTCACTCGCCGCCCGGCGCGAGGGCCACCCGGATAATGTGGCCGCCGCATGGCACGGCGGTTTCACCGTGGCGATGGAATCCGCCGGCCGCATTCTGAGTTATTCCTGTCCGGTCCCTGAACCGCTGGGGCTGGTTCTGGTGGTGCCGGACTACGCCTTGCCCACCGAAGAAGCGCGTAAAGTCCTGCCTGAGAAGTATTCACGGGCTGACGCTGTCCATAATCTGCAGCGCGCCGCGGCCCTGACGGCACAATTCTTTTCCGGCAAAGCGGAATTGCACCGTTGCCTTTTCGACGACCGCTGGCATCAATCCTTCCGGGCACACCTGGTACCGGGCCTGCCGGAAGTGCTTGCTTTAGAGCATCCTGACTTGTTGGGTGTCTGCTTGAGCGGCGCGGGGCCCTCGCTATTGGCTTTTGCTCGGGGCGACACGGCCGCCATCGGCGAGTTGATCCAAAACACTCTCGGCGAAAAACAGGTGCAAGCCCACGTCTACCAGGTGGCTGCCGACAATCGCGGGGCCAAGGGTTGGATCCTTCCCGACTGAAGCGCCCCCGTGCCGTGAACACCCGAACACTGCAGTAGCCTTCGCGTCTGATTCCGGCTAGAATAGCCGCGCCATGGATGAACGAGACTTTTTTGACGAGAGCCAAGCCCGGAAGCCTGCCAATCTTTCCTGTATGCACTGCCGGCAAGCGGACACGTATGAAGTTCGTTGGTTAGTGCGCAAAAAGAAAAAGGCGCTACGTGGAAATGCCGACGAGCGCGACCGCGCAAAGTTTGCCAAGGCGCAATCTTACATGACCCGCCTCGACGACTTTATGCAGTGCAAGAATCCGCGATGCCGGAAGAAGTTTGAGATTACAGGCCTGCAATCAGTAGTGTTTGGTGAGTCTTCGCTTTCCGGGAACGCGTAGACATGCGGTTGCCCAAAACGCCGCCCAGCGCTTCGATGCGATGGGACGTTGGCGTAAGGGCGGCCGTGCCCGGCGCCTGCGGGAAATCCCGTATCCGGGGGCGACGAAGAATCCCTTTCTTTTCCAACATTGATTTCCTTCGCCCTACCGGTGAGAATAGGGCCGACTGTCGGGCGAATGACGCAGCGCGGCGCGTCCGGCCCCTGGCCTTTTCCAAGGAGTGATACTGTGACCACATCCAACAAAGCAAACCACCCCGGGAAAGCATCCCCCAAAGGAAACTTCGATCCGGGCAGGAGAAAGTTTGCCCAATGGGCTCTGGCGGGAACCCTGGGCAGCGCAACCCTCGCCGGCCGCCCTCTTCCCGGCGCACCCATGCTCCACGATCTTCCTCCCGGCATCAAGATTGCGGTGCAATTGGGAGCTGACCCCAGCGACGAAGACCTCCAGTTCGTGAATCAACTCGGGGTGGATTACGTCAGCATCTGGCTGCATGCCGATCTTGCCACCTACGAGAATTTCATGCGTTTGCGGCGGAAGATTGAGGGCGCCGGCCTGAAAGTCTGGAATATTGGAAATATCAACGTGCATAATATGGGAGAGGTTGCGCTTAACCTCCCCGGGCGCGAGCAGAAGATCGAAGAGTACAAAGCCTACCTCCGCACTTTAGGGAAGGCGGGGATTTATTATTCCACTCTGGGTTACGTTCCCAATGGCATTTGGAGTTCCGCACCCGAAACCACACGCGGTGGAGCGCGCGCCAGGGCTTTCGATATCTCCAAGGACCCCGCCGGCCACTGGGATGAAAAGGTCTGGCATCTGCCTCTCAGCCACGGCCGCGTTTATACCGAGCAGGAGATGTGGGACAACTACACCTATTTCATCAAAGCGGTCGTCCCCGTGGCGGAAGAGGCGGGGGTGAGAATCGGCATTCATCCGGATGATCCGCCCCTGCCGGTTCTGGCCGGCGTTCCCCGCTGCGTTTTTGGGAACTTCGATGGCTTCCAGCGCGCCTTCGAAATTGCCAACAGCCCCAACATTGGAATGTGCCTGTGTTGCGGCACCTGGCTGGAAGGCGGAAAGTACACGCGCAAGAGTTTGCTGGAGACCATCCAGTACTTCGGCTCGCGCGGCAAGATTTTCAAGATTCATTTCCGTAACGTCAATGCGCCCCTGCCGCATTTTGTGGAAACCTTTATTGACGATGGTTACATGGATATGTACAAAGTGATGCGCGCCCTGCGAGAGGTGAATTTCAACGGCGTCATGATCCCGGATCACATTCCCGGAATGATTGGCGACCGGGCCGGAACCGCGTACACCATCGCCTATATGAAGGCCTATCGGCAGAGGGCCAACCAGGAAGTCGCCAGTTAGCGTTGGCCCTCCCCCGCTCATTGCCTAATTGCGCGGCCCATATTCGCGGCGAGGGATGGCCGGACCCGCATCATATCGGGAGGGCGGCTCCACCTCTTCGCGATCGAAATTCACAGGCTGGATGAGTTGCAGTTCCAGGCTGGTGCCATGCGGCAGCACGATGTCCTTGCCGCGGGTCGACAAGATCCAGGCCACTCCGGCGGCAGCGCCTATCGCACTGCCAATGCCCAGCCCCTCCAGCGGAGATCCTTTCGCGGCTCCCACGATGGTCCCGATTTCGGCGCCGGGAATAGTGGTTCGAGCCACGGTTTCCGCGTCTTTCCCTTTGGATCCTCCCCCTTCAATCTGCCCTTCCTTCGGTTTGAACTTGTCGTCGCCCGCGCTTCCGAAGCCCGAAAGCGTGGCGCGCAAGTGCCGGGTGGTGCCGTTGGGAAGAATCAACTCATCAAACCGCAGGCCAATCTGGGCGCGGCCTTTGACGCGTCCCGGGCGAACCACCTCCGTCACCGTGCCCCGAATGGAAGTCCCCTTGGGGATGATGATGTGGTTCCCCACGGTGATGGGGAAAATGGATTCACAATAAATGGACTGGCCAACGAAGGCCGACCTGGTATTGATGGTATTCATGAGGATCATCGGGATGGTCGTATCGGCGGCCACCACGATCTTCGAGTTGGCTATCGCCACAGGCGAGTCTGCGGGCGCCACCGGAGCGCTGGCCGCCGGGGTCGGCGTTTCTACCGGGGCCGCGGGTTGCGGTTGAGCCGGCGGGCCCACGGGCCCTGCCGGGGTCTGAGCAAAACTCGGCAAGGCGAGAGCCAGCATCAAGAGTGAAAGGGTGATTGCTTTCATGATGCGCCTTCCTTTTGCTGCTTGTTCGTTTCGTGCCGGTTGGATGAAATCCTTTCTGACAAGGTTGCTAGAGAGTCAGGAGCGAAATGCATCCCCTGACTTCTTGCTCGACTCCTTTCCAGGCCGGACTTTCGGCAGTGGGTCAACTTGACGTAGCGGCCGGCATTTGGCGAGGTAAACTCGCCGCTACACCTCGTTAACACAAACGAGTGTGTAGATGGTATCACCCGAGGGGTGACTGAGCTGTCCTTGGATCTTCCATTGACGGCCGTCAAGTTTGTAGATTTGGGAGTAAGAGTCATACTTCCCTTCCAGGCGGACTTGCTTCAGGGTGCGCTCCGGGACCTCGCGCGTGTCCCCCGGCTTCCACGGCTGGAGGACGTTGAAAGGGTTGCTCATAGATTTATCGAGTCATTGGATCATTTGGTCATCGGGTCATCGAATCATTGAGTCATTGAACCATCGGGTCATTGATTCATTGAAAAGTTGTCCGCTGACGGTCCAGTATGGACTTACTTTCCCCAACTTGCAAAGTAACTTGCGACGGACAACGGACCACTGACCACGGACAGTTTTTCAATGACCCGATGACTCAATGACTCAATGACCCGATGGTTCGATGGCCCGATAACTCAATCACACAATCCCCAGGGCGGCCTCAATGGAAGCGGCGATGCGCGTGGTGTGGTCCTCCACGGCTTCTGCTTCCGCGCCTTCCACCATGACGCGCGCCAGGGGTTCAGTGCCGGAGTAGCGCACCACCACGCGGCCGCGTTCGCCCAACTCCCCTCTGCATTCGGTAATGGCGCTCGCCACGCTGGGTATCGATTCCAACGGCGGTTTTTCCCGCACGCGCACGTTGCGAATCAATTGCGGAAAAGCCTGGTAGCCGCGCAGCAAATCGTCGAAAGGCTGCCCGGTCTCGGCCAGCAGGCGCAGGACTTCGAGCAGGGTGATCATGCCGTCGCCCGCCAGTGATAGGTCCGCGAAGATGATGTGCCCGGAGGGCTCCCCTCCCAACGAAATTCCCGAGCGCAGCATTTCTTCCAGGACGTACTTGTCGCCTACCGCAGTGCGCTTCAGCCCGATGCCCTGTCGGGCCAAAGCCAGTTCCAGAGCGAGGTTGGTCATCAGCGTGCCGACCACGGCCCTGCCCTTCAGGGTACCCTGACGTATGAGGAAGGGGACGAGGGCGTAGAGCACGTGGTCGCCGTCGGCCAAGCGGCCCTCGCGAGTGGCAAAGATGGCACGATCGGCATCCCCGTCGAACGCCACTCCCAGGTCAGCGCCCAGGGCGCGCGTGGTCTCCAGCATCGTTTCCGGATGGAGTGAGCCGCAATGCAAGTTGATGTTCCGTCCGTTCGGTTCCGCATTCAGAGTGTGCGGCTTGATCCCCAGCCGCGCCAGCAGCAGCGGCGCCACCCGGCACGCCGCGCCATTAGCGCAGTCCACCACCAGGCGATAACGGGAGAAATCGAGCCCCGCCGGGATCAGACTCGCCAGGTGTTCAACGTATCCTTCCACCCAGCCGGGAGCAGTGTGCGCGACACTCTCCTCGAGGCCGGGCAATTCCGGCAGAACCTTGAGCAAGCGCTCGATCTCCATTTCCTCGGCCTCCGCCAGTTTGGTACCGGCGGGCGAGAAAATCTTGATGCCATTGTCCTGGTAAGGATTGTGCGAGGCGGAAACCATCACGCCGGCGGAAAGTTCATGCTGGCGGGTCAGGTAAGCCACGCCCGGCGTGGTGATGATCCCGGCGTCAACCACCTGGGCGCCGGTCGAGACGAGGCCACTCGCGAGGGCGCGGGAAATCCACTCGTTGGATTCGCGCGTGTCTTTTCCCAACACCACCCGCACGGGCGTGGAAGATTTCTTGAGGACGGTTCCCAAAGCGCTTCCTATCTTGAGAACCGTGGCGTGGTCCAGGGGATATTGCCCGGCTACACCCCGAATGCCGTCCGTGCCGAAAAGTTCTGGTTTAGGGGCCATGTTCAAAATCATTGTAACCCAATGCCGAGCGATTTCGGAGAATCGGATCATCGGATCGTCGGGTCATCGAGTGATTGAGTGATTTGCGATTTTCGACCAAAACAATCCGAAATCGGTAGTGCTGCTTGTCACTTGCCACTCTTCACTCGCCACGGCTTTTGGACTTTGGTTGTTTCTCGTCACTCGTCACTCGTCACTTCTCACTCTTACTTTCGATAACTCCCTTTATTTTCATCAACATCGTGGAAAGCGTCTGATAACTTGCTTATTTTCATCAACATCGTGGAAAGGCGGTAAACTGACATTTTTCTACATTTGTTTTCAATAACTTATGGCAGTTTAACCCCACTTTTTCCACCCTTTTTTGGTTCCTCCGTGGAATTCGTGGGTAAGGCGCGATAGATCGAAAGGGGTAGCGCATCCTGCCCCGAACCTGTTAAGGGATATGTGGACCAACACAAATCCCGAGCACAGGGGGA
>JBEKNU010000331.1:0-8609 GCA_049522495.1 Terriglobia bacterium
TGCGCGCCTCGAAGATCTTGATGAAATGCGCTCCCAGGCAGCCGTCGATTTTCTTGAGCGAGGGGACTGTAACCTGACGGCCGAACTTTTCGTAATCCTCAACACGTTTCTTGCGAGCCCGCATTCTCCAAATGTGTACAAACATGGTGAGCCTCCTTGTGTTGTACGGCCGAGCGGCGCTCGGCCTTGGGGCGAGGGCCGCTCGCCCCGACGGCTAGATAACCCGCGCCTCGTTTTTGAGTTTGTCGACGAGGCGCGCGGCGATTTCTTTGGGGCTACCTTGCAAGAACTCCGTTTGGGCAGCCTTCACGGGTGTATAGACTCTGGCAATGCGCTGGCGCGGGGCCAAGTCCTCGGGGGTCAGGCCGAGGTCGGCCGCGGTCAGTTTCTTCACAGGCTTCGACTTCGCCGCCATGATGCCTTTCAGCGTGGCGTAACGCGGCTTGTTAATGCCTGATTGAATGGTCACCACGGCGGGCAGCGGCAAGCTGATCCATTGGAACCAGCCGCCTTCCAATTCGCGTTTCACGCGCAGCGCGCCGCCTTCGACTTGAATCTCCATAATAATGGTTGAGTGCGGCAGGGTCAGAAATTCCGCCAGCACCACGCCGGTCTGGGCGGCGCCGAAATCGTCGGACTGCAAGCCGGTCAAAATGATGTCGGGCTTCTCCTTTTCGATCGCCTTGCCGAGAGCTCGCGCGATGCCGAAAGCATCGAGCGTGGCGAAGGCGGGGTCGTCGAGATGCAGGGCGCGGTCGGCCCCCTTGGCCAGGGCTTCCTTGATGGCCTGCTGGGCGCGCGCCGGGCCGAGCGTGGCGAGCACCACCTCGCCGCCATGCTTTTCCTTCAGGCGCAGGCCTTCTTCCAGCGCGTAAATATCCGGCTCATTGACCTCAAAGCTGACGTCGGTTTCCTGCACGCCGGTGGCAGCAGAGTTCAGGCGCAACACGGAGTCACGGGCGGGAACCTGCTTGATGCATACGACGATTTTCACGGCGACAGGTCTCTCCTGCGAGGGAGCATCCAGTTTCTTGCGAAGCCAGGGGACGAACCCGGCGCGGGCCATTATATGCGAATTGGCTAAAGGGTGCAGCGGATTAGCGCGAACATCTCACAAATGAGGGGAAGGGCGAGGCTTCAAAGTTTGTGTTACATTTCCTGTTGGAAGGAGGATTTGATGATGAATCAGCGGCTGGACGGTCGGGTGGCGGTGGTTACGGGGGCCAGCAAGGGGCTGGGCAAGCAGATGGCGGAAGCGTTGGCGGAGGCGGGGGCCACTGTGGCTCTGGTGGCACGCAGCGGCGACTTGCTGGAACGCGTGAAGGCGGAAATCACGGACCGCGGCGGCAAGGCCTACGCCTTTGTCGGCGATGTGAGCGCGGAAGCCGACGTGGCAGCGGTCGCGGGCGAGGTCCGCCGGCAAGCCGGCGTTGCCGACATCCTCATCAACAATGCGGGGATCAACATTCGCCGGCCGCTCCACGAGTACACCCTGGAGGAGTGGCGCCGCGTGATGTCCACCAACGTTGACGGCCCTTTCCTTTGCACTCGCGCCTTCGTGCCGGGCATGATCGAAAAGAAATTCGGCCGCATCATCAACGTGGCCTCCACCATGGCGCACGTTTCGCTACCGCAGCGGGCGGCTTACAGCGGAAGCAAGTTCGCCGTGCTTGGCATGACCAAAGCTCTGGCGCTGGAGCTAGCCCCTTACAACATCACCGCCAATGCCATCAGTCCCGGGCCTTTCGCCACGGAAATCTCCCGCGTGGTGTTTGAGGACCCCGTGCAATTGGCCGACTTCAACGCCCGGATCCCCTTGGGCCGCTGGGGAAAATTGGAAGAAATTGGCGCGCTGGCTGTGTTCCTGAGTTCCGACGCCTCCGGTTTTATTACCGGCACCGACATTGTCATCGACGGCGGATGGACGGCACAGTGAAGCCGCGGCTGGCGCCAACATCTGCATCGTGATGTCGGCAAGTAGGTGAAGTGTTGGCCATGGGGATTCCCAGAATGCTCGACCTCACCGCCGATGCTTCATCCCGGAGGACGCGGCATCGTGCAGGTGGTAACGCCTGAAACCTGACGAGCCTGCGGTTTCCGTTGCCATTCAGCGAGCCCTGAAGTAGCATTCACATGGATGCTTTTCAATATGACCAGGCAAGTGAAATCCGTATTGTTGGGTGTGTGCCTAATGGCGAGCGCGTGTGCCTTCGCTGCCTCCCCTCAAGACACGCAAAGCGCGCCCGCCTCCAAATCTCCCTCTCCGCCTGTCTCCATCTACGAAGAAAGACCGATTAACTGGAAGTCCATCGTCCCCGATGTTTACCGTGACCAGCGAACCATTTGGTTGTTTCCTACCCAGCTAGCTCGCGGGCAACATTGGGTGCCAACCCTGGGGATTGCTGCTATCTTCGCCGGGTTGGTGGCGCTCGATCCTCACGACAGTCCTTATTTCCGCACCAACTCCTCCTCTTTTTCAGGGTTCAACCGTCGGTTGAGCGGAACGAATACGGCAATCGGCATCGCACTGGTTCCGGCCTCGTTCTATGCCTTGGGATTGGTGCGCAAGGATTCGTTCGCGACCCACACGTCGCTGCTGGCCGGCGAATCGGTGGTGGACGCCGGGATCCTGACCTGGGTTTTGAAGAATGCCACCGGCCGTCTGCGGCCGAGCGCCATCCCAACCGGAGGGAACTACTCCGACACATGGTTTAAAACCTACCAGCCGCCCCTCCGCGCGAACGCAAGCTTTCCTTCGGCGCACACGATCGCCGCATTTTCAGTCGCCACGGTCTTCGCTCGCCGATATGGGAATCACCGTTGGGTGCCCTGGGTGGCTTATGGGGCCGCGACCTTGGTGGGCTTCTCCCGCGTCAGCCTGCAGGCACATTTCCCTTCGGACGTTTTCGCCGGCGCCGCCTTTGGTTACATTATCAGCCGATTTGTGGTCATGCCGGGGCGCGAACCGGAGTCTTAAATTCCCTGAGCCAAGCGCAGGGTGGACATCCCTGGACAGCAATCCATGCGGCAATTGACGCCCTTCGGGCGGGTTGCTAAGATGGCAGGGATCAGCATTTCGGAAGGAGCCAGACTGTGGACCGTCAGCACCGCCATGAATTGAAGCAAGACGAATTTAAGGACACGTTAGTACAGCTCGAAGAATATTTAAAAAAGCACTACAAGGAAATCCTGAACGTCTCGATCGTTGTGGTGGTGGTGGTGGGGCTGGCCGCCGGCCTGAAGTATTACATGGCGCGCCAGGAAGCAGCCGCCAATGCCGATTTGGGCGAAGCGCTCCGGACGTTCCGCGCTTACGTGGGCCAGTCGCCGCCCAGCCCCGGTGAATCCGTCGGGGCCACTTACTCGACCGCGCAGGAGAAATACAAGAAAGCTCTCCAGCAATTTGATGCCATTTTAGATAAATACAAGATGCTCCCACGGCCCAAGGCGGTATCGATTGCGCGTTACCAGGCGGGCGTTTGCCAGTCGCTCCTGGACGATCATGCGGGGGCGATTCAGACCTTGACGGAAGCCAGCCAGGACCCCGATCCGGAAATCGCCGCCATGGCGAAATTCGCCCTGGCCGGTGAGTTGGCGAAGTCCGGCAAGACGCCGGAGGCGGCCAAGCTTTATCAGGAGTTGGCCGACCACCCCACGATGACCGTGCCCAAGGCGAGCGCGCTGCTGGCCATGGCCGACGCTTATCGCCAGTCGCAGCCGGCTCAAGCGCGCCAGATTTACGAGCGAATGGGGAAAGAATTCGCCTCCAACGCCACGGTGACGCAGGCCGTCAAGCAGCAGATGGCCAGCCTCACGCCTTAGGGCGCGGAGTGCGATCGGCTGTTGATCTCGATTTTCTCTCCCTGGCCCCAACCCAGAGTCGGCGTCCGCAGAGCCGGTCGGTAGAGGACGGACCGAATCCTTACAACTTTCTCGTGGGAGTTTAATTCATGCCGGAAGGACATGCCTTCAGCCCCACCCTTCCAATCCTCTTGAGGTAAGTGATGGATCTAAAACCAACCCGCTATAATTCCTGGGTCATTCCCCTCATCGTGCTCGCTTCATGCGCCGCCTTCTTCTTGGGTGGTCTGCCGCAAGCGGTTTTTATAGTGATCGCGCTAGGAAGTATTTGGTCTTTCTTCAAGACCGTCAACCGCCGGCTTTTCGCGGTATTTCCCCGGCACGGTGATCTTCCTCTCGACAACATACCGAAGCGCCTCTGGCGAGTTTTTGTCGAGGTCATTCTGCAATATCGGGTGGTGCGCGACCGGCCTGTGGTGGGCATTCTCCACGCCTTCGTTTTGTGGGGATTCTTCGCCTTTGGATGGGTCAGCGCCAACCACCTCCTGCTGGGATTGCGGGGACTTGATAAGGCCACCGGCGAGCGGACTTGGTACGGCGCGTTTGTCGCCGTATGGGCCGTGGCGGTGCTGGTGGGAATGATCGGCCTGTCGTTCCGGCGATTCGTCTTAAGGCCCAAGGCCCTCGGAAAGCTTTCGCCGACCTCCGGCGCTGTGGCCTTTTTGATTTCCGCGCTGATGGTCACCTACTTGTTGGGCTGGCGGGTATTTCCTGTGGCTGGCGCGGCCTGGAAAGTGAATTGGTGGCTCCACACCCTTTCATTTTTTGCTTTGCTGGTGGTGATCCCCATCTCCAAGCACCTGCATCTGGTGCTGGCCCCGGTCACGATCTTCTTTCGCCCGGAAACCACCAGTTCCATGCGCGCGCTGCGGGAAGAGGGCGATGACCTGGGGATGATTCACTTTAAGGACCTCGGACGCAAGGACGTTCTGGATGTCGATGCTTGCGTCGAGTGCGGCCGCTGCACGGACCTTTGTCCCGCCAATCTTTCGGGAGGCACGCTGAGCCCCAAGGAAATCATTCTGGACCTGCGTCAGGGCCTTCTCTCCGGCGGAGATGTGGTGGCCGGAACGGTAGAGGAAAAGAAACAGGGCAAGGCCTTCATTACCGAGGACGACCTGTTCCAGTGCTTTTCCTGTGGCGCGTGCGAGTATGTCTGCCCGGTGGGCATCGAGCACGTGGGTAGGAAAATCCTCGACCTGCGGCGCGGACTCGCCAGCGAAGGGCGCATCTCGAATGACCGGGTGAACCAGCTCTTCACCACCATGGAGCGGGCCCCCCACAATCCCTGGGGCATCGCCCACGACACGCGGCAAAAACTGATCGAGTCAAAGCAATTCCCGATTTTTGACGGCACGCAGGAATGGCTCTTCTGGCTGGGTTGCGGATTGAGTTTCGATCCCCACGGGCAGGCCGTCGCTCAGGCCATGCGGCAGATTCTGGATGCCGCGGGCGTTTCCTGGGGCGTGCTGACGCGGGAAACCTGTTGCGGCGAGCCGGCGCGGCGGGCCGGGAACGAATACCTTTTCATGGAGCTTTCCGGCAAGCTGGTGGAGTCTTTTGAGTCCGCACGCGTGAAAAAAATTGTCACCTGCTGCCCCCATTGCACAACGATGTTGGACAAAGACTACCGGCAAATCGCCTCCTACGCGAAGCTTGGAATCGAGGTCCTGCACCACACGGAATTCATCGCCAAGGTGATGCCCAAGCTCCCGATGAAGCCCTCGGGTGTGAAAGCGACTTACCACGATCCCTGCTATCTGGCGCGGGGACGCGGCATCACCGGGGCGCCGCGGGAAATCCTGCATGCCGCGGGGGTCGCGGTTACCGAAGCCGCACATCATGGCCAGAACACGCAATGCTGCGGAGCCGGCGGCGCGCAGCTTTTTGTGGCCGATGACACGCGCGAGCAGGGCAAACAGCGGGTCAACCAGCGGCGCTTCACCGAACTGATGCAAACCTCGGCCACCACCGTGGCGGTGGCGTGCCCGTATTGCCCCATCATGCTGCGTGACGCCGCCAACGCCCTCAAGCGCGATGATGTCGAAATCCTGGACGTCGCGGAAATCGTCGCCAGGAACCTCGTGCCGAAGCCCGAGTAACCCATTTCACGCCCCGGGGGTGTCCAGCGCATGCGCGCCACCGAATTTGAATTCCGCCACCGTTTCTGGTTCATCTGCCTGACGTATTTCGTGGGGTTCGGATGCTACAGCTTCGACCACTTGAACGCGACCGATGTGCTCGCACTGTGGATATTCAGCAGGAGTGACCCTCATCTGAAGTCTCTAGTGGCCCGGCAAGCCATTCAATGCCTGTTCGTCCTCTCCGCGGTGCTGATTACTGCCGCCGCGGGGATTCGTACCTGGGGAGGCGCCTATCTGCGTTCGGAGGTTGTCCACGACGGGGCGGTGCGCACAGAAAGGCTGGTGGCCGACGGGCCTTACCGCCACCTTCGCAATCCCCTTTATTTCGGCAATATGCTCCTGGCCGCCGGCATGGCGATGCTGGCGAGCCGAACCGGCAGCGTGGTAATCATTCTCGGGAATCTGTTCATCGTGCTGCGCCTGATTGGACGCGAAGAAGCCGCCATGGTGCAGTCCCAAGGCGAAGCCTATAAAGCTTTTGTGGCGGCCGTCCCGCGTCTTTGGCCGTCGCTCCGGCCCCGCCTGCCCGCCAGTGGCACGCAACCGAGGTGGTTACAGGCTTTCCTGGGCGAAGCGTGGATGTGGACTTTTGCCTTGAATGGTTTCCTCTTTGCCTGGAAGTTGGATTTTCATCTCTATTACACCCTTCTGTGGGTCTCCGCGGTTGCATATTTTCTGATGTGGACGGTGCTGAAGCGTTTGCGCCGGCGGAACTAGACCCGCTTGCCCTCAGGGTTCCCGTATGGCAATCTTTTGTCAGGTGGCCTTGCGCGGAAGCGTGATGTCGCTTGCGGCGAGGGTCACTCCTCCTTCATGACTGATCAAGGTGGGAAAACCCGAGGGCTGATGGAAGCGGGCGAGCCGGCTTCAGCGGATGATTCCCAGCTTCGCTTCAAGGCAAGTCCTCGCACTTTTACGTGGTGGCAGCGGTTACAGATATTCGTGGCAACGTGGATTGGTTATTTCGCGGTGCTGCTGGTCGGCCGCAGCCTGCGCTGGGAGATTTTTGGTTGGGGGAACTGGGAAACCGCGCGCCAGTTGGGCAAAGGGTTGGTTTACACCTGCTGGCACCGCGAGATTTTTTCCGGCTCATGGTTCTGGCGCAAACGCGGCATTGTCGTCATGGCCAGCCAGAATTTCGACGGCGAATATATTACCCGGATTCTCCAGAAGCACGGCTACGGCGCGGCGCGAGGCTCCAGTTCGCGGGGTGGCGGGAAGGCTTTGGCGGAGATGATTCGCTGCCTCCGTCAGGGGTTGGACACGGTCCTTACCATTGACGGCCCGCGCGGCCCGCGCTTTGTGGCTAAACCGGGGTCCGTCCAGTTGGCCAAGGCCACCGGGGCGGCCATCCTCTGCTTCCACGCGGCCGTCCGCCGCGCCTTGGTGTTTCGAAAAAGCTGGGACCTTACCGAGTTTCCCTTCCCGTTCACTCGGGCCGCAATGTTTGTGGCCCCTCCCATCGTGGTTCCCCGCCACGCGGATCGCGCCGAGCAGGCCCGCAAACTCCAACAAGTGCAGGCTACCCTGGATGAACTCCGCAGCCGCGCGGAGCAGTGGCAGAAGAGCTAGGGCAAGCCTCCACCCTCCCCGGAGGGGAGAAATATCATTAGCCGTAGGTATAACCTACGGGGGGGAGAACCATCCAACAAAAATGCCTATCGACCACGAAGGGGTCGAATATCCTAAAGAACCTGCGTATAGGTGGACATTATTCAACCCCTTCGGGGTTGGTTGATTCCTGGGGGGCACCCTTTCCGTGGGTTTCACCCACGGCTGGAGTTTCTACATTTTCATGCGTCGGCGGCCTGGGTGAGGGCGCGGTCGGTGAGTTGGAAGCCCAAGGATTGGGGGCTTTCGGGATGGTCGACCATTTCTTTGCGCAGCAGGGTGACGAGGCGGCCACCACTAGGGCGGGTTGTTTGGGTACCGCGTCGACGTTCCACAGTTGGGCTTCTCCCACCCCCAGGGTCTCCTTCTCGTCGCGGTGGTTGACTTCGATTTGCCAGCGGTCGAAGTAGATTTGCAGCAACTGGGGGGCAGAGTCCCGCAGGTCAGTGCTCAGCAGATAGGCGGGTTGACGGTAGTAGAGTTTGGAGCTTTTCCGTTTACGATAGGGGGTAGGAGCCACGACGAAGAGGCGAAGGGGGATCTGGCCGGCGCCACGACGCCAGTAAACTGGCGCCACCTCTTTGTAACGGATGCGACGGCGCTTGCCACCTCTTTGTAACGGATGCGACGGCGCTTGCCTCCGTAGAACAGCTTGGTCTGCTTCCAGGGGTGGGACTCGTCCTGCCGGACCTGTTCGGGAGTAAAGGTGGCCAGAGCGTAAAAGCGGCGAGAGGGCTGGGGAGCGCGCAAGCACAGGCGCGCATCCTTGCGGGCGCGGGCGATCAACTCGCTGCGCTCGCGGGGGGCGCGCAGACAGGTACGGTTGCAGAAGCTGCCATCCAGGGCCAGCACCAGAAGCTTGGCGGCCCCCCCGGCCTCATCCAGCGCCTGGCGCAAGGGGGCCACGCTCTGGACAAAACGCTGCGAGAGGTTATGGAGCTTGCTCAGCTTTTTGTATTCTTGCCAGGCTTCCGCAGCGGCCTTGCGGGAAGG
>JBEKNU010000332.1:0-7898 GCA_049522495.1 Terriglobia bacterium
CCACCAGTGCGCGCTCCACTTCCTCGAGTGAGGTGCCCTGCTTGGGCAGTTCGAGCACCGGGATCATTCTTCCCGAGGGAAGCGGCCGCCATGATGCAGCGGTGCTGGTGACCATCACGGGAGTATCTGTGGAAGCCGCATCCAGCGCGCTCACGGGCATGGCGGTATCGTACCCTTGCGTCTGCCCGGTCACCTGAATCGGCAGGTAGGTGG
This sequence comes from Terriglobia bacterium, assembly GCA_049522495.1. Classification (GTDB taxonomy): domain Bacteria; phylum Acidobacteriota; class Terriglobia; order UBA7540; family UBA7540; genus Bog-366. The sequence continues at coordinate 214 of JBEKNU010000332.1, forward strand.
GGCGAATGTAATCCGACTCCTCCAGGATCATGGCGCGCTCCACGGCGTTCTTCAATTCGCGCACATTGCCGGGCCAGTCATATTGGAGCAGCAGTTCGCGGGCCTCTTGCGTGATGCCTTTCACCATCTTCCGAAAACGGAAATTGTAGCGTTCAATGAAGAATTCGACGAGCGGCAGGACATCCTCCTTGCGATGCCGCAAGGGGGGAATAAAGATGGGGATGATACTGAGCCGGTAGAACAAGTCCTGGCGGAAGGTTCCGTCCCGCACGCCTTGCTCCAGATCACGATTGGAGGCGGCGATGACGCGAATATCCACGCCGATATCCTTCACGCCGCCGATGCGGCGGATGGTCTGCTCTTCCAGAGCGCGCAGGAGCTTGGCTTGAAGATACGTGGAGAGCTCCCCGATTTCATCCAGGAAGAGGGTGCCGCCGTCGGCGACCTCGAACAGGCCCTTCTTCTGCGCCTTGGCGTCGGTAAAGGCCCCGCGTTCGTGTCCGAAGAGCTCGGCTTCCATCAAGGTCTCGGGAATGGCCGAGCAGTTGATGGTGACAAAGGGCTTATCGGCGCGCGCGCTGTCGTAGTGGATGGCCTTGGCGACCAAGTCCTTACCTGTACCACTTTCCCCCTGAATCAGCACGGTGGAGGTTTCGCTTAATGCCACCTTGCGGGTGAAGCTCATCAATTCCAACATGCGGGGGGATTTTCCCACTACTTCGTGGTAGCCGGAGCGTTTCCGCACCTCGTCACGCAGGCTATCGCGTTCGGAGCGCAGGCGCGAGCGGTCGATGGCGTTGGCCAGGGTAACTTGCAGCTCGTCGAAATCGAGCGGCTTCTTGATGAAGTCGAGCGCGCCCAGCTTGATGGCCGTCTTGATGTCATCAAGTTGCGGGTCGCCCGTAATCATAATGACCGGAATGGCGAGGTTGTTCTGTTTGATTTCCCGCAGGACTTCGATGCCGCTTAAATCCGGCAACCGCACATCCAGCAGGATGAGGTCCGGCCCTTCGGCGCGAATCTGCGCCAGCCCGCCCGTGCCGCTTTCGGCCTCGATAGCGGTGTAACCCCACTCTTCCAACTGTCGCCGCACCGACCAGCGAATCAGTTTCTCGTCATCGACAATCAGGACTTTTTCATTGGGCATAGATTTCTTTAGCTTCCTCGACGGCCTCGCGCATCGGGAGGCGAATGATAAAACGGCTCCCCTTCTTGACTTCGCTCTCTGCCGTAAGCGTCCCGCCGTGCTGACTGATGATACGCCGGCAAAGCGAAAGGCCCAATCCCGTCCCGCCCCGCTTGGTGGTATAGAAAGGCCGGAAGATTTTGTCGAGCTGCTCGCGCGAAATTCCCCCGCCCGTATCGCTGACCGCGATTTCGATGTAAGGGTGCCGATTCGGCGCGCCTGAGCCGCCCAGGAGTCGGGCCTGAATGGTTATCTTACCCTCTTGGTCAATCGCCTGGATACCATTGAGCACCAAATTCAGCAACACTTGGTGGAGTTGCTCGGGATCCATGCGGAAACGCGGAAGGGGGGAAGGGATTTGGATGGAGAACTCCACGTTCTTGCTGCCGATCTGCTGGCGAGCGAGCTGCAAGGTGTGTGCCACGGTGTCCTTCAAATCCGCCATGCCGAATTGCGGGGCCTTGGGGCGCGCGTAGGTCAGCAGATCGCTCAACACTTTCTCGATGCGCCGCACTTCCTGCCGTAGGTCATCGAGGATTTCGCGGTCGGGGTGGTCCTTGGGGAAATCCTTGCTGATAATCTCGATAGCGCCGGCGATGCCCGCCAGCGGGTTGCGGATCTCATGCGCCACACCGGCGGCCAGCTCCCCCATGGTTGCCAAATGCTCCGCTTGCACCATTTCGGTATCGTGGAGGCGCTGGCAGTGGTCGCAGAACTCGCGCCAGTTGTCGGTGAGCGAGCGAATTTCCTGTTCGAGCGCCAAAGTGCTGTTGGGAGGTGGTGCGATCTGAACCAGAGAAGGATAAGTGGGGGCGATTTTGCTGAGGGCTCCGCGCAAGTCCCCCAATATCGCCCAAGACTGGCGTTCCTGGTAAATAAGCGTCCCCGTGGCGGCAGAGAGTGCCGCCAGCAGCGCCACCGCCAGCCCGACCGTGAGGGTCAGGCCATGCCGATAGCCTTCCAACCCGACCAGCAAAATGATTCCGACCAACGAGGTTGCCAGCACCACGAGGTTCTGGCGGAAGGTGGGCGGAAAGCGGAAAAGACGTTTTAGCGGTGCCCAGTCCAATGTTATGATATTTCCTTTTCAGTGACACTCAGTGACTAATTTTACCACAAGGCCCACAAGGTGACCAGAAAGCCCGAGACATTCTTCGAGGAGATGAAGCGGTACGTCGGCTTCAGTGAAGAAGATGCTCGTTTGCTTCAAGCGGTTGGCGGCCGCATGGACCCCTTCCTGGAGAGCATGTCGGAGCGCTTTTACGACCAGATCACCCAGCATCCCGAAGCGGGCAAGGTCTTCACCGGGGGCCAGGACCAGATTGATCGCTTGAAGCGCACATTGCAAGTTTATGCGGAACGCTTGTTTCACGGCCCCTTCGACGAAGATTACGCCGCGGAGCGCTACAAAATCGGCGTACGCCACGTGATGATCGGCCTGCCCCAGCGCTACATGATCAGCGCGATGGGCGTAGTGCGCACTCACCTTCAGGAAAGCCTGGGTAAGGTTCTTCTCTCCGAGCCCACGCAACTGGAAACCACCCGGCTCGCCCTGGACAAAATTCTGAACGTCGACCTGAACATGATGTGCGAATCCTATTTCCAGGAGAGCATTCGCTATTTGCGCGAATTGAACCGGAGATTGGAGCGTGCGAACCTGGAACTGGCGGAACTGAGCCAGGTCAAGACGGAGTTCCTGGCCACGACGTCGCACGAGTTGCGCACCCCGCTCAATTCCATTCTGGGGTTCACGCGCCTGATTCTCGATGGCTTGTGCGACAGCCGCGATGAGGAGCGGGAATTGCTTCGCGACGTCTATTCCAGCGCCGAGCACCTGCTTTCCATCGTCAACGACCTGCTGGACGTGGCCAAGATCGAAGCGGGCAAACTGCGTCTGGCTCCGGACATCGTCGACCTGAAGCCCCTGATCCAGGAAGCCAAAGCCGTGGTGAGTGTTCAGGCGGCGGCCAAACACCTGACGCTGATCGATGAGACGGAGGCGCCGCCGCTGCCCCACGTGACGGCGGACCCGGCACGCGCCCGGCAAGTTCTGATCAACCTGCTGAGTAACTCGGTGAAGTTCACCGACAAGGGGTGGATCACCCTGCGCGGGCGGTCCTTCCCTGAGCGCGGTTATGTGGAAGTGGAAGTCCAGGATACGGGCATCGGCATTGCTCCGGTAAAGCAGCAGCACCTGTTCGAAAAGTTCCATCAGTTGGACAGCACCTTCACTCGCCAGCAGGGCGGCAGCGGCCTGGGACTGGCGATCAGCCGCAGCCTGGTGGAAATGATGGGCGGGCGCATTAAGCTTTGGAGCGCGGGCGTGGGTTGTGGAACCACGGTGACGTTCTCGCTTCCGGTGCGGCGGAAACAGGAAGACGTTGTGCACGTGAAGGGCAAAGAAGCCTTGGTGGCGGCAGGAGATGAGAGTGGCGTGAGAGTTCTGGTGGTGGATAACGATCCGGAATTCCGCCACTACTTCAAGACGCTGCTCACCAAGCACGGCTACTATGTTCTGTCGGCGGCTACCGCGGACGACGCGCTCGATGCTACGCGCCGCTTTCGCCCGCAGGTGGTCATTGTGGATTTGGCCTTGCCCCAGCGGCCGGGGGCGGAACTCGGGGACGGCGCAGATTTGGTCGCCCAACTTCAAACGGGCGCGCTGATTCGTGAGATCTACTGCTTTATGGTCACCGGCTACGATCCCGCGGAGGTTCGTGAGCGCCTCGCGCTTCTCCAGATCACCCCGGAGATCTGGCAGAAGCCCTTGGAGGGTGAGAGATTCCTGGCGCGGCTGGAGGAAATTCTGCACGGGTCAAAGCAGGCGGCCGGGAAGGACAGTAGTCAGTAAGCAGAACACCTGAAACCTGGAACCTTGCACATGCTTCGCATTCTCGTAGTGGAAGACAATCCCTTGGTCGCTAAGTTCTATCGCCTGGCGCTGGAGCGCGCGGGCGGCTTCCAAGTCACCCTCAACGAGGACGTTGAGGCCATCCTGGCGCAGGTCGCAAGCTCCGCTTTCGACGCCATGGTCCTGGATGTGTCCCTGCGCAACTGTCGCTATCAAGGGCGCCCGGTCGATGGCCTGGAACTGGCGCAACTGATTCGCCAAATCCCCGAGGGCCAGTCGCTGCCGATTCTCCTAGCCACCGCCCACGCCATGGAAGGCGACCGCCAACGCCTGCTCGCTGCCTCCGGCGCCAACGCCTATTTGGAAAAGCCCATTTACGATCCCAACATCCTCGTCACCAAGATTCGGGAAATGGTGGGACAATAGCAGGGTACGGGAGACGTGACTCAGAACACGGGATTCGGGATCACCTAGCATTTGACGCCTTTTCCTAAGTCCTTTATTTTCCGGCACATCGTTTCAGAGCGACCATAACTTATTTGTTTTCATCAACATCGTTTCAAGCCCTGAAGCTGACATTTTGTCTTCTTTTGTTTTCAATAACATGCATTGGCTGTCAGTCGATTTTAATCACACTTTTTTCTTGCCATCTCTCCCCAAGCACAATGCAACTCGTTTTATTTCAATGCGATAGATATTTGGAAGGTCTGGGGTCTCCACCAGTAACTCCTTTATTTTCCGACACATCGTTTCAAACTCGCAACGCTCATTGTAGCGCTGAACTTTAGTTCAGCGTGTGCCAGCCTGAAGGTCGGCGCTACACCAGCTTGTGCCGGCCCTTCGCTCTCATCTGTGCATGCTCTGAAGTCCAGTACAACTTGGCCATGACTTTTGGCTCAACCACCGCATTCTCGGCCAAGGAACACGACATATTGTTGTCGATTACTGCACAACTTGTGGTCCTTCGACGTTTGGTACCGGGGATCGCCAAAGGGACTCGCTCCCTACTACCCTTCATCTCGCGTCTCCTGCCTCCTCATTCAATTCTCCAGTGCCCTATATTATCACCCCGTTAATGTATCACGCTACACTCTGCTTGTCAAGAGAAATCGACCATGGTTAGAGGCTACAAAATGTCGCTAAGGTGGGGAAGGGGAAGATTGCGGAAAGTTGCACCTCCAAAACAAGTCCGCGCTGCACGGGCTTGGAATCGCTCTTCCGGTTGATTCCTTGTACCAGACCCTTCATAATAGCCGTCACCGCCCGCTTCTTTGGCGGAAGGTTTTTTGTCTCTTGCCGGTATAATTTGCTGGAGGAACCATGCCTCGCACTGTTCGTTGCTCTTTGATCCAGGCTTCCAACGCCGCACCTCCTGAGGCTTCACTTGAGGCTACGAAGAAAGCCATGATTGACAAGCACTTGGGCCTCATCCGCCAGGCGGCGGAAGCCGGGGCGCAGATCGTTTGTTTGCAGGAAATTTTTTACGGTCCTTATTTTTGCGCGGAGCAAACCACCAAATGGTATGACTTCACCGAGCCGGTGCCCGACGGCCCCACCATTCGCCTGATGCAGGAGGAAGCGCGCCGCCTTCACCTGGCGCTGATTATCCCCATTTACGAAATTGCGCAGGAAGGCGTTTACTACAACACGGCGGCGGTGATTCACAACGACGGAACTTATCTCGGCAAATACCGGAAGACGCACATTCCCCACGTCGCGCCGGGCTTTTGGGAGAAATTCTATTTCCGGCCCGGAAACCTGGGTTTCCCGGTCTTCGACCTGGGTTTTGCCAAGATCGGCGTTTACATCTGCTACGACCGGCATTTCCCCGAGGGGGCGCGGGCGCTCGGATTGAACGGGGCGGAAATTGTTTTCAACCCCTCCGCCACCGTGGCCGGCTTGAGCGAATACTTGTGGAAGCTGGAGCAGCCCGCGCACGCCGTCGCCAATGGCTACTTTATTGCAGCCATCAACCGCGTGGGAACCGAGCCTCCGTGGAACATCGGCGAGTTTTACGGTCAAAGCTATTTCTGCGATCCCCGCGGGCGCATCTTCGCGCAGGCCTCCCGCGACCGCGATGAGGTGCTGACCGCCGATCTCGACCTCGACATGATTGGGGAAGTGCGTAAGACCTGGCAGTTCTACCGGGACCGGCGTCCGGAAATGTACGAAGCGCTCGTGAAGCAGTGACGAGTGATGAGTGAAGAGTGACGAGCAAGCGAAATACGAAACTCGCCACGAGTTTCGAGCTTCGATTTTCGAATTTCGCTTTTCTCAAAATCGGTGCTTAATATGCCCAAAAACGAATTGGCGCCTGGCGACCCGTATCCCGTGTCCCGTGTCCCGTCTCCCGATTCGCCCTTTCCGGAAATCCATCCCGCGCTCGATGCGCACGCTGCGGCGATTGAAGCGAGCCGGTGCCTGTTCTGTTACGACGCTCCGTGCACGGCGGCTTGTCCTACCCACATCGATGTGCCGCGCTTCATCAAGAAAATCTCCACCGGCAACCTGCGCGGCTCGGCGCTGACGATCCTGAAATCCAACGTGCTGGGCCTCTCCTGCGCGCGCGTGTGTCCAGTGGATGTTTTGTGCGAGGGGGCGTGCGTGATGGTGCGCGAGAACTATAAGCCCATCGAAATCGGCCGCCTCCAGCGCTTCGCCATGGACCGGTTTTACGAAAAGCCGGACCCCGCCTGGAGTACCCCGTCGCCCACTACCCACACGGAGAAAGTGGGCTGTGTGGGTGGCGGTCCCGCGTCACTCGCCTGCGCGGCGGAACTGCGCCGGCGGGGTTACGCCGTCACGGTGATTGACAACCGCCCGCTCCCCGGCGGACTCAATACCTACGGCGTGGCCGAATATAAACTCCGCCCGCAAGACAGCCTGCGGGAAGTGGAAATGATCCGCGCGCTGGGCGTGGAATTTCGTCAGGCGCTGGTGGGCGAGGTGGTGAGCCTGGAAGCCGTGGAGAAGGAATTTGCGCTCATTTTCCTGGGCATGGGTCTGGGCACCATGGAGCGCCTGGGCATTCCCGGCGAATCGTTGCACCGGGTGATTGACGCGCTGCGCTTCATCGAACGTTACAAAACCTCGCCGGACTTCCGAGTGAGCGGGCGCGTGGTGGTGATCGGCGGGGGCAACACCGCCATCGACGCCGCCAACGCCGCGCGGCGCCTGGGGGCGGAAGAGGTCCACCTTTTCTACCGCCGCTCGGAGCGCGAGATGCCCGCCTTCAAATCCGAGTACGACCGCTCCAAGGTGGAAGGGGTGCGTTTCCATTGGCTGGCCCAACCCCTGGAGATCATCGGCTTCGAAGGGCGCGCGGCAGCGGTGCGATTTGTGGAGACGCGTTTGGGCGCCCCTGACCACACCGGACGCGGCGCCGTCATTCCCGTGCCGGGATCGCAATATGAGTTTGCGTGCGACATGGTGATTCCCGCCATCGGCCAGGCGCGCCTCGCGACGCTTTTAGAGAATACGCGCGGCATCACCGTTAAGAACGGGCTGGTGGTGGTGGACCGCCCCACCGGCCGCACCACCAACCCGCGCTACTTTGCCGGAGGCGACTGCATTAACGGCGGGCGGGAAGTGGTGGACGCGGTGGCCGACGGCAAGCGCGCCGCCGTTGCCATGGCGGCACAACTCAGT
>JBEKNU010000333.1:0-7861 GCA_049522495.1 Terriglobia bacterium
CCTTAGGAGTTTGTGTGAAAACTCGTGTCTGGCATTGGCCAGGCTGGGCCCCCGCTTCCGCGGGGGTGACAGCGCTGGATTTAGGGGCTGTATTCCGACCTGTCATTCCCGCGAAAGCGGGAATCCACGAGTTTTCACACAGACTCCCTTGGGGGAGAGAGGGGGACCGCAACCGGCGCTTTCTCCGGTCGGGGCGGGCCGGGTGAGGGGGTCACCCCGGAACAAATCAAAAAGCAATATCCCAAAACCCGTTGCGTGGACAGTATTGGGGCATGGCGTACCAGGTCCGCGTTACGCTCGCTTCTTGTGTGCGGGCACGGGTGCGAGTATATTAGCATCTCGGTCGGGATACTAAGAAGGGATGACCCAGCCCACATTACAGAGATTCGCTCGAATCTTGCCGAAGCAGTGGCGAACCTCAACCCAAGGTGGAAGAATTTGCGTGCTCGCGCGCTGGGATTAGGAGAATGGAGAGTCCGGGATGAAAACCCTGTTTCAGGCTGCTACCTTAGGGTTCTTGATGGCAGTTTGTCTGACACCTGACGCCGGCAGCTCGGGGCCGAAGGGTACGAAGAAACCGGACGACGTCCTACTCTCCACGATGGAACGAGAGCTCCAGCGGGCGCGCGACCAACTGGGGAAACTAGACCCCCCTGCTTACTTCATCAGTTATTCGGTTCATGATCAAAGCATGGCCGTGGCCATTGGCAGCCAAGGCAGTCTGGTGAATTCCACGCACATGCGCACGCGGACCGCCGACGTAATCCTACGCGTCGGTAGCCCTGCCCTGGATAACAGTCATCAGCAGAATCGTTCTTCGGCCATCAGTTCCGCGCCACTCCCGCTTGACGATGACGCCGATGCCGTGGCCCGCGTGCTGTGGCAGTTGACCTACGGCGAATACCGCAAGGCGTCGAAAGCCTTCCTGAACGTGAAGACCTCGACCCAGGTCAACGCGAAGGAAGAAGACACGTCGCCCGACTTTTCAACCGAGTCGCCGCAGGTCCATTCGGATTACAGCGAGCTGCCTCCCTTTCCGGACCAGCCGCTGTTGGAACAGATGGCGCGCAAGTATTCGGAGCCATTTCGCAAGTACCCGTACGTTTATCACTCCACAGTTTCGGTGGTGGTGGAGGATACCCGGCGGCACTTTGTTTCCAGCGAGGGCAGCCGGGAAGTGGTTCCGTCGACCCTGGTCAGGCTCGTGATCCAGGGGGAGACCCAGGCGGATGACGGGATGGAGTTATTGCGGGTTGAAACCTTTCAAGCCGAGACCGTGGGGCACCTGCCGGGGGAGGCTGAGATAGCCGCACGAGTGGACAAGATCGCCGCGGACCTCAAGGCTTTACGCGGGGCGCCGCTCGCGGAGCCTTATGATGGACCCGCACTGCTCTCCGGCCGAGCCGCCGCCGTGTTCTTTCACGAAGTGCTTGGGCATCGATTGGAAGGTCACCGGCAGCGTGGGGAGGAAGAAGGCCAGACCTTCACGAAGAAGGTGAATACGCAGGTTCTGCCGGAATTTTTAAGCGTGGTCGATGACCCGACCCGGCGCACCTTGAATAACATCGAACTCGGAGGCTGGTACACCTATGACGACGAGGGCATGCCGGCCACTGCGGTAAACGTCATCACCAACGGGGTTCTGAAGAATTTCCTGATGTCGCGCTTGCCCATCAAGGGGTTTAGCGTGTCGAATGGGCATGGGCGTGCTCAACCCGGGTCAATGCCCAGTGGCCGGCAAGGGAACCTGATCGTAACCTCGACGCGTACGGTAAAGGACTCTGAACTTCGCGAGAGACTCATCGACGAGGTTAAGAAGCAAAGCAAACCTTACGGCCTCTATTTCGAGGATATTCAGGGCGGGTTTACACTGACGCAGCGGGCCTTGCCGCAGGTCTTCCAGGTCTTGCCCGTCCTGGTGTGGCGAGTCTATCCTGATGGCCGCCCGGACGAACTGGTGCGCGGTGTCGATATCGTGGGCACGCCATTGGCGGCACTGAACCGCATTCTGCTGACGGGTGACACAACGGACATTTTCAATGGCATCTGTGGCGCCGAATCAGGAAGTGTCCCCGTCTCCGCAGCCGCCCCGGCCATGCTGTTCGCCGAGATTGAGGTGCAGAAACGCCAACACTCCCGGAGCCGGCCACCCATCCTGCCGCCCCCTGGTTTTGACCGAAGCGAAGCCACTTCCCCGGTTAAGACGGGAGGCACCCGATGAGCGTTAAGCTGATAAGAACGCCGTACGCGTTGATGCTTGCGCTATTGGTCCTGCTTTCCACCGGAGCCGATCCCTTAGGCGAAAGCCCAGCCTCCACCCCTGAGGATCCCGTGCTGCGGGCGATGAAGATCGAACTCGAACGCTCCAAGGCGCAACTCAAGTTGGAACAGATGGCGGCGCCATATTATATCGACTATCAGGTCGTGGATATGGATCGGCGCACCGCGGGAGCGGCTTATGGCGCCTTGCGATCGGATTTGCACATGCGGGTTCGGTTTCTGCGGGTGGTGGTCCGGGTGGGCGACTACAAGCAGGACAGCTACTTCGGCCAGGGGGAGGGGACGTTTGATTTCGCCCCCTTGGATGACGACGAACTCGCCCTGCGTCATCAACTCTGGTTGGCCACCGACCGAGCTTACAAGTCCGCCACGGAGGCTCTGGCTGCCAAGCAAGCGCAACTCAAGCAGTTGACTGTTGACCAACCCGTGGACGATTTCGCCCACGCTGATCCCGTGCAACACCTTGAGCCGCCGGCCAAGCTCGACACGGATGATACAACCTGGCTTAAGGCTATCCAGGAGGCGACGGCGCTCTACAAAACCGACCCGGAAGTAGAGTCCATGACATCATCCATCGAATTCCAAGCCGTCAACCATTTTTTCGTCAACACCGAGGGCAGCATCGTTCGTACGGGTGAAACGAGCTATCAGGTGCGCCTGGAAGCGAGTACCCAAGCACCTGATGGGATGCGCCTGGACCAGTCCGACGGGTACATCCGAAAAGATTTGAAGGACCTCCCCACGGCAGAAAAGTTCTTGGCCCGCGCCAGAGAAATGATTGGCACCCTGAAGGACTTGCGCGCGGCGCCGATTGCCGATGAAGAGTACAGAGGCCCGGTGCTTTTTTCCAACCACGCTGCTTCCACAGTGTTCCTGGACCTAGTGGGCGAGAATATTCGCGGGCTCAGGCCAAACCTGGGGCAGCCTGCGCGTACCCGGGGTGCGTTCGCATCCAGCTACAAGAGCCGCGTGCTTCCCGATTTTCTATCCGTCGTGGATGATCCCACGCTCGCGTCCTATGAAGGGAAACCCTTGCTCGGCCACTATGAAGTCGATGACGAGGGGGTGAAAGCCTTGCGGGTGCTGGCGGTCGAGAAGGGAAACCTCGTGAACTACTTGTTGGGCCGGCAGCCCATTCGCGACTTCCCCAATTCCAATGGGCACGGCCGGGCTCGCTCGCCCGCCCGTCCGCCCGAGCCGAGTTTGGGTAACTTGATCGTCACTGCGTCCGAGACGGTCCCTCGCGCGGAGATGAAGCAGAAACTCGTCGAAATTTGCCAGCAGCGCGAGCAGCCGTATGGATATTACGCCGAGGCGCTCGCTGGCTTGCGCAATCCCGGTGTGCTTTACCGAGTTTGGGCCAAGGATGGGCATGAGGAACTCGTCCGGGGTGCAGTTTTCGGGGATCTCGACGTCCGGTCGCTGCGCAATGATTTGGTGGCGGCAGGCGACGACCCGTATGTCGGGAACCGGACTCAGAACATTTCCCACAGCATTGTCAATCCATCCATACTGTTTGACGAGTTGGAGGTGAAACGCGCGGATCGGAATAAATCGACGCTTCCAGAATACCCTCCACCACCCCTCACACCGGCCGAGTGAGCACTGCGGTCCGTACAAATAGAGGAGCCAGTTTATGGCTAAATCAAAGATATCATCGTCCCGACTTCCTGGAGTCTCGAGAAGAGAGTTCCTGCAACGATCGGCAACGGCGGCCGCCATCCCTGCTATCCCCTCCCTGGCGGCGGGCAGCGAAGCCGAATCTCACGAAGGAGATCGTCGGCAACCCAATGTGATTATCATTCATGCGGACCAGATGCGTTGGGACACGGTAGGGGCTTACGGGCTCAATCCAATGGGGCTTACTCCCAACCTCGACGCTATGGCCAAGAGGGGCGCGCTCTTTGCCCAAGCCATCACCAATCAACCGGTGTGTGCTCCCTCCCGCGCATGCCTTTGGACGGGGCAATATCCTGCCAGGCACGGGGTGTGGAAGAACAGCATTGGCATTGCCCGCGATGCCACGACGATTGCATCGGTCCTTCGCGCACAAGGTTACTCAGCGAATTACATTGGTAAGTGGCATCTGGCGGAGAAGACCACGGGCTCAGTTCCGGCCGAGAACAGAGGAGGTTTCCTGGACCTCTGGCAGGCGTCCAACGTGTTGGAATTCACATCGCACGCTTACGAAGGGGACTTATATGATGGAAACGGTAAGCCCATCCACTTTGCCGACACTTACCGGATCGACTTCATGACCCAGCTCGCGCTCAACTTTCTGCAAAACCACGGGAAAGAACCGTTTTTGCTGGCGGTCTCGTACATCGAGCCGCATTACCAGAATGACCAGAATACCAGCGTCGCACCGAAGGGCTATGAGGAGCGATATGCCAATCCTTTTGTACCCCAGGACTTGCGTTTCTTCCCGGGAGACTGGCCAAACCAACTGCCCAAATATTATGGATGCATTGCGAAGGTCGACGAAGCCGTGGGCACAATTCTTGGGGCCCTTAAGAAACTGGGGCTGTACGAGAACACCATCGTGGTTTTCACCAGCGATCATGGCTGTCATTTCCGGACTCGAAATACCGAGTACAAGCGAAGTGCTCACGAGAGTTCTGTCCACGTGCCCTTGATTATTCAGGGCCCCGGGTTTGACCGCTCGCGGGTCGTCCAAGAGTTGGTCGGCATGGTGGACATCACCCCGACGATTCTGGAGGCCGTCGGAGTCCCGATCCCTCCCACCATGCAGGGGAGGAGCGCTCTGCCGCTTGTGGACGGGAACACCGAGAGGTGGCGCAACGAAGTTTTTATCCAGACCGCTGAATTCATGGTGGGGAGAGCGCTGCGCACCGAGCAGTGGACGTATGTGGTGGGGACGGCGAAACAATGTGGGCAGAAGGTCTCTGATCCCGCCGATCGATATGCCGAGCATGCCCCACACAATCTCACGGGGGGATCGGTACCCGCACCCTTCAGCGACCATTATGCGGAATACCAGTTGTATGACCTGTATTCGGATCCTCACCAATTGGTCAACCTGGCGGGGCGTGACGGAACCCTTGAAATAGCAGAGGACTTGCGGCGCCGGCTAGTATCGCGCATGGAAGAAGTCGGCGATAAGGTTGCAGAAATCAGCCCGCCCTTCTTCCCTTACTCATAGGATGGAAAACGACCGGCTGGGGAGTAAATGCGGCAAGAAGGATTATTTCCGCAACGCCAGGAGAATCATGGACCGTATGCATCGAAGAAAATTCTTGCAAGCGGGAACCGTTTTGATGGCGCCCCATCTAGGGCAACCCTCGCCCGGAGGCGAAAAGCCCAACGTGCTGATCATTTTCTCGGACCAGTTCCGCCTTGACTGTTTGGGGGCGAATGGCAACCGGATAATCAAGACGCCAAATCTTGACAGGCTGGCCTCCGGCGCCGCGAACTTTACCAACGCCTACGTTCAAGCCGCTGTCTGCGTTCCTTCGCGGATCAGTTATTTAACCGGACGCTATCCCCACTCACACAAAAATCGCGTGAACTACACACCCTGTGATCCGCGGGAGGTCATGATGCAGCGGATCCCCAGCACAAACGGGTACAAGACAGGTTCGGTGGGCAAGCTGCACTTTTATCCTCCCACCGCGGAACACGCCCGGTCCACGGGGTTCGACCAGGTTTTTCTCGATGACGGCGTCCAATCCACCAATCCTTACTCAGATTACGTTCGCTGGCGCAAGGTGCATGACCCAGCTCCAGGCCTGAGTCCCGATGCTCCGGCCAAGGATATCAGGGAGGGGGCGAATCCCTACCGTTCGGCGGTGCGCTATGAATTCACACCCACTTTCTGGACGGGCATGCAAACCGTGCAGTTGCTCCGCGAGTTCGGTGCTTCGCACAAGCCCTTTTTCCTTTTTTCGTCATTCTTTAAGCCCCATTCTCCCTTCACTGTGCCAAGCTCCTATGACACGATGTATGACGGCATCGAGATCCCCTTGCCCAAAGCCTTTGCGATCGAGGACATTCACAAGCTGCCGCTCCCGGTGCAAAAGCAGATTGGCCGTAGCCCCGCCTATGACATCGACCGTGCCCGCCTTCAGTGGATCTATCGCAGCTACTATGCCGCGGTGTCCATGGTCGATCATGAGGTGGGATTGATCCTGGACGAACTGGACCGGTCGGGAAAGGCCGAGAACACCATCATTGTTTTCGCTACGGATCATGGCGATCAATTAGGTGAACATGGGATGGTTGGGAAGAATGTTATTTTCGAGGCCTCCGTTCACATTCCCATGATGGTTCGATTTCCTAACCGAGTCGCTCCCGGCAGGTACAGCCAATTGATCGAGGCTGTGGATGTGCTTCCCACGCTCTTGGATTTGTGCGGCCTTCCGGTTCCGGATAACGTCCAGGGCCGGAGCTTTGCGAGCCTGATCACGGGGAAACCCGACCGCTATACATCGCGAGAGGCGGCCTTTTGCGAAAATATTATTCCGGAAGTATTTGCACCGCCGAACCGGAAAGGAACGGAAGCTTATCACCCCTTTGTGCCTGGACTTGGCGAAGACGGGATCCTCCATCCCGACGCAAAGATGGTGCGGACGAAACGTTGGAAACTGAACTACTATCCATCCTGCGATGGTGAGTTGTACGACCTGGAGAATGATCCAGAGGAAAATCGAAACCTGTGGACGGATCCGAGTTGCGCCGGCGTGTTGCAAACGCTGAAAAGCGCCATTTTGGACTGGCTGATCACCGCCGACCAAAATGACCAGATCGCTCCGCGCTGGCTGGTCTGAGGTTTTCCCGCAACGTCGCCCTGCCGCTTCTCCAGCGCTCTCCCCGCCAGGCTCCCTAAGTGAGCAACTTGAAGGCGTGGACCCAGTCATTGCGCAGCAGGCCGGGGATGCACCAGAGCATACATAGTGGCTCGATGGCGCGAGCGGCTTCGGCCCTCCCCATATCGGCGGTTTCCCAACCGAATTGATCGAGAATCCCCATAACAGTTTTCTTGGCCGCGTCGTCGTTGCCACAAATAAACATTGTGGGCTTTCCATCCTTGAAATGTGGGTTCACCATGCACGCGTTGCCGACAGAATTGAAGGCCTTCACGAACCTGGCTTCCGCGAATTCGCGCTGGAGGCGCTCCATGAGCGATTCGTTGAGATCGGTAAAGAAGCGCAAGACTCCATTCGAAGGCGGCGCATCAGCGATGGGATTGCTGGCGTCGATGACGACCTTGCCCGTCAAATTAGCAGCACCGGCAGCACGTAAAGCGTCCGCGGCTACGGTACCCTTGACGGCCAGGACGACCACGTCGGCGAACCGGGCCGTAGCGTCAAAGCCCCCCGTGCGTCCGCCGGCGTTCTGCCGGACCCAATCCATCAGTTTAGCGGGCGTGCGAGTGCCTACCATGACTTCGTGACCGTGCTTGAGGAAACCCGTCGCCAGCACCTGCCCAACGATTCCTGATCCCAGAATTCCAATCTTCATTCTCCCTCCTCCCTGTTCTATGGAAATTAGATTGCGGCGAACGGGAAACGCTCCAGTAAATTATGATGGAACGGAGGGTGAGGCCCACCCTGCATACTGC
>JBEKNU010000334.1:0-7839 GCA_049522495.1 Terriglobia bacterium
TTTGATCCGCGGCTTCGCATCCGGGATCGAGCCTTTCATCTTCAAATCCGCGTGCGCCCTTCAATGGCTGGGACTGCGCGAACGTTACCACGCCCAATCGGTCGTACCGAAACGGCAGGCGCCGACGTCGCACCGCGATAACCTACGAGCCCGTCCCCCGGGGCACAAGGCGAAAAGCCGCGGACCTTGCGAAGCAGGTTCGCGCTTACTTACCCTTCTTGCAACGTTGGCAACGTTCGATGGGAAGCTGGACATTTCCCGGCGTTTGGGCTACAATGTAGCTCAAGAGGGGGTTAACGCCATGAGTGATAATTCCGTTGTTCGCGCCCGCATCGATGAACGCACCAAGAGGGAAGCCGCTGCGGCGCTGAAGAAAATCGGTCTTACCGTATCGGATGCCTTTCGCCTGCTGCTGGTGCGCGTCGCGGCGGAAAAGGCCCTGCCGTTCGAGCCGTTCAATCCCAACGCCGAAACCGTAGCCGCGATGAAAGCCGCGCGCCGGGGCGAGCTCGTCAACGTCGGCAAGCCGGATAAACTGCTGCGGAGCCTGAATGAGGGAAGTTAAATACACCGCCCGCTTTAAGCGCGACTACCGGCGAGAAAAATCCGGTCGCCACGGCAGCAAGCTGGACGCGCTACTGATGGAGGTCGTGAATTTGCTCGCCGACGACACGCCGCTACCCCGCCGGAATTTCGATCACCCACTGTCCGGCGAATGGAACGATCACCGCGACTGCCACCTCAGGCCGGATCTCGTTCTGATCTACCGCAAGCCGGATGACGAGAGCCTCGAACTTGTGCGCCTTGGCTCGCATAGCGAGCTTGGCCTGTGAAAGCAAGCGCGGACCTGCGGTCTAGGTCCGCGGCTTTTCATCCGGAATCGAGTCCTGCATTTTCAAATCTGCTTGCGCCCATCAATGGGGGGGAAAAGGCTTCAGGAACGTGTGAAGAAATTGAATTTGGACCCGTTATCAACCGTGTGAAGTATTGAAAATGCGTAGTGCTGAAATCGGTAAAACCAATTTGTTTCACATGTTCCTGACACCTTTTCTCGCCTGTTTTCATCCTCCAGGCCCCACTTGACATAGCCATATGACATAGCTATCATGAAATTCTATGAAAGTAAGCGTAGCAGATGCGAAGAACAAGCTTCCCGCACTGATTAAGGCGGTCGAAGGCGGGGAATCCGTGACCATTTGCCGCCGCGGTGCGCCGGTGGTGGATATCGTTCGGACGGCCAAGGCCCTGCCCGAAAAACCGCAGTTCGGCACCCTGAAGGGCAAAGTTATCATTCACGATCCCGATTGGTGGAAGCCCATGGCCGACGAAGAGGCGGATGCGTTCGTAGACGGTCGCTGATTAATGCGAGTCTTACTCGATACCGTTACCTTTATTTGGGCCGTCAGTTCGCCGGAACGCCTCTCCCGCCGGGCGATCGCCGCCCTGCGAAGCGATGCGGCAGTGCGCGAACTCAGCTCCGTTTCGATTTCGGAAATTGCCATCAAACAGGCGAGGGGCAAGCTCACGTTCGGCAAAGATGATCTCAAGGCGGGTCTTGCCGATCTGCGAGTGCGAGTACTGCCCTACAGAGCAGACCACGCACTTCGCCTTTTTGATTTGCCGCTCCAGCACCCGGATCCCTTCGACCGCCAAATTATCGCCCAGGCCATTTGCGAAAATATCCCCATAGTGACTTGCGACGAGAAGTTCAGCCTCTACGAAGAGGTCAAGGTCCTTTGGTAATTCTGGCGGACGCGTGACTCAGCCGGGTGAGGCAATTCAGCAACATGCTGTGAAGCACAGCGCTAGCTGGTCCTGCTGGCCTCGCTCAACGAAGGCACGGCGCGGCGTAGCGCCCGCGCTAGACGGAGACGTACGCCAGCCGTAGGGGCGCCCCTCGTGGGCGCCCTCTTGTGCCGGGATTTTATCCCGGGACGGAAAGGGCAGGCACGAGGCCCATTGGCGCTAAGTTAAGCTGTCTTTGGTCCGGCCCCGGCAGGGGCCGAACGTGGGTAGCCGCAGGTTTCAACCTGCGGACAGCCGAGCCCAGCCGACCTTACCAACCCCAAGGGAGTCCGTGTGACAACCCGTGATTCTCTGTCGTAGCGCCGGTTGCGCCGGACGTAGCACGGGCATCCGAACATGTGAAAGAATTGAATTCGGACCCCCTATCAACCGTGTAACTTATTGAAAATGCGCAGTGCTGAAAACGGTAAAACCAATTTTTTCACACGTTCTCCTGCCCGTGTCGGTCACGGCCAAGATGGCCGTGCTACAGTTGTCACACAGACTCCAACGGGATTTACCCTACAAATGGTCGGCCCCTCCAGGGCCGGGGCCATTTCTCGTCTTCTTTTTCCGTAGGTTTCACCTACGGCTACTCACGGTGCCCCGCTTCGCGGGAAGCGGAGGTGTCGAATTGACAACCCGCTTATCTTGGCGTGTATGGGCACGAGGCCTGCCCCTGCGATGCACACACGTATCCCAGTGCGCGGTCGGCACTGGTTCCCTGGCTGTTATGGCGGGTGGCATGGCTCGGCGCTGCAAAGTATTATCGCATTGACCGGGAGAGCCGGCAAAATTAGAGTGAGGACGGGAACCGAAGGAGAGCACGCCTATGACCGGGATTCAGTTTATCACTGACGAAAAGGGCCGCAAGACAGCGGCAGTAATCGACCTCAAGAAGCACCGGGCGCTCTGGGAGGACTTCGAGGACGTCCTGGTTTCCCGGTCGCGGAGGGATGAGAAACGCATCCCGTGGGACAAGGTCAACGCGGACCTCATCAAGACCGGAAAGCTCCGTGGCTAACTTGAGGACCCGAACTCGGTTTTGACAGGGGGGTGGAAATTGGGCAGGCACTATGGGTCGAAGCCCCTCACCATCGCTCTAAGGTGTCAGAATCTGTAAGCCGGGAAAACCCTCGAAGTCCTGGCGGTTGAAGGTGCAGATTCGTTCGACCCCGTTCGCCGTTATCGTCGCGACAAGCTGCAAATCGAAGATGGCTCCAGCGCGCACGGGGTGCCGGCTCAGGAGATCCAGCCAGCGTGAGGTGACGTCCGCAGGCACGGGAAGTAGCGTCGCCCCTGGCAGAGCCAGGATGGATTGGATTGCGCCGACAGCCTCCTGGGGAGTTCTGGGGTCAGACACACGTCTTGCGCTCGTGACGATTGAGAAAAACTCCGCCAAGGTCTGAGAGGTGAAGCACAGCGTCAGGTCGCCTCGCTGTGCTCGCTCAAGGAAGGCACGGCTGGCTGCATGCTGAGGGGCGTCCCGGTAGAGCGCGTAGACCAGGACATTGGCATCGACCGCGATTCGGTCAGCGGGCATCGTCGTACAGGTCCTCGCGGCGAAGGTCACTCAAGGCCTGGCCAGGCCACTCGGGCAGGGGCGCAGCTTCTCGCGGCGTCTCTGCTGTGGCCTCGCGGACCACTCGCTCGACGTAGGCCTCGCTGGAAATTCCTTCGGCGCGTGCCCTCTGGGCAACGCGTGACTCGAGTTCCGGGGGCAAGGTGACGGTCATCGTGCGCTCCTCCTTAACCGCTGTCGATCATTGTACTCGGAATCGCGGCGGGTGTCAGTAAGTGGCGCAACCCGCACTCTCTCCGTTTGGCTCGTATAAATTTGGGCATCGTAAGCTCATGGTGGGGCTTACAGCGAAATGACTTTGTCGGCCAGCCACTGCGCGGCGATGATGTCTCCCATGCCGCCGACGATTCCCACGCGAACCTTTTCGAGCAGCCCAAAGTGGTCCAGGCACGTCTTGCAGACAATCAGGCGGACGCCCCGCGCCTCCAAGGACTGCAAGACGTCGAGAACCGGCGAGCTCTCCACGACCATCTTGACGCCGGAAGTGTAGAAGCAGATCGCTCCCGGCAAGGTGTTGTTCTCCTGCAACAAGAGCAAGTACTTCAGCAGCACGAGGTGTTGCAGTTCAGAATCGGCGGCGCCCATGCCGTCGTGCATGACCTGAATGAGTACGGATTTGTTGCCTTCGCGATCTGTCAAGGGAAGCCTTTCTGGGGCATGGGTTTGTCAATCGTCCGCGGGTGAGCAGAAACATGGTTTGAAAAGGCGGGGGTCACTATCCACTGTTCGCTAGACACTATCCACTATGCACTGTTCACTGTCCCTCAATGGTAGCGGAGCGAGATTTTGGCGTGGAGGGGAATCAGGGTGAAGTCAAATTCTTCCAGCGCCTCATCCTTTTCGGTGATGACCAGGAGGTATTTCCCAATCTTGGCGATAAGGCCGGCGGAAGTAATCTTGGAACCCACGAAGGTGGTGCCTGTGCGCATGGCCTCAAAGTCGGGGAGCTTCCCGCGCGTCGTGCTGTGTGCGTCCTCCCAATCCACTTCTCCGGGACGAAATCGAACACCTTGAATTACCACACCCTTTGCCTTGCCCATGGCCGCTCCATACTATTTGATGCTGGATGGACTGGCATGACGCGCCTGCCCAGTCTTATAAGGCTACCGGCCATTTGGGTTGGTTGCAAGGGCTAAGTTCGGAAAATTACGGACTTTCGCCCAGAACCCCCCACCAGGGGCTGCTAAACCTTTGACCACAGGTCACTTGGACGAGGGATCGACTTTTCGAGGGGCAATCGGGTTTCAAAAATCCCACCCTGGGGGGAGGAAGGGGCAAAGCCCTCGTTTTAGACTAAGTCCAAGGAAATCTTTATTCGCTGTAAGTGGTTTAAATACAACTGGTTGTGAGATAAGATTGATCCCCATGGGCCGTCTCTGTAGGCTTCAGACGGTGGGGAACATCAAGGATTGTTGGGCATTTTTGGACTATCCACAATGCTTTCCTGGGAAAAAGCACTACGGGAGGTATTCGCATGCGAAAAATTTTGCTGATCATTCTCTTGGTTCATGTTGGCATGATTCTGAGTGCGCGTGCTCATGCGAAAGAAAATCCCCAGCTCGAGAAAACCGAGTGGAATGACATCTGGGTATACGATGCCACCCAAAACGACCTTCCCAGGGTTTTATTGGTGGGGGACTCGATCGTGCGAGGATATTTTGACGCAACAAGAAAAGATCTTACCGGCAAGGCTTATTGCGCCCGCTATGCCACTTCCATGTTCCTGGGGAACCCGGATTATCTGGATGAGCTGAAGCTCATCTTAAAGAGGTACCGGTTCAGCGTGATTCACATCAACAACGGCTTGCATGGCTGGACTTACACGGAGGAGCAGTACCGCCAGTCTCTGCCGAAGCTGATGGAGACGCTGAAGAAGTACGGCAAGGGAGCGGTGATCATCTGGGGCACCACCACCCCGCGCCGCAACCCATCGAACCCCACTCAACTCGCCCTCGATAATGGAAGAGTGCAGGAAAGGAATCGGCTCGCCGTGGAATACATGACCCAGCATGGCATTGCGGTCGATGATTTGTACAACTTGGTCGCCGACCATCCCGAGTACTATAACCTCCCCCAAGACAGCACCCACTTTAATCCCCAGGGCCAGGCCGTCGAGGGCAAGCAAGTCAGTGAAATCATTCTCCGAAGTTTGACGAGCAAATCTGCTGCCGGCAAGGGTCAATAGATTAGGATGTCCGAACCCTTGCAGCATGTGGCTCGCTACGTCTTCAGTCCGGTTAAATCTACTTCCAGGCGTTTGTTCTCCTTAATCAAATCATCCATGGTTAGGCGGATCCGCCGGCTGGCGGCCTCGCGGCCCAGGATGCAAGCGAGAGCGCTGTCCACCGCGCGCCTCACTGTTAGGTTTTCAGAACGTCCCTGGGTTACGTTTTCGTAGAATGTCGCGATGTTGCGCACGATGCCCCCCTGGTAAAGGTCTCCCACCTGGCCGCTGTATTCCCCGGGACCATTGCGAAGGGATGCCTTGCCCCAATAGCAGATCAGGGCATTGCCGGTGGTACCGTACACGTGACAGTCCAGAGTGCCGTCCGTCGCGTCGGGCATCGCCTGACCGAAGTGATTGTGGACGGTGCCGTCGGCGTAGTCGTAGATCACCGAGCAGACGCCGTGCGCATCCCCGTGGGCGTTAGGGCGGGCAACTGCGCAGGAGCCGGCCGCGGCCACCGGCCTCTCGCCCATCACCCATAGCGCGGCATCCACCGCATGGATATCGAAATTGCCGATGTAATCGCACCCTAAGGCAATATCATTTACCCAGATCAGCTTTTGGAGGCGACTCTCCAAATTGGCGGTCTTCGGTGGATCGCTCGAGCCGTGCGCCACTCCCACGGTGGCCAACTGCACGATCTTACCCACCTCGCCATTCTGGATGCGCTTGACCACTTCGATGTTTACGGGATCGGTGGGAATCTGGTAGTCGACAAAGAAGCACCGGCCTTTTTCCTGGGCGAGTTTGGCCGCCTCTGCAATTTGCAGGCACCCGGGCACATCCGCCGCAACAGGCTTCGCCATGTAAACGTGGCGACCCGCTTTCGCCGCCGCCGTGGCTTGATCCGGCATGAAGGCAGGAATGTTCTCGAGGATAACCACCTCGGCGCCACTGTCGATCAACTTCTGGTAACCCGCAAGGCCCGAGAAACGCCGCGACTTATCCACGCCCAGCGCATCGCCCGCGGTGTCCGCTACCGCCGGGAAGTAATCTGCCACGGCCCATAGTTCAAAGCCGCCATGTTTTTTGAAAAAGCTTCCGATCAGACTGCCGCGCCCGCCACAGCCTACCAATCCGGCTTTGACCTTGGCGTGCGTGCTGGCCGATGCCGATGTCTGCGGAAGCGCGGAATTTCCCAACATTAAACTCGCACCGGCTGCCACGGTTCCGGTTACAAATCGGCGTCGGGAAACCGCGCCGGAAAAGCCCAGGAATGAAAAATGGGTGTTCATGAAAAACTCCTTTCCCGCCCCCGGGGCCGGTCATGGGAAGTCAGCCTCGAGTCGGAATGCTGCGGGTGGGCGCATTGTACACCTGATCGGGCCAGGTGGTTAAAGCCGTCTTCACAGGGAGGTCCGCGAGTCGCCTGCTTGAATCCGGGGGGGTGGCGGCATATGATGGGCGCGGCTTGTAGCCGCGAATACGCAGGCTTAATCCATTTTCACAAGGAGCCCAACGCATGCATTCTGATGATAAGTTTTTGCCTCAACGCCGGAAGTTCATTTCGTCGCCCCTCACGCTGGGCCTGGCCTCAGCGGGAGTCCTGGGCTTGGCCTCAGCCCGCGCTGACGCGGCCCCGCGACCCTCGGAAAGCGGGCTTGCTTATCCCGAAGAAATCTCGCTGGCCCTGCTGCGTGACTACCAAACCGCCAAGGCTTCGAGCTATGACCGCACCGGCGGGAATGCCGACGCTTTCCCCATCGAACCGGGCGCCACGCAGGTGCTGATGGATGTCCAAGGCCCCGGCATGGTCAGCCACATCTGGTTCACCATTTCCGCCCAAGATCCGCGACACTTGAAGAAGCTGATCCTGCGCATGTACTGGGATGGAGAATCCGAGCCGAGCGTCGAGGTCCCGGTGGGCGATTTCTTTGGATTAAACCTGGGCGAATATTTCATGTACCAGTCCGCGCTGCTCACCGTAGCTGCGGTCAAGGCGCTGAATGCCTATTTCCCCATGCCATTTCGCAAGTCGGCGCTGATCACGGTGACCAACGAATGCGAGAAGCGGGTAGGCGCCTATTATTCCAACATCGATTACCAAATCCTGTCGCGCTTGCCGGAAAACATCGGCTATTTCCACGCGCAATATCGCCAGACCGTGCCCTGTCCGGGCTGGTCGACGGCGGTGGACAAAAACCTGGATGGGAAGAGCAACTACGTGTTCATGGAAGCCACGGGGCGCGGACACTTGGTGGGCGTGACCCAGGGCATCGTTTTGAACCAGGACGGCTGGTGGGGC
>JBEKNU010000335.1:0-7785 GCA_049522495.1 Terriglobia bacterium
GTGTGTCCACAAGCCTATTCTACATTCGCGTCACCCGTTGGGTCCAAGCACAATCGAAAACCGACCGAGAGGTTCAGTGACATTACCGTTATCCGCAGGATGCACTGACCTTCTGGCGAAGATTCCAACCCACAACCCAACCCACAAAATATAATGTCTTGTACGACTTCCGCGAACTTTGGCAGTCCCCGCGGTCATGTAAGTTGTTGTAAAACCTAAGATCGCAGCGTTGACACGGTGGAGGTCTGGGGTTCGAGTCCCCACGGGCCTACCATCATTTTCAATCACTCGCGGTGTGGGAATCTTCGCAATCTCATTCACAACCGAGTTTTGTGACGTGTTTTGTGACGTAGTGGCTGAAGAGGCTCTATACTAGGTGTGAGTAGTGATAACCGCCAACGGTATGCCAGATTTTCCCATTTCTGAGTCGCCTTCCACAACGGAAGCGCAAAAGGTACGCCTCAGCACGGTCATGGGCCGGTCGCTTGGGGTGAGGCCCAAATTCGCGCGGCTGATGCCGGCTTGCTGCTCGCTTCTGGGGGTAGCCGCCTTAACTTGCGTGGCGTTTCGCATGGTGCTGGGTGCTCCTACGGTCGGCTTCCTCTATCTGGTCGTGGTGGTATTTGCAGCAGCCTCAGGGGGATTTTGGAGTGGCACCCTCACCTCGATTGTCGCGGCGGCGTGTTTGGACTTTTTCTTTCTCCCCCCTGCTTTCCACTTCAATATTGACGATCCGATGGATTGGGTGGCGCTGGGCGCCTTTGAGTTTACGGCACTGGTTATCACCTTGCTGCAACAGCAAGCGCAAGCCCGGGCAGCGGAGGCGATGGCGGAGCGGCAAAACAGCGAGCGCCTGTATAACGCAGCGCGAGGGATTCTTCTTCTCGATAGAACTGGCGAACTGGGGAATCGAATCACCTCATTGATTCGCGAAGAATTCGATCTGCGCGGCGTGGCATTATTTGATGCGCCTACGGCGGAGATATTCATGGCCGGGAAATGCGCAGTCAAGGCAGATCAGCGGGTTCGCGACGCATATGTTCAGAATTTGGACGTCTTCGACCGCGACACGCAGACCTGGTTCTGCGCCTTGCGTGTGGGGGCACGGCCCGCAGGCGGCCTGGCGCTGTGCGGTTCCACGATGTCCACTCTCAGGGCTCAGGCGGTTGCCTCGTTGTGCGCGATGACTCTGGAAAGGGCACGGTCCATTGATAAGGAGACGCGTGCCGAGGCGGCTCGGCAGACCGAGCAGCTCCGGTCCGCCGTTGTCGAGGCTTTAGCCCACCAAATCAAAACGCCTCTCTGCGTCATCCAAGTGGCGAGCTCGAGTCTGCTGGCTCAGGGACAGCTTTCTGAAATGCAAAACGAGCTGGTTACCTCTATCGACGGGCAATCCACAAAACTCAACGATCTGGTGTCGCGCCTTCTCGGTGCTGCGGACCTGGACGGGGCGGAGATCGAACCTCACCTTGCCCCCGTCCTGTTATCTGATTTGGTAAAAGTGGCTATCACCAGCGTGGAGGATCACCGCCAGCGCGAGCGATTTGAGGTGCTCGTCGAAAGTGAAGAAGTTCGGGCCCATGCGGATTCCAGCCTTATGGTGATTGCGTTCACGCAACTTGTCGACAATGCCCTGAAGTATTCCGTCCCGAGGTCCCCGATTACCGTCAGGGTCGCCATGGATCCGGAGGGAATCAGTGTGCGCGTGCACAACCAGGGAGGGGTGATTGCACCCGCTGACCGGGATCGAATTTTTGAGAGATTCTATCGAACGGCGGAGGCACGGCGGGGACCCTCCGGCACAGGATTGGGACTTTCCATCGCCAAGCGCATCGTCGAGGCCCACGGCGGGCGCATCTGGGTGGAGAGTGACGCGGCGGAGGGCACGACTTTTGGCATCGTTCTGCCCAGGGCGCCGGAGACGGGCCAGGAATTCCGCGCCTCGGCCGCGAGCATCTAGGAGTGCAGTGTTGGCGTGGCTCGTGTTCAGTTTAGCCGCAGCTTATAGCCGACCCAAGGCTCGGTGATCAGGTATTTAGGGTGGGCGGGCTCGGGCTCGATCTTCTTGCGGAGTTGCTTGACGAAGGCCCGCAGGTACTCGTGGTGCTCGCTGTGCTCAGGTCCCCACACGGCCGTCAGGATTTCCCGGTGGGGGATGGGCTTGTCGGGATGATTGGCAAGGTAGTGCAGGACATCAACTTCCTTGGGCGTAAGCCGCACCTCCTTCCCCCTGACGGTTACGCGCCGCTCCCGGAAATCAATTTCCACGCCTTGCAGGGTGAGCCTTTGGGGCCCCGATTCCAGAGAGGCAACATTCCTGCGCAGCGCCGAGCGAATCCTGGCGAGCAGTTCCGGAGTTCGGAAGGGTTTGGTAATGTAGTCATCGGCGCCCGCATCCAGGCCGGCAACGATATCTTTCTCAATAGACCTTACACTGATAATAATAATTTCAGCGTCCGATGTGGAGCGCAGCATGCGGCACAGTTCAAGTCCATCCACCCCAGGCATGCTCAAGTCCAGCAGGACCAGGTGGTATTGTCGACCCTTCATCATTTCCAATGATTCTTCCCCGCTGGCGGCCGTATCCACCTCATACCTCGCCGCGCTGAGCGAGGCGCGCAGAACGCGGCGGATTTGCTCGTCATCGTCTACGACCAGAATCCTGAAATCCATGTGAGCCATCCTTTCTTTCTGTGGGCAGCTCAAAGCCCATTCTCGCCGAGCCGTCCGCCGGCGTTTTGGGAGGCGGCGAATTGCATGTTGTGCACGTCAACCTTCGCGTCCGTAAATCTACTGTACGACTTTAAGAATGAAAAACACATAAGTTCTCCATAAGTATTTCATGAAAAATGCCTTAGGTTTTCTTTATGCGCAGCATTAGCCCGTAAGGGGGCGAGGCGGGTGCCTCTGGTTTCAGGGCGATTTACCCCGGCGCGAGTCCGGGGATCATCTCCTAATCCCCCAGGTTTTTTTATTGCCACTCAAACAAAAACCGTGAGTTATTCCCAACTTCTTTATCCGCTCTTTATGCCTTGTTCACAAAGCCCCGCATATCTTGAAAGCAGGGATGGGCCTCAGACATCCAAAGACATCAGATCGCAGGGAGCCGGTGGTTCGCTCCCGCTGACGAAAAGGGAAGCATCGGGAATCAAGCTGACCTCGTAGGAAGATGGGCATGGAGGAGTCAAGCGCATGCTGAAACAAACGCGGGTCCGACATCGTATGAGCTTTGACTACCTCGAGGGCTTCCTCGAGGTCGCCAAGGTGCGGAACTTTTCACGCGCGGCTTCCATCCTCTATCGCACTCAGCCCACGCTGAGCCAGCAGATTCAGCGGCTGGAGAGGGAATTCGGGGGGAAGCTCTTCGACCGGGATTTCAAAGCCGTCCGGCTGACCCAGGCCGGCGCCACGCTTCGCCGCTACGCCGAAGAATTGCTGGCTCTCCGCACCGAGGCCCTGGACGCCATCGGCCAAATCAAGGTGAACCCGCGTGGCAGCCTGCGCATCGGAACCAATGACGCCACCTGTCTTTACGTCTTGCCCAATGCCCTGGCGGGCTTTCGGCGGCTCTATCCCCAGGTGCAAGTGAACATCTACAGGAATTTCAGCCACAAAATCGTGGAGAAAATTCAAGAAGGAAACGTGGAGATCGGCATCGTTTCCCTGCCCCGCAACGTAAAAGGTTTGGAAGTCATTCCGATCTTCTCCGCCGAGCTCAAAGTATTGTTGCCTTGCGATCACCCCCTGGCCGAAAAGAACGAAATCACGCCTGCGGATATTTCCTTCTACCCCTTACTCCTGCCCAAGACCGGCAGGACCCGCAAGATGATCGAAGACCTTCTGCGCCCTTACAAGAAGACCTTGCAGATTTCGATGGAGTTGGCGAGCGTCGAGATCATCAAAAAATATGTTTCCGCCGGGATCGGCATCTCTTTACTTCCGGAGGCTTTTGCGCAGGCCGAGGTGGCGGCGGGAACGCTCAAACTGGTCCCCTTGCAAGGGCATAAGCTTTACCGCGAACTGGGATTGGTGTACCGTCGCGCGAGCCCCATGTCATTACCCGCCAAGGCCTTTCTGGATATCGTCAAGACCTCGGTCAGCCGCCCTCAGGTTGCCCTCGCCGCCGCGGCCAAGTGATCTGGCGGCAGCAAGATTCGGCGGCGAGCCCGGCGAATTGCGGCACCGCAGGTTCACCCTAGCACTTTCAAATCCAACCATTGCCTCACCGGCGGACGCGGGTGGGGATCGCGCATCCGCCTCCGCTTCGGATCGCGCAGAGCAAAGCTCTGCGAAAGGGGACGCAGAGCTTCGCTCTGCGCAATCCGGACGAAACAAGACCGACTCTTCCCACGACGCCGCAACTCACCCCCGCACGGCATTCAGCATATTGAATGCAGAAACGGGCGGGGGGCGCGGAGGCGTCGTCTTCTCCGCAACCCGCGCCAAATGCCGGGAACAAAAAGCGCTATTGAGATAGTTAACTCAGGAGATAAAGGGATTGATTCCTACACCATTTCAGCGCTTCCTTCGCCCCATGACGCGCATAAAGCGAAACAATGGGTTCTTAATAAATTCCTTATAACGCATTTATGCCTTCTTCATGCCGCGTGCTCTATCTTTCGATATGGGAGGGGCGGTTACCGCCTCGACTAAATTGCACCAACTGACAGGAGGTAAGTTCTGATGACCTATTCCACGGTGGGTGAGATGAACCTGTTTCAATCTCAGTTACATGCTTTCAAATCGCACGTGAAAGCTGCTTTCGCGGGGGCGCTTGCAGTTTTGTGTTTTATATCAATAGGGCTCAGTTCTGCCCAGGCCGGATCAGTATCCGGCGATATACACGGGGTTACCGTCAACGCCCTGGGAGCGCCAGTGCCCGGAGTGCAGGTGTCGGTGCACAGCATGGAAAATAACACCGACCGGAATATCGTCAGTGATGATGACGGGACTTTCGTGGTTGGGAACCTCCCGCCGGGACGCTATCAATTGCGGGCGGCCAAGGGAGGACTGGCCAGCGCCTCTGCGACCACCGTCGACCTGGCGCCACAGCAGGATCTACGAGTTGATATGCCCCTTGTTCCTACGGAAGGGTCGAAGGCATTGGCGAACCCGAACCTTACCGCTGATTTGCACACGCCCACGGCCTCCGGGAACTCGAGCGAAGCTCCTCTGACCGATCGTGAAAAACTCCTGCTGGAGCGACTGGACAAATTGGAACAACGCCTGGAAGCGATGGAAGCCAGGCAGGCAGGGGCAGTAACGTCGGCCGCCGCAGCGCAACCCGCGCCGGTGGTTGCGCAGGCCAAGACCAGCGCACCAACGGCTGCCGCCCCGCAGCCCGCACCGGTAATCCTGGCCAAGCCCGTCCTCGTCGCTTCACTTGACGGCGCAGCAGGGGTAAAGATCGCGGAGAAACCTCCGGCACTTCCCATCCTGCCCGCAGCACAAGCGCCGGCGCCGGCCGCACCGGCCCCTCAGCACGTCCTGCCCGAGGCCCTGGAAGCTCCCGATCCCTCCCCGCCCAATAGCGAGAATGTATATTCGTGGGCAGACTATACGTGGTTGAACGGAACATCGCGCAACAAGGACACCATTCTGGATACCAAGTACTTCACCCCTGAAGTGCGATTCGATACCCATTTCATGGATTCCTTCAATCAACCCAAGGACCATACGATGGGCGGGGCCACGGAGTCGTTCCGGTCTGGGGAATTCCAGGTGGAACAAGCCAGCGTGGGAGGTGATTTCCACTGGCAAAACGTGCGCGGCAGAATCCTTACCATGTTTGGTTTGTTCGCCGCCACGACGCCGCGCAATGACGCTAGCTCCGGCGTGGGCGAATGGGATGTCCGGACCGCGTATCGATATGTTTCCGAGGCTTATGGCGGGTATCACTTTGATGTCAACCGCGGGCTGAATATCGACGCCGGAATCTTTGTGTCGTACATCGGCCTGTTTAGCTACTACAATTTCGATAACTGGACATACCAACCCTCCTATGTGTCCTCCAACACGCCCTGGTTCTTCAATGGATTGCGAATCCAGTGGTTTCCCACCAAAAAGCTCAAGATTGAGCCCTGGATCATCAACGGATGGCAGACGTACAACTTGATGAACAACCACCATGGCCTTGGGGGGCAGATTCTTTACCGTCCGGAGGAGTGGATTTCACTGGTGTTCAACAATTATGGCAATGGTACGGATACGCTGGGCAATCCCGGCCGTTCGCGCATCCACACCGACGACAGCCTTGAAATCCGATACTACAACCGTCCGAAGAGCAATTACATCGACAAGATGGCATTCTCACTCACCGGAGACTTGGGTTGCGAGTATGGTGGCGGGGTGAGCTGCACGGGCAGGACCAAAGGCGGCCCACAACAGGCGTTCCTCGGGTGGATGGGCTACAACCGGATCTGGTGGGGGCACGACAAGTACGGCATCACCTATGGTGGCGGCAAGATGAATAACCCCGGCCGCTACCTGACACTGCTCCCCCCCATCAATGGAGCGGACGCCGTTTCCGGCTCGCCTTACTTCACGGCAAATCCGGGTGACAAGGCTCACATGTGGGATACCACTCTGACCTTCCAGTGGATGCCCAAAGAGTACATCACCTGGTGGCTGGAAGCTGGGTATCGGAATTCGGACATTCCGTATTTTACAGGAAGGGGCGGGATTACGCCTCCGGGTGGAAATAATGGTTCTCCACAATACTTTGTTTGCAGCAGCGGCGCCTCGTCCGGCGCGAGCGATCTCGCATCTGCGGAAGCCGCCTGCGGCGGTGGCTACGCCAGCGTTTGGCAACCAGACCTTCGCAAAACCCAAGGCGCTGTTAGCGCGGGCGTCATGGTGAAATTCTAGGGGCTCATGACCAACCAAGGGGAGCCTGAGACATCCTTATGAGGATTACGAGGCCTCGCAAAACACTCTCACTCCGCCCCGTTTGCCTTGCATGGCCTGCGGCGGCGTGGAGATTTGCCAAATCAGGCAGCGGTACTTTGGCGCTTGGTGCGCTGTGGATGTTGGCCGCGAGTTGCTGGGCAACCGAGCTCCCGATGCGGGCGCCATTCCGCGCCAGTGCCTTCCCCGCGCGCGGCGCCCATGCCGAGGAAATAGGCAGTAACCACCACTTTGACCTCGTGATTGTTGAACCCCAGGGCCGGGGACCCCAAGGTTTCCGCTATCGCATTGTTCTGGATCCCGCCGACCAGGGTGACGGAGGTTCGCTCGACCTGGCTGCGGATGAAGGCGGGTTGCTGGTCACGGCGCGCGACGTCGATGGCATAGGGAATGACCTGGATTTGATTATCAAGACCGCGAGGTCATTTACCCCGGTCGGAGTTTGGATCAACAACCACCACGGCGGGTTCACCAAAGCGGAGCCGGGTGTCTATGCACCCTCGATCTGGTCTGACGGCCCGTTCATCCTTTCCGGAGACTCCCCCGATACCTTGCGGGAGGCCATTCTATTGTGGCATCAATCCTACATTCATTCTTCGATTCAACGCTGCCCCGGCGAGCGCTGGATGCGCCAGGGCTTTGTTGATCTGGCGGACCTCCGTGTGCCATCGCGCCTGAGGGGAGATCCGCAACACGCGAGAGGCCCGCCTTTTCGTTCTCTCTAGTGCACACCTAACCTGGTTTCTCGTCGCAGTCTCGTAGGGGCACCCCTCGTGGGCATAAGCGTTAACCTAAGGGTTGGAAGCGCCCTAAAGCCCGCAAAGCGGGCGTCGTCATTTAGCCCACGGCGAGCCAGCCGTGGGGCAGAACGCGACCGCC
>JBEKNU010000336.1:0-7784 GCA_049522495.1 Terriglobia bacterium
TCCCTCCCCCCAGGCTAAGCACGAGCCCAGGTGTCTTGTCAACAGAATTCTGAGCTGTTTTCCTACCGGTAGGAAACAATTTTACAAATTGACTTCACTTTTTCCTACCGGTAGGAAAGCCTGAGTTGCGGGTTTCCGATGTTCAACTCTCTTAGCGCCCTCTCAGCCCGGCCGCCGCCGTGTAAAAATGTAAAGGCTCCAGGCCGCGGACCTGCAAAACAGGTCTGCTTTCTCTTAGATGCCCGCCCAGGGACGCCGCTACTTCTTTGGATACCCCACGGTTTGCGCCAGCAGGATTTTCTGGTCGGGGCGGAGTTTCATCAATTTGGCGAGCGCCCCACGGTCGACGCTGCCGCGCACAACGACGGCAAGCCGCTCCGATGCGCAGAAAAGATAAACGTTCTGCGCGATGAAGCCTACGTCCGCGCCGCTATAGAAATTTCTATCCTCGATGGAGCTCTTCCCCGTCTTCGCGAAATCGGCGACGTAGACCAAATTCACGGGCGCGTCCTTCACGAATGGCTGCACACCGGCAGCGCCGCGCACATCCTCCGCCAGAATGGGATCGAGCTTGTTTCCTTTGGCGTCGTATACATAGAGCCCCTGCGCAGTGGCGACGTACACATCAATTTCCTGCCAATTCATTGCGGACGGAGCAGTCCGCTTACCGGTGTCCGGCCGATTGATGCCGAACGCCGCCCAAAGGAGATTTGCAAGCATCTGCGGGGGTAGCTTCTCCGAGCTGAATTCGCGCGTTGACTGGCGGTTTTTCAAAGCTTGCATGAGGGGCATCCCTCCACTGGTCTGCGGCAGAGGAAGATTGAGAGGTTTAAGCTCTTGCCCCAGAGTGAGCGCCGGACAGAAAAACAGTACCAGGAAAACCAAACGAGCTGAGAATGACAGATGAGCTTTCATCAGACCCTCCGTGACCCGTAATAGGCGCGAGGGACGGACTTCGGAAGGCGGGCCTAGAAGATGATGACAAACAGCACAAAAAGCGCTGCGTTGATCGCATGCGCAGTATAGCAGAGAGGGCAGTCCACGTGAAGCTTGCGGCGCAGGGCATAAATCAAATAGGAACCGAAAACGATTGTCCCTGCGCTGATGAGAAACAGCAATGCCAGGCCTAGCGGTGCCACGTATTCGAAGGGGTGGAGATACAGCTTGATCTCGGCAGAACGGTTTGGGATTGCCCAGGCGATCACCAAGATGTAATAAACGATTCCCAGCACCGAGTTGGGCACGCCCATGACCCGCGCGTAAGGCGTTTGCACTACCGTGACGCAGCTTGAGCCCTCGCGGGCGCAGAGGACTTCAGGAACCCAGCGCGCTTTCTTGATTCGGCCATAGTAGGCAAAGGTGAAGTAGAGCGCATCGGCAAGGCCCGCGAGCGACAAGCCGCACATGAGAAGGCGAAGTAGCATGGCAGCATTTGGTCATCGGGTCATTGAGCCATTGCTGCCGCGAATGGCTGGCTCACGAACTTCCGAAGGTTGGATGGCTCCATGACCCGATGCCTTAATTCTTCCGTCTCTTGCCTTCTCCCTCCCAGCGATACTGCTCCGCCTGTTCGAGATCGAGCAACGCCAGCACACGGCAGCAGAACTGAGTAACGAGGTCATCGAGGGTCCGGGGCCGATCGTAAAAAGTGGGGATGATGGGAAAGATCACCGCGCCGGCAAGCTGCGCTCGCAGCATATTTTCAAGATGGATACGATTGAAGGGCGCGTCGCGCACGGCGAGGATCAGCCTGTGGCCTTGCTTCAAACAAACATCCGCGGCACGCTCGATGAGTGTTTCGGAAATTCCCCCTGCAATCTGGGCAAGGCAGCCCGTTGTGCATGGAATCACCAACATGCCCTCCACAACGTAGGAACCGCTGGCGATGGAAGCGCCAATGTCAGAGTCCAGAAAGTATTCCGTCTTACGGGTAGCGCGCGCCGCCAGCGCGGAGGGAATTTGAGCGGATTTCGAGGCGCGCAAATCGAGTTCATCGCGCAACAACTTCAGGCCGCTGCCGGAAATTACCAGGTGAATTTTCCCCACTCGCGGGTCAGCCTCGAGGATTTGCAGGGTGCGGCGGGCGAAAATGGCTCCGCTGGCTCCCGTGACACCCAGAATGATCCGTTTCTTAGGGACAATCTTGGAAGTACCCATCGCCCGGGATGTTAGTAGGCGCCCCACGGGAAGTCAAGGAAGTGAGAATCAAAGTGGGGACTGGTATACTGCAAGGCTGAGGAAAAACCAGCGGTTGGCAGTCAGCGCTCGGCGAAACCCGGCCAGAGGGGCTCCCTGCAGCACTGGGGAAAGAGCTGAGCGCTTAACGCTCGCTGCGTCACAGCGACGGAGGAACACTTTGACTCCCGAAGAAATCACCGGCATGTTAAAGCAAGTACGGCGAGGTAAGCTTTCCGTGGAAGACGCCGTAGACCGCCTGCGAACGCTGCCGTACGAAGATCTGGGTTACGCCAAAATCGATCATCACCGTTCGCTGCGGCAAGGATTTCCGGAGGTGGTATTTGCACGGGGCAAGGATCCCGCGCAGGTGGAAGGCATCGTGCGCCGCATGCTGCGCAACCAGCACAACATCCTGGTGACGCGCGGTGACCGAAGTCTGTACGAGTTGCTGCGTCCTCTCGATCCGAAAGTGGAGTTCCACGCGCTCTCCGGCGCCATCGCCATTCGGCGCGAGCGCAAGATCCGCGGCAAAGGAAAAGTGCTGGTGGTGTGCGCGGGCACGTCGGACATTCCCGTGGCGGAGGAAGCGCTGATAACGGCGGACGTCATGGGAAACCGCACCGAGTCGCTTTACGACGTGGGCGTGGCGGGAATTCACCGCCTGCTGGGTGAGAGCCATCACCTGCGCGAAGCACGCATCATCATTTGCGTGGCGGGCATGGAAGGAGCGCTTCCCAGCGTGGTAGCCGGTATGGTGGGCGTCCCCGTGATCGCCGTACCTTCGAGCGTTGGATATGGCGCCAGCTTCCGCGGCCTCGCCGCACTGCTCGGCATGCTCAACAGTTGCTCACCCAATGTCTGTGTGGTCAACATCGATAATGGCTTCGGAGCGGGCTATTTGGCGAGCGTGATAAATCGGTTGTAGACTATTATCCATCAGCACAGACGAAATGGGGGACCTTTGGTGAGAGGGAGAGAAGAGGAATGAGTGAAGCGATGACCATTTCCGAAATCGAAGCCCAGTTTAAGTCCGAATGGATTCTCGTGGGAGACCCGAAAACAAACGAGGCGCTCGAAGTGGTGGCAGGTAACGTCCTCTGGCATAGCAAGGACAGGGACGAAGTGTACAGAAAAGCGATCGAACTAAAACCCCGACACTCCGCTTTCCTTTACACAGGGATCATCCCAAAGGACACTGCCATAATTCTATGAAGTTCCCTTTCAATCCAGACGAAGGGCCGGTGCTGGTGCGGGCACGACTTTCCGGGCCTAAAGGGGACGCACTTGCCCGAATGGTATTGGACACGGGTGCGACCTCAACTTTATTGAACTGGCACGTTGCCGTCCTGCTAGGATATGACCCATCGATTGCGCCGACGCGAATTCAGATTACCACTGGAAGTGGCGTAGAGTTTGCCGCACAGATTACCATTGAGCGCATTGAGGCATTGGGAAGAGTCTTATTGGCCTTCCCTGTTTTGTGCCACACTCTGCCGCCCAGCGCCGGGGTAGATGGGCTGCTTGGACTTGATTTTCTGAGGGGTCAACACGTCGTTTTGGATTTTCGGTCAGGCGCAATAACCCTCGACTGATCACCCTCCCACCTATTCAATCTCCAGCGCGTCTTTTGCCGGCAGCGCCGGAAATGGCGCATGCGGCTCGGTCTGATACCAGAAAGCCGTCGAGGAGATATCGTCCTGCAACGGAAGGTACCGCCCTCCCGACTGCCAGCCCAGCGCCTGGATGGTCACTTTCAAATCCTGCTCGAAGCGAACGGGGTCCATGATGTGCCAGCGATAGAGGCTAAAGCGCTGTTGGGAATCGTAAAGACCGTCGGGGCGAATCACCAATGAAAGTCCGGAATAAGGCGTGGTGAACTCCTGGTAGTGGCGAGCGTTTTCCGGCCCGACTTCGAAACCGTGAGAGCCGCAGAAATAGTCTTCCGTTCCTGTGCCACAGATGGTAGGGAATTTCGTGTCGCCGTCAATGAAGAACTTGATTTCACCTTCCCCCCACCAACCGGTGCTGTGGCTTCCCCAAGCGATGTAGGTGCCCACATACTGCCCCCAGCCATTCACCCCATCGAGGATCACATGATCAGTCTTGCAGGGCAGCGGGTTGGAACGCCGGAATTGGGCGTGAAAATAGGCCATATCGCCAGGAATCTCGGTAAGCGTGTAATCGACCTGGTAGTAAAGTATGAGTGGGTCGGTACCGATATTCTCCATGGTGATTCTGGCCGATTTCCGAAAAGGCATTTGCCAGTAGGAATTGAAGCCGCGCAAGGGGTTTGCGCACACCGCCAGGGAGGAAACCTGGCCGTATCTTCCCCAACCTGAGGCAAAGAAATCGCCGACCGGGACCTCAACGGAAGGTTCGCGCTCGCCGTCCCAATAGAAGCGCAGGATGGAGAAGCGCATGTTCCCCGCGGGGGAGGGGGACATCCAAATGTGCTGAATGGCGCCCGGCCCCTGGATGTCGGCAACGGTGAAAACCTGCTGTGGTTCGATCCGTACGGAAGGCGAGACCTTCCAGGTCTGGCCGAGGTCGCGCGCGGCCCTGGCGCCCAACCCCTCTGTGGCCATTCCTCCCTTGCCCTTCTCCCCAGCCACATTCTCCGCGCTGATGGATCGCGTTTTGGCGTGGGAAAGCCGCGCGAGGTTGCCCATCCCCATATCCAAGCCGTTGAAGGCAGGCTTCCCTTCCTGCGCATTCAGCACCGGACCTGCCATCAAAAGGAGAACCGAAAATGACCAAATCGTTCCCTTCATCAGACATTCCTCCTTGATATGAAGTGACGATCCGGCAATCGCGACAGAAGCGCGCGCCTTGATCCGAGGCAGGGGAAGCATCCCTCATTTTCCGAACACGCGGTCGAAGATCTCGTCCACGTGCGTGAGGTAGCGCTCCACATCGAAGACCTCAGCGATTTCGCTGGGCTTGAGGTACCGGCGGATGTCGTCGTCGCGCTCGACCAGGGTGCGGTAATCCTCGCGTGTCTCCCACACTTGCATGGCATTGCGCTGCACCCAGCGGTAGGCTTCTTCTCGCGGCGCTCCCTTTTCCACCAGATCCAATAATAGCTGCCCGGAGAAGATCAAACCCTTTAACAGGTCCAGATTCTCCCTCATGCGGTCGGGATAAACGCACATGTTTTCGACCAGGTTCGCGGTCTTGGCCAGGAGGTAATCGAGAAGAATGGTGGAATCGGCGAGAATCACACGCTCGACGGAAGAGTGCGAGATATCACGCTCGTGCCAGAGAGCAACATTTTCAAGCGCCGCCTGCGCATTGGAGCGCACGACTCGCGCCAAGCCGCAAATCTGTTCGGCGGTAATGGGATTGCGTTTGTGCGGCATGGCAGAGGAACCCTTCTGTTCCGGTGAGAAGTACTCCTCCACCTCGCGCACCTCGGTGCGCTGTAGACCCCGAACTTCCAGTGCAATCTTTTCCAGCGAAGCCGCCGCCACCGCCAGCGTTGAGAGGTAAAAAGCGTGGCGGTCGCGCTGGATGACTTGTGACGACACCGGCGCGGCCTCCAGGCCAAGGCGCGCGCAGATTCCCCTTTCAATCGCGGGGGGGAGGTGGGTGTATGTACCCACGGCGCCTGAGATTTTGCCGACGCGCATCTGCTCGGCAGCGTAAGCCAGCCTCTCCGTGTTGCGCTGGTTTTCCGCATACCAGAGGGCGAGCTTGCACCCGAAGGTGATGGGCTCGGCGTGAATGCCGTGGGTCCGGCCGATCATGGGCGTATGCTGAAACTCCAGGGCCCGCTGCTTCAATACTTCGCCCAAGCGGTTCAGCCCCGCCAGCAACAGAGCCGAGGCTTCGCGCACCAGGAGCGCCTGCGCCGTGTCGACGACATCGTTCGAAGTGAGGCCATAGTGCAGGTAACGTCCATCGCGGCCCACATGCTCCGCGACATTCGTCGTGAAGGCGATGACATCGTGTTTCACCTGACGTTCGATCTCGAGAATGCGCTCCACTTCAAACCGCGCTTTCTTGCGGATGGCGCGCGCGGCGTTCTTGGGGATCAACCCGGCTTGGGCCTCGACCTCCGCAGTAGCGATTTCCACGTCCAGCCATTTCTGAAACTTGTTTTCGTCCGTCCAGATGCGGCCCATATCCGGGCGCGTGTAGCGGGGAATCATAGGATTTTCGATTTTCGATTTGTGATTTGCGATTTTCGCCACAGTTTGGGCGCAAAGCGCAGAGGGCATCCTACCATAACCGGCACCCCAAGGTCAGGCGGCCGCCACAGCCATTCCGATTGGGGGGGGCGAATATCGTGCTCAACGCCCACTGCGGAGGAGAGATTCGCCGCCCGGTGGAGGGAGAAAGCGCTACCCAAATTGAAACACCTGGGTGGGCGCAATCTGGCTGGCCACATGCAATGCGGTGCGCTCGCCCCGCGCACGCTCCGCCAGTGCCTGTTCGGCGGTGAGGCGGGCGATTTCGGGATGATTATTGGTCTCGCTCAAGTGCGCAAGCACCAGGATCTGGGCCGCGCCATCAAAGTCTTCCGTGAGGAATCCCGCCGTCGCCAGGTTCGAGAGGTGGCCGTGGCGGCTCATTACGCGCTGTTTAACGTGCCAGGGGTACGGCCCGACCTTGAGCATATCCAAATCGTGATTCGACTCGAAGATGAGACATTGACAGCCTTTCACTCTCTGCTTAACAACTTCGTGAACATAACCCAGGTCGGTGACCACTCCGATTTTAATGCCTTGCGATTCCAGGGTGAACGCCACAGGGTCTGTCGCGTCATGGGGGATGGAAAACGGAGTGACTTCGATGTCGCCGACGACAAACTTTTCGCCGGGGGTGAAGAGCTCAAAGGCGCAAAGCTTGGGGTCCCACGAAATCACCTCGTGCGTGAGGCGAGTAATGTAGATCGGCGCCTTCCAATCGATTCCCAGCAGCCGCAATCCGTTCACGTGGTCAACGTGTTCGTGAGAAATCAGGATGGCGTTAAACGCGTCCGTGCGCTCGCCCCGGGCAGCAAGGCGCGCATATGTTTCGCGGCGGTTTAGCCCCGCGTCGACCAGCAGACGCGTCTTCTCCGTCGCCACCAGCGTCGAATTGCCTTTGCTGCCACTGCCCAGGACGCAGACTCGCAGGCTCACGCAGCCTCCTGGCATGAGGAAGTGACGAGTGACGAGTGACGAGTGACAAGCAGAAAGGTACAGCTTGTCGGGGAGAGGGAATAGGGCGTAGGTACTAGGGAAGGGCGGAAAACCCGCAGTTCGGTACCTATGCGTAATTCCCCGCTCCGCGCGGCCGTCCTCATTTGCCTCATGTTTCGATTCCCGCCCATAGGAGGTAAGAACGATTATAGGTCGGATCACGAAAAATCGGAAAAGCAAAACCCGCAAAGGCACGGGAATCCGCAAGCGGCTCGAAGCTTTTCGGCCAAGCGTCTACTTCCCTCTGGCGACCATCAGGTTATTGGTGACGGAGAAGATGCCGGAGACACCATTGGCACGAAGTGCTGCCATGTCTTTGTCGGTCTGGTTATCCACCACACCTTCCAGCGTGACGTGCCCGTTTTTGACGATAATCCGAATAGGCTTGATAACGGGCATGGCGTATTTCTCCAGCGCCGG
>JBEKNU010000337.1:0-7780 GCA_049522495.1 Terriglobia bacterium
ACGGCCTCGTCTAATAGCGCTGCCCATGAAACTATAGGCTTTCTCTCTGCGCCCGTCGGCGCATCCCCTGTGCGAACCTGCAACGAACCCTCAACATTAAATTGACCCCGATTGGTCTGTTTCATTTGCTCGATCATTTGTTTTTTCTCCTTTTCTGCGCCCGTTTCTCGCGGGGCACGAAAAGGGCGAGTGGGGCCTGCTCGCCAGTGCCAAGGGCTGTCGTTTTGTGGGGGAGCCAAGAAACTTCGCTCTCCGTTTTGTTTCTTGGGGGAACCGCAAACCCGGAGGGTGTCGCCGTGGCGACAAAGCAGAAGCCCGCCGTGCCGCCAGCGCGCAGGCGGCTTTCCCATCTCGCCGTGCCCGCGAGAAAGCGGTGCCAGAAAAGGGGAGGGGAATATTCTGTTTCGTGCGGGTGTTTCGTGCGGGTTGACTTACAATCAGAGTTAGGCCATTTGAATTTGTATTTCTGGTAACCGACCGTTATTCCATGAAAGGTGTTCGCATGCCCGAGCTTGCGGGCCGCTCAGCGAACAAATGCATATGACCCAAAAGCGACTAATTCTGTTCGGAACGCGGCACTGGAAACTCACGGACATCCCGCGCGAGATTCGGGATTCGCTGGAAGTGCTCATAAGAGAGTTTCAGCCCGACATTGCTTTAGAGGAATGGTCAACAACTCAAACCGAGAAATCTGGTCTGGCGGATGTCTGCAGTTCCATGCACCTCTCTTGGGATTCCATAGGTACTCCTCCCGAACCGAGATATAAGACATTTGACTACAGGGATGCAGCGGATTTTCCGAATGGTGCCAACGTGACTCAGTACGGTCCTCTTCCAACCCAGGAGATGCGAGAGGAAGCGATGTATGGAAACATCGTGCATGCAATGTCTTCGCACAACGTGGCCTTAGTGGTGGTCGGCCTTGCTCATCTCCACTCGATGCTCGCGAAGCTATCAAAGAATTTTGAGGTCAAAGGGTACGCGTATCACCTGGAAATCTTCTAGATATCGGGCCGCGTGACAGGCGAACAGATGCGGCATTTTGCGAGCTGAATTTACTCGTCGAGGAGGAGCCAAGAAACTTCGCTCTTCGATTTGTTTCTTGGGGGGACCGCAAACCCGGAGGGTGGCCGTCAGCGGACGGACAAAGCAGAAGGCCGCCGCGCCGCCAACGCGCAGGTGGCTCTCCCATCTCGCCGTGCCCGCGAGAAGGTCGGGCAGAAAAGGAGATTAGGATAATCGTGTGCGTGCGCTGACGCCGTATTCTGTCACGTTTGTTGGCGTTGCCGCCAATCATGTTCGGTCCGAAAAGTGAGATCGCCCATTTTGACGAGCTTGACGTAACAGTCACACAGCAACTTTGCCCGCGCCTCCACGTCGGCCAACCCCTCGTTTTTGTGAATCACATCTCCAGACGGTGCCTGTCGATTATCTGCGGCGTGCCATCGCTTCTCCTCGAACGCCTTACGCTCTGCGGCAATCAAGAACCTTTCCGCGTGTGCGGGCGGGGTCGCGAGGCCGTGTACTACTTCATTTCGAGCCTCTCGTGCTTTCAAGATAGCTTTGAATGATTCTTGTAATGCGTCTGCCTCGACTCCCAAGCCCGAGGCGCGAAGTTTGCCGTACGCTTCATTTCGTTCGCGTTTCTTGGCGTTTCTGTCGGGCATCCTTCTGAGTGTCGTCACGATGATGAAATCGCTTAGCCGGTCGGTCGCAGCGGTCAGTGCGACAAGAGCGGCGAAGGCGTTGAAGTCAAAGCTTGATGGCTCAATGTCGAGCGGAAGAACTGCGAGTTTATGGAGCAACGCGTGGCCAATGAAGTGGCGAGCCGTCTTCATCAGGCCAAAGAAATCGTGGCCCAGTTCCATCTGCTGTTGCTCGGTTTCCGTGGGTGCCCGCGCCGGTGGCGTGTTATTTTGCCAACCATCAAAGTCGTGGGCGTACGGTGGGCTCTGTGCCCACATGGCATATCCGACGAACTCAGGGTCAACCTCCTCCTCGTTCAGCCAGCCAAAGGCGTCAATATCGAAGACACCGCGGCTGCAGAGAAGTTCCTCTATTGTGTTCCGCAGAGCATGAAGGTCAACAGTCATTCTCAATATTTTAGCAGGGCCGCGACGACAAGATCACATGCATCCCGCGAATCCCCGCAAAATCTCCGTTACTGCATCCTGCTGCGCTATGTTGCGGCTCATACGTTCATGAGTTCAGGATGGTCGTTTAGGTACTGCTTCACCTTCGTGTCGAGCCATCCATTGTCCCTCTTCAATCCGATGCCGCGTTCCACAACCCTGAATGGAACGCCATTCCTATCAAGCAATCTCCCGAAGCTGTCAGTGTGGTCATCACCACAGATGAAAACCACATCATGATTGCGGAATTCGTCCAAGCGCTCCAACCAAAACCTTTCACGAATCGGAGAGTTTCGACTTATCTCAATTGCGCGAGCCTTTACCCGTGTCTCTTCGGAGGATAGATTCGAGTCATCGTGCATCAACATTTCGCGTTCAAGTGTTTGCCCATCCACGCAGCCAATAGCCTTGCGTTCCTCCCGAGCTGGGTCACAAAATCGATGCTTGATGCTTGTCTCGCCGGCGATTTCTTTGGCGATTGAAATCTCATGCCGCTCAGCAAGCGCTTCTTCGCTGTCTTCCTCTGCGATGAGGGATGGTCGAATCTGTGCGATCGTACGGCGCAAACAGTCAGCGAATGCTTGTTGTGCCTCTGTTGGCGTAATTCCCGGTTTTCGCGCCTGGGCACAATGATCTAAGCCGATGATGTAAAGCATCAGAACGCCTCCAGGCAAGCCACACGGAGCTTAGGTCCACGGCTACTTCGAAAGCTACAATTAAGCCCTTGGAGAAATCGTTCAAGGGCATGATTACGGTTCTGTGAATTGGATTGCTTTAGTCCCGCTGTTGTTATTTAACCATCGTGGCATTAAATTCAATATCGAAATTAATGGCTCCTGGGGTCAGCGGTTTCTCGTACCTAATCGTAAAATCCTTGAACGTCCAATAAGTGTCGTGGAATCCGAACAACTCGGTCCCCCTGTCTCTCGTCGCTGTCGCCGGCCCGTATATCTGCTCCATGCTCGAGATGGGGATGATGGTGGCCGGCGGGTCAGAGATACCGGGATCTGTAAAGAATTCCAGTCTGGCGCTGACAAGCACATCATTCTCAAACTCGAAAAGCAGCATGGAGGCCTTTGAGCCGAGAAATTGACCAGCAGGATCGTCAACACTGCATCGGCGACTATGGCTCGATTCGGTGGGGTCAGCTGCATTCGTCTCTGTGGTCGGGTAGATGGCGCGCACCTGGTCGTATGTCATGCGAAGCAGTGACTCCGGTTTCTGGACGCCAGCCGCTTGCTGCCTCTGCATTTCGACATACGGGGCCATAGTTTCAAGGTTTTTCTTTGCCCAAATCTCCGTCGCCTTGCTGGTTTTCATCGTGAGGAGGTCTCTGTATTCACGGTCGGCTCCGATGTAGTCACCCACAGTGCTGAGAGCATATGCCAGGTCGCCGTGCCGGCGCGCACCAAACTTATTAGGCTCAAGCTCCAAAGCTCCGCTGTACGTCAGGGCCACACACGCCCAATCCTTGGACTGCACATACCTGTCGCCCAGGTAGCGATAGAGATCGCCCATGCCGTGCTCGTTCGGTCCCCAGCCCCGAACGCAGTCAGCTAAGGTCTTGCTCTTTCCGAGACCGCCTTTCGGGTTCTCGCGCACAGGCCCTAGTGATACACCGGTGTTCGCTGATTGGGCCCCGCCCTTGGCCCCTTGTTCTCCAGAGGGCACCTGCTGCAATAGGCGCTCGTAATTCTGCTTATAGTTCGCGTCCTTGGGGTCAAGCATGTAGGCCGCGCGGTATTCCTCCAAAGCGGTCCGCCGGTCACCTTTCTTCTCCAGTGCGAGGCCAAGGCTGAAATGCCCCAGGTCCCCTCCGGGATTAAGACGCACGGCCTCGCGCGCCTCCGCGATCGCCCCATCCCCGTCGCCCTTGTCCGCGAGCGCGATACCGAGCAGGGCATGAGCCGCGTCATCATCAGGTTTCAGGCGAAGCGCCTCGCGTTCTTCCACGATCGCTCCATCCGAGTCACCGTTGTTCTTGAGAGCCATGCCGAGCAAGAAGTGGGCTTGTGCAAGATCTGG
Organism: Terriglobia bacterium; assembly: GCA_049522495.1. Lineage (GTDB taxonomy): Bacteria > Acidobacteriota > Terriglobia > UBA7540 > UBA7540 > Bog-366. The sequence continues at coordinate 4,158 of JBEKNU010000337.1, forward strand.
ATTCCAGCGGAGGGCCTCGCGTTCTTGGGTGATCACTGCGTCCCAGTTCCCTTTTGTTGAAAATGCGACAGCGAGGTTGTGGTGCGCTATATCATCCCTGGGGTTTAGACGCAACGCTTCGCGTTCTTCAGCGATTTCCGCATCTCGGTCCCCCTTGTTTCCGAGTGCAAGCCCAAGGCTGTCGTGCGCCTCCGCATTGTTGGGGTTCAGGCGCAGCGCTTCGCGATACTCTCTGATCTCCCCATCTGTGTCACCTTTCGTCCTAAGTGCGACGCCCATGTTAAAGTGCGCCTCTTCATTATTAGGATTCAGTCGTAACGCCTCGCGCATTTCGGCAATCCCGCCGTCCGCATCGCCCTTTTTCCCAAGCGCAACACCAAGTATGGCGTGCCCCCTATCGTTCTCCGGGTCGATGCGCAGGAGCTCGCGGCACTCCGCAATGGCGCCGTCCCAGTCGCCTTTGTTCGCCAGCACCGCAGCAAGCCAGATGCGCACTGCCTCGTTATTGGGATCTACGCGGATCCCCTGCCTAGCGACGTCTATAGCTTCATCCAGCCTCTTTTGCATGCCGAGCTCAACACTCAGCAGCGTGTAAACGTCCGCGTTCTGCGGATCGATCAGCAAAGCCGCTCGGCATTCTTGTTCACCCTGTGAATACTCCCCCTTCGTTTCGAATTCGGCAGCCTGCGACAGGTGGCGCCAAACCTCGGCCTCTCGCGCTTGAGCCACCGGATCGGGGATTGCGGGTCTTTTCGCCTTCGCGCCCCTAAGCGCGTTGACCAAATCTTCAGTTCCGCTAAGCACATTAACTTCTTGGAGGTAATCGTTGTCGGGGCTGAAATCGATACCTCGTTCGCGAACCAATATCGCAACTCGCTCGCTGGGCACCCCGCCTGCTAATAACGCGATGATCTGTACTCGATTCAGGGGTTTCTTGGGTGTTGGCGGCTTGGCAGCGCGAAGCGCTTTCAGAAACGCCTCGCTCGCGCCTGCGGCGCCGAGAGTCTGGAGGTAGTCCTCCGCTGGATTGAAATTGATACCACGCTGGTGGATTAGCCTCGCACCCGAATCGTCTCCCAGCCCGGCTTGTACCATTTTGCTGACCTGATCCTGCGTGAAAGGCTTATCTTGGGCCTTCATGGAAGGCGGCAGAGTCGCCATTATGAAGAGCATCAGGACACTCAGAAATGATGGACGCGACATTGGCGCACCTACCGAAAATGGACATCACTAACTCACTGACCCGCTCAAGAGACCATCCAAATGGGGCTTAACGTTCTGCCGTTAGTGGCCACGAATTGAGGATAGCGGGTAAAACCGCAGGGAGGTTATAGACACAGGGCACGCTGCACGTCATTGACTTAACTCCCGCAACAAGCGCTCGTAATTCTGCTTATAGTCCGCGTCCTTAGGGTCAAGCATGTTGGCCGCGCGGTACTCCGCCAGAGCACCCCTCCGGTCGCCCTTCTCCTCCAGCGCGACGCCGAGGCCGAAATGCGCCAAGTCGTCATCGGGGTTTAGGCGCGACGCCTCTCGGTATTCGGCGATCCTACCCTCCTGGTCGCCCTTTTTCCCGAGCGCTGTGCCGAGGGCGAAGTGCACGTGACCATCGTTGAATTGGGCGTTGTCATTATTGGGGTTTAAGCGCAGGGCCGCGCGGTATTCCGCGATCGCACCGTCCAAGTCACCCTTCTTTTCGAGCGCCATTCCGAGCTGGTAGTGCATCCCACCATCTCTTGGGTTCAACCGCAGGGCCGTACGGTATTCCGCGATCGCACCATCTAAGTTGCCTTTTGTTTCGAGCGCGTCGCCGAGACCGGAGTGCGCCGTCCCGTCACTGGGGTTCAACCGCAGGGCCACGCGGTATTCCGCAATCGCACCATCTAAGTCGCCCTTACTTGCGAGTGCGTTGCCAAGGCCGCAGAGCACCGTGCCGTTATCGGGGTTTAGGCGTAGCGCTTCGCGCCATTCCTGTTCAGCCTGTGCATACTGTCCCTTCTTGTCAAGCACCAATCCTCGCACCACGTGTTGCCGAAACTCAGCCTGTTGCGCCTCCGCCGCGCGTAGCGTCGTAAGAAACGCCTCGCTCGCGCCTGCCGTCTTGAGGCTTTGGATAAAATCCTCCGTCGGCATATTCCACAATGCGGGATCAATCCCGCGCTGCTCGATCAGCTTCGCGCCCGAATCATCTCCAAGTCCGGCTCGCACCATGTCGCGGATCTGCTCCTGCGTAAAGGGCTTCTGTTGCGCTCGCATGGGCAGCGTCAGGATCACTGCAATGATGAGCATTAGGACGGTCGCGACCGGTCGACGCCACATCCGCACCTCCCGAAAGCGGGAATCACTTCATTAATGTGCGGCCATTCTACCACGGGAAGTTCATACATTCTGATTCCTGCATTGGTGCGCCGATAGGTACCGGTCCTAATGTCCGAAACGAAAGTAAGACGTAATAGATGTGCTTTCTGGAAAGAGGGGAAATGTCACGGATACGCCCTTTGTCCATAATCAATGCCCCATCCCGTGCCCTCCACCGTGTTCGTGCGACTCGCTGACTAATTGGTGCTCGGCATTTTGAGTCACATTGCCTCCGTCTCGGCTACTAATTTCATGCTCGGTTCCCAATACGGACTGTTTCGAAACGTCACGACTCAACTCCTCGCCCAATTTCTGGGCGTCATTCGTGTAAATCTGCGCATCGTAGCGACCGCGAGAAACGGAGACATACGCCAGCCGTGAATTGACAAGCTGGTCGTGGGCCTGTTCGGTGTCCACATGCACCAGCACCCGGTCGGCGGTGGCTCCCTGGCTGCTGTGGCTGGTGACGGCGTAGCCGTAATCGACATGCGGGTGCTCACGGATATTGAATTGCACATCCTGGCCGGAGTCCAGCCGGACCTGAAGGTTGCCTTCGGCGTCAATCTGTTGGACGGTCCCGAGTTGGCGATTCGCGATGTGCTCATCCCGGTAAGGCGCGGTGAATTGCACGCGGTCACCGGCTGAGAAGTCGCGTTCCGCTTCCCGATAAACGCTGACCCCGTGCAGCCGGTGCGGGTCGTAGGTGAGATGCTGGCCGTTGTCACGCTCGACGGTGAGTAAATTCTGGTCCCGGTCAACGCCCGTGGCATGGACATATTCTCCCGTTTCGACCCCCACCGCACGGCTGCCTCGGGTGTAACGCACAATGTCGCCGGGTTCGTACTGTGCGGCCCACTGGCGGTCGGCCCCCGTCATCTCCTGGCGCGGCACAAGCACGGTCAATCGGTGTTCCTGTTCATCCACTCTGCCGCTGGTTTGCAGCTCGCGATGGATTCGCTCGTTGATTTCCTGGCGGGATCGGTTGTCTGGCGATACCACCAGCGTCCCGTCGGGTCGCTCGGCATAAGCCTTCGCGATTGCCTCTAGGCGGTCCTCACGGTTCGAGATTTCATGCACGCGGCCCTGCTGCCTGAGACTGTCAATCGCCTCGTGCACATGACCGTGGGCGAGTTGCTCAACGGCTTGTTTCAATGCGGGGTCTTTCTGGCGAATGATTTCGTCAAGGTGCGCCGTATTCATCCCGGCTTCCTGAAGCTGCTGGAACGGTCGCCCGGCCTCCACTCCCTGGTGCTGGCGTGTGTCAC
>JBEKNU010000338.1:0-7779 GCA_049522495.1 Terriglobia bacterium
AAGTGGTCCGTACGTCGGACGCTCCCCAACCCAAAGGCGTCTATTCCCAGGCCATTGTTGCTGGCGGCTTTGCCTTCGTCGCGGGGCAAGCGTGCGTGAACCCCCAGACCAACGAATTCGAATTCGGCGACATCCGATCGGAGACCCGGCGGACCCTCCAGAACATCCGCGCCATCCTGGAAGCGGCGGGGAGTTCGCTGAAGGATGTGGTGCGCGTGGGCGTATTTCTGGCCGACATGAATGATTTCGCGGCGATGAATGAAATTTACAAGCAGTTTTTTCCGGAAGACCAGCCGGCCCGCACCACCGTGGGCGCCCAGCTACCCAAGATCAAAATTGAAATCGACTGCATCGCGCGCGTCAGCAAGCGGCGCAGGACGTAAAGTGAGGTGTGCATGCTGGCTCGAGAGCTTTCCACTCCGGCGCTCACGGTTGAACTTGACGCCCTCGAAAGGAACCTCCATCGGGTGGCGGAACTATGCCGCCGGCAGGGCGTGGGTTTGCGCCCGCACACAAAAACGCACAAGACGGTGGAGGTTTCGCGCCGGCAATTGGCGGAGGGCGCGGTAGGCCTGACGGTGGCCAAAGTGGGTGAAGCGGAAGTAATGGCCGGCGCCGGGCTCGACGACATCCTGGTGGCGTTTCCCATTTTGGGGGAGGAAAAACTCCGGCGGTTGGCCCGCCTGGCCCGCGCCCGCCGCCTGCTGCTGGCGCTCGATTCGGAAGCCGCAGCGCAGGAGCTCTCCCGAGCTGCTGCCGCGCAAGATGCCAGCATCGGTGTGCTGGTGGAATTCGACGCCGGAGGCCGCCGCTGCGGGCTTGAGCCGGGACTGGCGTTGGTGGCGCTGGCAAAGACCATCGAGAAGCTGCCGGGGCTGAAGTTTCGCGGGCTGATGAGCTATTTCGGCAACGTCTGGGGGACTCCGGAGGAACGCCGCGCGGAAGCTGCACACGTGGCCGAGCGCGTCGCCCGAGCCCTCGAGGAATTTCGCGCGGAACACATGCCGGTGGAGATCGTTTCCGGCGGCTCCACTCCTTCCGCCGAGTTTGCGCACCTGATCCCGGGGCTTACGGAGATTCGTCCCGGCACCTATGTTTACAATGATCTGAATACCTACTACCAGGGCGCGTGTGGCCTGGAGGATTGCGCGGTGCGCGTGGTGGCGACGGTGGTTTCCACCGCCGTGCCGGGCCGCGCCATCATCGATGCCGGCTCCAAGACTTTTTCTTCCGACCTGCTGGGCTCCGGGCCCAAGTCCGGCTACGGATACGTGGTGGAAGCGCCCGACGCGCCCATCGTCAAGCTGAACGAAGAGCATGGACTTCTGGATATTACGCAATCGCGGCACAGCTTTTACGTCGGCGAAGTTGTGACGGTGATACCGAATCACGTTTGCGCCACGGTGAATATGCACGACGAGATCGTGACCCTGCGCCAGGGCGAGGCGGTGGGCTGCTGGAAGATTGCCGCGCGGGGGAAGGTGCGGTAACCGTATGACCCTCGAACAATTCCGCAAATCTCTGGCGCACGACGAGCCGCCCGGCGATTTGAGCTTTGCCCTCGTCTGTAAGATTAACTTATTGGGGTATTGCAGCTCCCACAAACTATGACCGAATTTATCTCCAAGGAGTGGAAATGAACACGCCAATGACCATTCTGGGAATTGCCGGAAGTCTTCGCAAGGCCTCATTCAATCGCGCCGCGCTGCGGGCGGCACAACAACTGGCCCCGGATGGGGTGAGCCTCGAGATCTTTGACCTCGAGGGCATTCCAGCGTTCAATCAGGATGAGGAGGCGCACCTCCCGGAGCGTGTGGCGCTGTTCAAGCAGCGCATTCGCGCCGCCGACGCCATCCTGATCGTCACCCCGGAATATAACTATTCCTTCCCCGGGGTTTTAAAAAACGCCATCGACTGGGCTTCCCGGCCTTATGGTGATAGCGCTTGGGAGGGGAAGCCGGTGGCCCTCATGGGCGCATCCGTTGGAGCGCAGGGGACATCGCGCGCGCAATACCATCTGCGGCAAGTATTCGTATTCCTTAATATGTACCCGCTCAACCGGCCGGAGGTCATGATCACCAACGCCAGCCAACGCTTTGATGAAAAGGGAAACCTGAAGGATGAGGAGACGAAAGCGCACATCCAGAAACTATTGGCCGCGCTGGTAGCATGGGCGAAGCATCATGAGGGGGGACGGAGGGCTACCGCCGCGGGCGGGTAAGCGCGGAATCGCGCAGAAACCGCTAAGGCGCGGGAGCGCAGAGCAGGTGCGCGCCAATGAGCTATCTGCAAAATTAATTGTTGACGCGTGTCGCGCGACAGGCGATAATCGGCGGGAATGGCTATTCGTTCGATTCGGCATCGTGGCCTCAAGCGGCTTTACGAGTCGGGAGAAGCCCGGGGTGTTCCCGCCGCCTTGGTGCGGAAGATAGAGGACATCCTGCTGGCGATCGACGAAGCGGCAGAGCCGCAGGATGTCGGGTTGTTTCCCGGGTGGAAGCTGCACCCGCTCAAGGGCGACCTTAGGGGTTTCTGGAGCGTCACGGTTACCGGCAACCGGCGCGTGATGTTTCGGTTTGAGAAAGGCGACGCGTTTGATGTTGACCTGGTTGACTATCACTAAAGGAGGTGTTTGAAATCATGCCGATGAAGAATCCCCCGCATGTGGGCGGGCTGATTCGCCGCGAAGTGATCGAAGCGCTGGGGTTGACCGTGACCGAAGCGGCGAAGGTGCTTCACGTCGGGAGGCAGGCGCTTTCTGCCTTGCTCAATGAGAGGGTAGCTCTTACCCGCGACATGGCTCTACGCATCGAAAAGGCATTTGGGCCGAAGATGGAACACCTGATGCGGATGCAGCTTGCCTACGATTTGGCCCAGGCCCGCAGCGAGGAGAGCTCTATCACCGTGAAGCGCTACGTTGCCGCGGAAAGAGTCCGCGTATAGCGAGGCCGGCATGAGAGCGGCGGAGCTTGAGAAACGGTGGGCTACCCGCTATTTGGCCGCAGTCTCCTGACTGAACAAACAGACCCACTTGTTTTTTCGCTTTGTCCAGATGGAGGAAACGTACACTTGAAACGCAAATTCCCTGCCGTGGGAAACTCCCTTCTCGTCTATCTTGTACGTGATGAGGCCGGACTTTGCAGAGAGGGGCAGGAATTTCACGTCTTCCATCGAGTATTCCACGAGCCGGAATCCCACAACGTGTTTGAGCACCTGCGCCTTAGTCGCGGGGCCCTGTGCGTCCACGAACACCGCGTCATCCGCGGTGAGATTTCCAAATAAATCCAAGTTGCCAGTCTTGAGGGCGTCCAATCCCTCGCGTTCTTTGGAGACGATTTGCTGCTCCATCGAGCCTGCGCTGGCCGTCGAATCACCAGACCCAAGTGGTTGGGCTCCGGCAACAGCAGTCTTGGGCCGTCCCAGCAAGAACACGCTGGAAATAGTGATCGTCACGACGACGATCAAGGCTGCGGCTGACTTCATGGGGCTTCCTCCCGAGTTGTTGCGGGTCCGGCGGCGGGGACCAACCCTAATACCGGCAACAGGTCAATACGAGATTACTGCTTACAGCTCTTGCGAGCCGCATCCAAGTCTGCGTCGGTGTACTTCGGTTCGAGGATTACGAACTTGCCGCCCTTCTCCTGGATTCCCCTGACATCATTGTCAGTGAGGCGTCCATGCCATTTGGCTCCCGGTGGAAAGGTACCTTCAACATATTGAAACTGCTTGCCGCGGATTCCAAAGGAATAGAGGTGGCTGGTAACTTCATCAGCCGGCCCCATGCGTTTTAAAATGACACAAGAGACTGGCCCTGCCGTGGTTGTTGCCGTGGTTGGTGTTCCCGTGGGTGGCGTGCCAGGGGCAGGCGACGGCTGCGACAGGCGGTCGACCGCCTGCTTGAATTGCGCATTATTGGGGTCCAGCGTATAGGCCGCGCGGTAATCCTCCAGAGCATTTTGGCGATCGCCTTTCTTCTCCTCGGCGGCGCCCAAGGTGCTATGCGCCAAAGCACTGTTGGGGTTCAGGCGCAGTGCCTCGCGGGCGGCCGTCGCAGCATCGTCCCACTTGTTCTCCTGAACCAGCGTATAGGCCAGGCTCACGTAAAGAAGGGCGTTTTGAGCGTCCAGCAGCAAAGCCGCGCGATATTCCTGCTCAGCCTGGTCATACTGGCGCTTCTGAAAGAATTCCCCTCCGCGCGCCACGTGTTGCCGAATCGCGGCATGTAGCGCCTGCGCCGAATCAACCGTTGTGGGCTTCGTCACCTGGGCGCTCTTGATCACGTTTATAAGGTCGTCGTCAGCGCCCGCCAAGCGGAACTGTTGGAGGTAATCATCGGTGGGGTCAAAATCAATGCCGCGTTCCTGAACCAGCATGGTCACGCGGCGGCTCGGCACCTGCCCGACCAGCAAAGCGAAAATCTGCTCGGGGTTCAGCGGCTTCTTCTCGCTCGTGGTTTCGGGCGGCTTCTTCTCGCTCGCGGTCTCAGGCGGCTTAGCAGCGCGTAGCGCGGTAAGAAATGCCTCGCTCGCGCCGGCGGCCTTGAGGCTTTGGAGAAAATCCTCAGCCGGCGCAAAATCAATTCCGCGCGCCTCGATCAGCTTCGCACCCGACTCGTCGGCCAGCCCGCTCCGGACCAGGCCTTGTACCTGGTCTTGCGTCAAGGGTTTTTGCTGCGCCCAGGCAGATAGGGCCAAGACCCACCCCATCGCCAGGATCAGGAAAGTCAGCGTTCTGCACAATCTCATTGCGACCTCGTGCTCCTGTCGTGGACTGAGAGAAATCTATGGGATGATTATACCGAAAACAAAGGGAATTGCTACGTCGCGTGTGAGGGGCCATGCTGCACAGGCGTTTGGCTGAATATATCGCCGAGGGGACGCATCCGAGTCCCTCGCCGGCGCTGAAGCCCTCCGGAGTTCAGTGTATCTCGTTCTTAACCACGACTCCGCCCTTCATCACAAACTTCACTCGCTCAAGCTCAGTGATGTCCTGAAGAGGATCGCCGGGGACCGCGACGATATCGGCGAGCTTCCCTGCTTCAACTGCGCCGATGCGATCCTGCCAGCCGAGCAGTTCTGCCGCACCCGATGTGGTGGCGCGGATAATATCCAGGGGAGGCATTCCCAATTCGTGCAGCGATGCGAACATGATCGCCGTCGCCTGGCCGCGCGTCTTGCCGGGATAGTCGAACCACATGTCTGACCCGATGGCGAACTTCACCCCCGACTTGAGAACTCGCTGCACGCGCAGAGGAGCTTCTCTATTCAATCGCGCTTCGTATTGTGCGAACCCCTGCTCGTCCTCGGGCGAGAGAACAACCGACTTCCGCACAAACTCCCGCAACCGGCCACCTGCAAAAGTCTCCGTGAGGTCGAAGGAGATTCCCCTGTCCTTCATTTCCTTCAGCATCTCGTCCGTGATGGCGTCGCCGTGCTCAAGGGAATCCGCGCCGGCATCGATGGTCGTTTGGATGCCGGCCGCGGTGGTGGCATGCACGGTGACTTTCATCTTCGAGCGATGCGCCTCCTCCACGATCGCCTTCATCTCATCCGGGGCGACAAAACGGGACTGATCATCCGCGACGACTTTGATGAAATCCGCGCCATAAAACCGGTTTTCGCGCACGGCCCGGCGCGCTTCATCGGGACTCCCCACCGGAAGAAACTCGAGATCGATGATCTTCTCCGCGATTGCCGGGTTGAGGTGCACGGCCTGACCGCCCGGTGGAGTGAGCTTGCGGCAGGAGGCCTGTATGCGCGGCCCCTGCACCCAGCCCGCCTCGATAGCGTCGCGGAGCGCCGCATCGCCATCCACGCCGGAGTGGCCGACGTTGCGGACGGCCGTGAAGCCGCCCTCCAGGTCCTCGCGGGCCAGGCGCGCTCCCAGCAGCGCCCGTTCAGAGGCGCTCATGCCGGCGACAGCGTCCAAAATGTTGGCGCCCGGGTTGACCGCCCTGGCGGCTATGAGCAGGTGAGCGTGGCAATCGATCAGTCCCGGAAGCACCGTGGCCTTGCTGAGATCCACCGTGACCGCGTCCTTGGGGACATGAGCCTGCAAGTCAGCGAACGCGGCGACCTGCTTTATCTTGCCGTCTTCCACCAGAATGCCTTGGCCGGTAAGGTAATCTCCGGTGCGCACGTCGAGAATGCGGCCGGCCTTGATCAGCGTGGGCTTGGGAGGAGTGGTCCGCACTTGCGCGGCCGACAGGATGGCAATAGACAGCCACGAGATAACCGCGAAGAGTTTTCTGAACATGGAATTCCCTTTGCGAGTTCGAAAGCGTCTAATGCCTAGTTGCAAAAGTTGACGATGTTATTTTGTCGGGGGGAAGGGCGGGGCTTTAGTCCCGCCGCTGAAATTGGGTGGGATTTGGGGGCTTTAGCCCCTGAAGAGACATGGCTTCAGGGCCTAAAGGCCCAATCAAACCTTCGCTCATAAGCGGCGGGACTAAAGCCCCGCCCTGCCCAAACCCTCAAATAATATCCCTTATGAATGCAACTGAGCACTAGCATTGTACACTCTCTTTGCCGGCTTTGCGTTGTTTGAAGATTTCGAGGGGGGGCCTTTCAGGAGCTATAGTTCAGAATCCGCCGGACCCGGTCGCAGTTTTCCTTCACCTCGTCCTTGAAGCGGGGAAACATGCCCACCACGATGCAATCCTGCGGCTTGATGTTGTCGAAGGCGTCCTTGAAAGCCTTGTCGATCGCTTCCGGAGATCGCGCCACGCGGCCGGCGGCGAGGACCTTGAACAGAAAGCAGGTCTTGGAAGTTTTCCGGGCAACCGCGTAGGCGTGGGGAGGGTCGGTTTCCAGATAAAGTTCCCCGGCGGGCACGGGCACGACACCCAGCAGCTTGCGAATTTCCTCCGGGGTGCGGGTGCGATTGTAGGCGCACAGCATGTAGAAATCCACGTCCCATCCGCGCTCTTCCGCGTATTCCACCACTTCCGGCTTGTGCGTACCGATGCCCACCCGGACTCCGGCTTGGCGCAGTTTCTTGGTGTATTCCTGCACCTGGTCCATCTGGCCGGCGCGGAAAAGGCGGTCGGTGATTTCCCCGTGGTGGTAAAGAGCGCCAGCTTTACTGCGCCTCACGGCTTCATCCACGGGAGTCATGCCCGGGTCCGTGGCAATCAAGTGCAGGTTTCCACCCTTGGAGCGGAACAGTTCCAGATCCGACAAGGTGTTTTCGTGGTGGGCGTACTGGTAGGCGTTGATGCCGTTTTGCTGGCACTGGAGGAGCGTTTGGCAAACGCGGTCAGGGGTGTTCCAATCCACCATCAATTGATCGAGCAGCTTGTTGAAATGGGAGAATCCATAAAACTGGTTGCTGCCCATCACCAGGCGGCTGATTTCCACGTCGCCGAAACGGACTTTGGGAAGCGAAGCCACGGGCGGCGCCTGCGCTCCGGCCAAGGGGCCCACCGCAATTGTCGCTGCCAGGCCGGCAGAGGACTTCAGGAAGTTTCGTCTGCTGTTCATGGATTCTGCACCTCGCTGAGTGTGTGAACAAACCTCGGTGAGCCAATTTCCACAGGCTGCTCACGATGCTGCAATCCGCCGCAAGAAGGGAGCCAAACCGGGAGCGCGCCCATCCGGCCGGCAGTTTCGGACAAAATGTGCGCAGAATCGGATTCCCTTCCGCATGACATCCGTAGCGCGGACCCCCGCATTTGGGGTCCGCGGCTCTTGCCGCGCAAATGCCACAAATCTCGAAGACGGAGCCCCCCCTTGCCGGATTGCGCAGAGCACAGCTCTGCGATTCATGTCCGCAGAGCTG
>JBEKNU010000339.1:0-7718 GCA_049522495.1 Terriglobia bacterium
TCGTCACCCTGCTGCGCAAAGAAATGGTCGACCATCCCGAAAGCCCCCAATCCTTGGGCTTCCAACTCACCGACCGCGCCCTCACCCAGGCCGCCGACGCATGAAAATGTAGAAACTCCAGGTGCCGCCCTAAAGGGCGGCGCTACAAACGCGAAGAACGCTTTGAGGACGCCCTATGCTCGAAAGTTACTTGCGTGCGATTATCGCGCCCAACGTCCCGGCGCTGTTTAATCACTTATGGCAATCGACGGTGTGCCTTGCGATCGCGGGATTGCTGACGCTGGTTTTGCGCAAGAACCACGCGCGAGCTCGGTATGGGCTTTGGCTGGCGGCGTCGATCAAATTCCTGATTCCCTTTTCCCTGCTGATCTCGCTCGGCGCCCATCTGGCCAGGCCGCGCGTTATCAAGCCAACGGAACCGGGCTTGTTCGTAACGGTGGAGGAAGTCAGCCAGCCTTTCACCAAGGGGCCCCACGCAAACGAGAGGAGGCTCCCACCTGAACTGGCCGCGGACTGGCGCTATCGATTGCTCCCGGCGGTTCCTGCTGTCTGCGCGGTCGTGTGGTTCGGCGGCTTTCTGCTCGTCCTTACGGGATGGTGGCGGCGCTGGCGGCAGGTCGCGGAAGCCCTCCAAGCAGCAGAGCCCTTGCGGGATGGTCGCGAGGTGAACGCCCTGCGCCGCGTTGAGCATCTGGCCGGAGTGCGGAAACCCATTGACGTAATGTTGTCACCTACTTCCCTGGAGCCGGGCATTTTCGGCATCGTTGACCCGGTTCTCGTCTGGCCGGCAGGGATCTCCGAACATTTGCAGGATGCGCACCTGGAGGCCATTCTGGCCCACGAAGTTTGGCACGTCCGCCGCCACGATAATCTGGCCGCGGCCATCCACATGGTGGTGGAAGCCATCTTCTGGTTTCATCCGCTGGTCTGGTGGGTGGGAACGCGGCTGGTGGAGGAGCGCGAACACGCCTGCGACGAAGAGGTTCTGCAACTCGGCGGCGAACCGCAGGTTTATGCGGAGAGCATCCTGAAGACTTGTCAATTCTGCCTGGAATCCCCGCTCGCCTGCGTCTCCGGAATCACCGGCTCCGAACTGAAGGCGCGGATTGTGCGCATCATGACCCAACGCGCGGCGGACAAGCTCAGTTTCAGTAGAAAGCTCCTGTTGACGGCAATTGGCATATCGCTCATCACGGGGCCGGTGGTGTTTGGCCTCATGAACGGACCGCAAGTCCGCGCGCAATCGACTCAAACAAGCGATGCGCCCTTGCCTTCCTTCGAGGTTGCGTCGATTAAACCCGATCGTTCCGGGAGGTCGGGTGGGGTTGACGTCACACCTCCAGGCATCTTCAATGCCGACGCAATCACAGCGAGAGAATTAGTTGCCTATGCTTTTGCCCTCAGAGCGTTTCAAGTCTCGGGGGGACCGGGCTGGACCGGCTCGGATCGATACGACGTCGAGGCGAAGGCGGGGGACTCGCAAATCGAAGCGTTGCGGAGGCTCCCTCCCGAACAGATGGGGAAGCAGATGGACTTGATGATCCAGGCCCTGCTGGCGGATCGATTCAAGCTGAAGGTGACGCACACAACCCGAGATCTCCCCGCCTTTGCCCTGGTGGTGGCGAAAAACGGCCCCAAACTCCGCGAGGCCAAAGCCGGCGATACCTACCCCAACGGCATCAAAGGGCCTGACGGCCGCCCGGTCGGGCACGCGGGCGCGGCACAAGGGGGACCGGGAAGGCTCACCGCCCAGGGAATCCCCATCGCCGCCCTAGCATCGGTGCTGAAACTACAATTGGGCCGGGAAGTTTGGGATCAGACTGGTCTGAAGGGCAAGTATGACATTACCCTTCAGTGGACGCCCGATCAAAGGCCTGCTGCGATGTTCCAGGGGCCGGACGGCGGCAGGCCAGGCGCTGAAAGCGCGCCCCCGCCCGAGTCTTCCGCGCCGTCGCTCTTCACGGCGATTCAGGAACAGCTTGGGCTGAAGCTGGAATCGACAAAGGGCCCGGTGGATGTCATCGTCATCGATCATATCGAGAGGCCTTCGGAGAACTAAGAGCAGGGATTAGGGGTTGGGGATTAGGGAAATCTTGCTGTGTCCTTCGTCGTCGGAAGAGCTAAAGATTCACCGCAGAGTGCACAGAGAGCACAGAGAAACGCAGCCGTGATGACGCGGGCGGAAATTTCGGATTCTTGTGCATCGACCCACAGTGTCTTTCTCCGTGTCGTCTCTGTGCCCTCTGTGCACTCTGTGGTGAAATCCTTCTGCCTTCCGGTCTTTCGGAGCGGCGAGTGAATCATGGCCATGTCTAATCGGCCGAGGAATCGATGCGAACAGCCATCATAGCCGCGGCACTCCTGTTCGGCCTCATCAACACGCCGAAGATCCGCGCGCAAACGCCACCCGCGCCCGATGCGGCTTTGCCCTCCTTCGAGGTTGTGTCAATCAAGCCGGACCGATCCGGCATGATTTCCACCAAGTACAGCCCGAACCGGTATACCGCCACGTACAAGAACGCCAAATTTTTTATCAAGATTGGGTACGGGTCGAGTGTTAGCCGGTTCGCATTTCCCCTGCGAGATGATCAGGTCGAGGGAGGGCCGGGCTGGATTAACTCCAAGTATTACGACGTTGACGCCAAGATCGAGGACTCGCTGGCGGAACAATTTCGGCAACATCCTGAGCAGTTGTGGGGCCAGTTAAGATTGATGCTTCGGTCGATGCTGGCGGACCGCTTTAAGCTGCAAGTCAGTCACACGACCAAGGAACTTCCCGCTTATGCCCTGGTCGCCGCGAAGGACGGTCCGAAGTTCCTGGACCAGAAAATGATGCCCGGCGATTCCTACCCATCATTGTTAACGCCCAACCAGCCGCCCCGGGGCCAACCCTGCGTGCCGAAGTTGGGGTGGGCGTGCATGGCAAATTACATGTCGATGGGCGATCTGGCGGTTCTCCTCTCCGGGTTGCCGGAGATGAGCCGTCCGGTGATCGACCAAACCGGGCTCAAAGATACCTATTTCCTTAAACTCGAATACGAGCATACACATCGGGCAGCCTCGATGTTCGACGCGCAGGACAGCGGCAAGGTGGACATTGCCAACCTTTCTCCCCCCACCGAACAAACCGGGCCATCACTTGTTCAGGCCCTGGAGAAACAACTGGGGCTGAAGTTGGAACCCAGCAAAGGGCCGGTGGACGTCATCGTCATCAATCATATCGAGCAGCCCTCGGAGAATTAGCGCCGCCGGAAAGGATTGAGCAAACCGGGCGGAAATAATTCAAAGACGTTAAAATGAAAGGAGAGGACGAACGTCTTATAGATGACCATACCCCTGAACCACTGTTGGCCGGGGTGTTTTGAGATAGGGTGTCAATCTCCGGACAAGGCTCGTTCTCAATCCGGATCGAGAGTGTCGTACAAGAACCGGATTTCAGCAACAGGAGATTCCTATGAAGATGCGAAGAATCTTTGGACTTATCTTCGCTGTCGGGCTGCTTCTCACCGGCGGCGCGATATTTGCGCAGACGGCCCCCAGCAATCTTTCCTTCGAAGTGGCTACTGTGAAGCCCTCACCTCCCCTGGACATGGCGAAGTTGAGGGAGCAGGTGCAGGCCGGAAAGATGCCGAGATTAGGCCCGCATGTCAGTGCCTCGCAAGCTGAGTATATCTACATGCCGCTCAAAGATCTGATCGCCAACGCGTACCAGATGAAGACCTATCAGATCAACGGCCCGGCATGGCTCGCTACGGAGCGATTCGACATTGTGGCGAAGATGCCCGACGGAGCTTCCAAAGATGATGCCCCAAAAATGTTGGAAGCGTTATTGGAAGAACGGTTCAAGCTGGCAGCTCACCGTGACAACCAGGAGCAGCCGGTGCTTGCCCTGGTGGTTGGCAAAGACGGGCCAAAGCTGAAGGAATCACCCGCGACCACCCAACCGATCGACGAGAACGCTCCGTTAAAACCCGGCGAGACCAAGCTCGACACTCCCGACGGACCCGTCCGCATAAGTAGGAATGCCGACGGCTCGAATACCATCAATATGGGCACCAAGGGCACCATTACGCAGAGAATGGACGCGGAGGCCCAGACGATAAGTCTGGAATCCAGCAAGGTGACCATGGCAGGGTTTGCCGACATGTTGACAAGAATTCTGCAGATGGGCGGCGGCCGCCAGGTGGTGGACATGACGGACCTCAAGGGTAACTATCAGGTGGCCGTGGACATTTCCCTCGCGGACATTATGGCGATGGCACGCTCGCAAGGGATGAACGTGCCGATGCCCCCGGCAAGCGGTGGAACTGCGGGCGCCTCACCGGCTGCCGCGGCATCCGATCCAGGTGGAGGCTCGACGGTTTTCGCCTCGGTAAAAAAACTCGGCCTCAAACTGGAACCGCGCAAGGCTAAGGTGGAGCAACTGGTCATCGACCACGTGGAGAAGACTCCGACGGAGAACTGAAAGCAGGGGTTTGGGGTTTGGGGTTAGGCGGCAACCCAAATGCCGATTTTGATGGTGCGGCGGTCCGCGATGGGGATTGCGATAAGGATTGCGCAGAGCAAAGCTCTGCGGCGCGAGAACGCAGAGCTTTGCTCTGCGCAAACCGATGGCTCTCACTTGGATACTCTGCTCCCTCCCTGTCAGACACGCCGGCGGAAAATGCCTGCAAAAAACTCTTGACACCCTAACTGCATTAGTGTATTAATACAGAATGCTCCTGCACATCAATCCATCCTCGGGGGTCCCCATCTACCTGCAGATTGAAAACCAGGTGAAGCATTACATCGCCTCAGGCGCCCTGAAACCCGGAGAGGCGTTGCCCTCGGTGCGCCGGGTGGCCGCCGACTTGCGCGTTAATCCCAACACCGCGGCGCGCGCTTACCAGAACCTGGAGAGAGATGGGTTGCTCCGTACCGTTCCGGGCGGGCGCACCTATGTTGCTGAGAACCCGGCGGGCCTGTTGAAATCGGAAAAAGTCCGCCGCCTTCGCCCCTACGCCCGGCAGATTGCGGTGGAGGGCACGCAACTGCGGCTCGATCCCGAAGACATCGTAAACCTGGTGCAGCAGGAGTTGGAGGCACTGGAGGTCGTCAATGAGCGAATTGGCAATTCAAACCGATAAGCTGGAGAAAGTTTATTCCCAGTTGAGGGCCGTGGATGAACTCAGCCTGAACGTCCCGCGCGGCGCCATCTATGGTTTCCTGGGGCGCAACGGCGCGGGCAAGACATCCACCCTTAAGATGTTGCTCGGACTGGTGCGGCCCACGGCGGGTGGAGCCACCGTGTTGGGATTCCCCTTTGGCCGAGGGCAACTGGACATCCTTGCGCGCACCGCCTACGTGAGCGAGACCAAAACTTTATACGGCACGTTCACGGCGCGGGAGTTGGTGCGCTTCACGCGGGGTTTTTACCCCCACTGGTCCGACGATGCGGTGGCCAAGTATTCGCGCTCGTTCGAAATCCCCATGGACCGCCCGTTTGCCAAGCTCTCGTTGGGCAACCGGACGAAAGTGTGCCTGCTGCTGGCGTTGGCGCAGAAGGGGGATTTGCTGATTCTCGACGAGCCCGCCTCGGGGCTCGATCCCGTGGCCGTGGACGAATTCCAGCGCGTCCTGGTGGAAGACCTTGCGAGCGATGGCTGCACCGTGCTGATTTCTTCCCACCAACTGGCCGATATGGAGCGCGTTGCCGAATGGGTGGGCGTGATTGACCACGGCAAGCTGCTGCTGGAAGCGCGCCTGGACGACATCAAAAGTCAGTACCGGCTGGTAACCGCCGCCGGCACGGCCCTGCCTCATAGCAAAACCGCCGACATCGTTTCGGTGACCTCCAACGGGGATTTTTGCAAATACGTGCTGCGGCAGAACGCCGAGGCCTTTGCCGCCGGCCTGCGCAGCCAGGGCGCGACGGTAGCGGATGTATCTCCCCTCGGCTTGCGCGAAATTTTTATTGAATTGGTTCGGAAGGAGGACTCATGTACTTCTGGAAATGCTGGCGCGACAACCGCTTCCGTTTCATCGCCTGTCTCATAACCTTTGCCGCCATAGGAATTCTCTGTACCCTCTTTGTGTACACATATGGACGCCACACGGAGATGGGAAAGAACCCGATAATTTGGAAGGACATCCCCCAACTATGGTCGAAATCCACGGAATTTGTGCTGGGGGCCTATGGATCAATGTTCACCATCATCTGGGCATTGGCGCTGGGCTCGGCCAGCCTGGGCGAAGAATTTCAAAAAGGGACTGCCGAATTTCTGCTCTCTCGTCCTCGTCGCCGGAGGTATTGGGTGTGGGTGGGTTGGTCGGCGGGAGTCTGCGAGATGGCCGTGGCAGCCATAATGGGCGTGGGAGCGACTCTGGGAACCCTGGCCTGGCTCACCGGCTATGTCTACACTTGGCGAATCTTGGCGGCGGCGCTTCCCATCACCATCGCTGGAGCCGCGATCTACGGCCTGGCTTATTTTCTGAGCGTTGTGGCACGAAGCGGCCGGCTGGGACTTAGTTACAGCATTGGAATATTGTTTATTCACCTCTTGCTGCCGGCGGCCGTGCGCCATTACTGGGACGTTCATGTGCCCAGCATCATGGATTTTATGGGCCATGCATCCAGATTTATTGCCACCGGCGCGGGAGCATCCCACGCGGGAGCGTACCTGGGCTGGACCCTCGTGGCGCTGGCGTTTCCACTGGCCACACAGTTGCTTGTGGAACGCGCGGAGGCGTGAGAAGAGCCGCGGAGTAGTGCTGGGATGCGCACAACTCCGCGCTACACTTGCTCACAATCATAATACAGCGAATCATTGAAGACCTTCATCGCAGTGGATAGCGCGGAGGTAGGCGCAAATGGCCTTCCTCGGCGGCCCTTAATTGGAGACTCCTATGAAGACGCGAATTACTCTTACTATCGCTCTCGGTCTTATTCTCGCCGCCGTTGCGGCCTTGGGGCAGACGCCCAACACCGGCTTTGAAGTGGCTACCGTAAAGCCATCGCCTCTCCTGGACCGGGCGAAGATGGCGGCGGAGATTCAAGCCGGAAGGATGCCAAGATTCGGCCCGCATGTCTCTCTTTCGCAAGCCGAATATAATTTCATGCTGCTCAGAGATCT
The DNA here is from genome assembly GCA_049522495.1 of Terriglobia bacterium. Lineage (GTDB taxonomy): Bacteria > Acidobacteriota > Terriglobia > UBA7540 > UBA7540 > Bog-366. Next base: position 7,113 of record JBEKNU010000339.1, read on the forward strand.
GATTGCCCTCGCTTATAACGTGAAGGCGTATCAGATCACCGGCCCGCCATGGCTCGCCACAGAGCGGTTCGACATTGTGGCCAAGATGCCCGATGGCGCTTCCAAAGACGACGCCCCGAAATTCTTGCAGGCGCTGCTGGCGGAAAGGTTCAAGCTGGCCGTTCATCGCGACACCCAAGAGCGCCCGGTGCTGGCGCTGGTAGTGGGCAAGGATGGGCCCAAGCTGAAGGAATCGCCTGCTCCCCCCGCGCCGATTGACGAGAACGCTCCGCTAAAGCCCGGGGAGATGAAGATGGACAGTCCTGAGGGCCCGGCGCGCATAACCAGAAATCCCGACAACTCCATGACCATCAACCGGGGCGCCAAGGGCATTATGAAGACGAGATTTGATGCGGAAACCCGGTCGATGATTATGGAATCCAGCAACGTAACCATGCCAGGGCTTGCCGAACAGTTGACGGGCATGTTTCAGATGGGCGGAAGCGGCGGCAAGCAAGTGGTGGATCAGACCGGCCTCAAGGGAAGCTACGAGGTGACCATGGAGTTTGCCATGGCTGATTTGATGGCGATGGCGCGCTCGCAAGGCATGATGCCGATGGGACCAGG
>JBEKNU010000340.1:0-7700 GCA_049522495.1 Terriglobia bacterium
CCATGATTGGGGTGAAGTCGTAACAAGGTAGCTGTAGGAGAACCTGTGGCTGGATCACCTCCTTTCTAAGAGAGAACCGGTTCTGGAGTTCGGCTTCGGCTGGACAGGTCCAGAACGGATGCAAGGCGTTTTGAATCTTGAATTTGAGATTCAAAAGGGCGTGGCTGCTCAACTCAGAGGTCAAAGAGAAGTCTACAGTCGATAGCTAACAGTTCATAGTTTCAAGACAAACAAGGCCGCGAGGAATCGCGGCCTTTTTGCTTTTGGGGGTATGATGGGGGGCCAGATTGGTTGCGGGGTCTAAGCCCTGCGGCCAAGAAGGCCGGGGCCGCTGGGGACGGCGAACGTGGCCCCGGCACCTCCGTCCTAAAATGAATTTCATGAGGAATTCCGCCGCGCCACTGACCGACGATCCACGGGCAAAATATATTCGGCGGCTCGAATCTTCTAGAACTGCACAAGCCGTTTACGAAAGCCAGCATCGCAGGCTGGGGATTGCCAAGCTCGCACTGGGCGGCGTAACCCTGGTGGTGATCGCTCTGGCTTTGGTGGCCAAGGTCCTCTCCGCTTACTGGGTATTGGCTCCAATGTTCGCCATCATCGTTCTGGCCATCATTCATGATCGTGTCCTCAAAAGGCTCGGGCGATGTTCCCGGACCGTCGCATATTACGAGCGAGCGCTGGCCCGAATGGACAATCGCTGGATGAGGTCGGGGGAAACGGGCGAGAGGTTCCAGAGCACATCGCACCCATATTCTCGTGACCTCGACGTTTTTGGAGAGGGTTCGTTATTCGAACTGCTCTGTACGGCACGCACTTGTGTGGGGCAGGAGACACTCGCCGCATGGCTCCTGGCGCCCGCTCCCCCCGACCACGTCCGTGCCCGCCAGGAGGCCGTAGCCGATTTGCGGCACCGGCTGGATTTGCGCGAAGACCTCGCGGTGCTGGCGGAGGAAGCCCGTTCGCTCGCGCCGGCGGAAGGGCTGGCCGCCTGGGGTGAGGGCGAACCACTGCTGACGTCGAACCTGTTGCGGTTTGTATGCGCGACGCTGGCGGGTTTGTGGTTGGTGAGCCTGGTCATTTGGATGGTGCGAGGGCTGGCGTATCCGGCCCTGCTTGTAACCGCGATCAATGTGAGCTTGAACCTCGCGTATCGCCGGCGGGTAAGAACCGCCGTCAGCGCCGTTGAAAGCTCGGCGCGCGACCTGGGGCTGCTGGCCGGCGTGCTGGCTCGGCTTGAGGCTGAACAATTCTCGGCACCGAAACTTGTTGAGCTCCGCGCGGCTCTCGATTCGCAAGGCTGGCCGCCGTCGCGCTGGATTGCCCGGCTGAACCGGCTGTTGGAGTATCTCGAATCAAGGCGCAACATGTTCGTTGGACCGATCGACCTGTTCATGTTTTGGACTTTGCAGTGCGCGTGCGCGATTGAAGCATGGCGCATGCGCACCGGCCCGGCAGTTCGACGCTGGCTCGTTACGGTGGGCGAGTTTGAGGCCCTCCTGTCGCTGGGCAGCTATGCTTACGAGCATCCCTCGGATGTCTTCCCCGAATTCGCCGAAGCCTCACCCTGTTTTGATGCCAACGGTCTTGCCCACCCTCTGCTGCCAGACCGCGACGCTGTGCGCAACGACGTGTGCTTGGCAGATGACCTTCGAGTGCTCATCATCAGCGGGCCGAACATGGCGGGAAAAAGCACATTCGTTCGGGCGGTGGGAATCAATGCAGTCCTCGCGCAGTGCGGCGCTCCGGTGCGTGCCCGGCGACTGCGTCTCTCGCCGCTTGCGGTGGGCGCATCCATCTGCGTACTCGATTCGCTCCAGGGCGGCATCTCACGGTTCTATGCTGAAATCAAGCGCTTGAAACAGATCATCGACCTCACGCAGGGTCCCTCGGCGGTCCTTTTTCTGCTCGACGAGTTCCTGCAAGGCACGAACTCCCAGGACCGAAGGCTAGGCGCAGAGGCCATGGTGCGCAGCCTGGTGGAACGCGGAGCGATTGGGCTGGTGACCACCCACGACCTGGCATTGGCGAAGATCGCGGAGGGACTGGGCGCGCGCGCCGCCAACGCCCATTTTCAGGATCGCCTGGAAGATGGGAAATTGATCTTTGATTACCGCCTCCAACCGGGAATCGTCGAAACCAGCAACGCTCTCAACCTGATGCGGTCAATCGGCCTGGACGTGTGACGCGCCCCGGCGGGCGACGCGTAGATGCCGGCCGCCGCGCCAAAAATATCCGCGCCTCCCTCAACTCAGGCGAAGGTTCTTCAAATAATTGAAGCTGATCTTGGCGGCCTCAAGCGACGGCATATTGCAGCGGTCCTGCTCGACGAAGATGTGTTTGGTGCCGGCCTCGCCTGCGTGTGCGAAAATCTTGGGCCAATCAATTTTTCCCTGGCCGACCGGCGCGAAGGGATTCGGACCATCGTCGGCGGGAGACTCGTGAGGGTTGACCGTAACGTCTTTGTAGAGATCCTTGATGTGCAGCAGCGGGAATCGGCCGGGGTGGACCCGAAAATAGTGCAGGGGGTCAGCTCCAGCGTAGGTGACCCAGAAGACATCCATCTCCATTTTCAGGAGCTTCGGGTCGCAGCGCGTCAGCATGATGTCGTAGCCGCAAGTGTCATTTGAGCGCGCGAATTCGTTAAAATGCGCGTGGTAGCAGAACTGCATTCCGGCGGCGAGGGAAAAAGTTCCGCATTGGTTGAAAAGGTCAGCCCGGCGCTTCCAGGCTTCGGTGTCGAGCCGGGGGTTATCTCCCACCACCATGTACCGCACTCCATAATTCCTGGCCATCTCAACTGTCTTCTTCCAATCCTCGACGGTCTTCGGCGCGTCAAAGTAGACGCTCGGGAGAGTTAGGCCGGCGGCCCGCAGGTAGGAATTCAACAAAGCCGGCTTGACGCTAGGGCCGAATTCCACTTCCTTGTAACCCACGGCCGCAACTTGCTTCAGGGTTCCCCCGGGGTCCTTGGCAAACAAGTCCCGGACCGTATAGAGTTCAAGCCCGATCGGTTTTGCCCAGCCAAGGCCGTCTGCTGCCCATAGGTAGGGGCGGCCAGACAGCGCCGTCGCCCCGCCAAGAGTCTTCAGAAAATTCCGTCTTGTCGTCATAATTGCCACTCCTTGAATTGGTCGATTTTCTCCATGGCCGCACGAAACGTGTGGATTGCGCAGAGCAACGCTCTGCGTCCGGCCGCAGAGCTTTGCTCTGCGCAATCCACCGGACGATTCCGTCCTGTCATCATGATTCTACCTCCTTCTGGGTTACAATTCCTCCATGCTGAAAATCCGAAAAGCCACGCCCGACGACATCCCCCTGATTCTGGAATTCATCCGTGAGCTGGCCGATTACGAGCGCGCTCCCGAGGAAGCCGTGGCCACGGCGGAAGACCTGCGACGTGACGGCTTCTCCGGCGAACCAAGGTTCTTCGTGGAGATTGCGGAGTGGGACGGCGAGCCGGCGGGCTTCGCGCTTTGGTTTTTCAATTATTCGACATGGCAAGGGAAGCCCGGACTCTATCTTGAAGACCTCTTTGTCCGGCCGCGATTTCGCAAAAACGGAATCGGCAAAGCGCTGCTGGCGTACCTGGCAAAAGTCGCTGTCGAGAGGGGTTGCGGGCGCTACCAATGGCAGGTGCTGGACTGGAACACACCGGCCATCAAATTCTACGAGTCCCTGGGCGCCAAAGTAATGAAGGAGTGGCTTCCCATGCGCGTGAGCGGCGAAGCGCTGCGCAAGTTGGGGCAGCAGAGCCCCCTCTAGGCGTCGGGCGGCGAATCCATTGGCGCGCACGCTGTCCCCGTAACTGGCGTGGGTATTCACAGCTTGGCTTCTCACCGATACATCACATTGCGATATATCCTGAGCCCCCGCGGGTTTAGGTCAGGGCTTACCCGATGACGTGCCCACCACCTGGGTTGAGAAGTGAACGTAAGTAAACGTCTCGGGGATGTGCGAGTCGTAGTGGCCGTGCCGGTTCCAGGTCCATCCCGCGCTGGGATCCAGACGCTTTCCGTCCGGGCCAGCCTGCTGGAAGCGCGAGCAATCGATGCGCCACATGTCGCCGTCTCGGGGCGGAAGCGAGCGGCCGTCGGCAAGTGATTCCAGCCCCTGCCAGGGAAAAGCCAGTTCCGCACTCCATCCTTTGTCGGTTCCGGCACGCTTGTTCAGAACGCCCTCGATGTGCACGGCGTGGCGCAGGCCAGGGTAATCCCAATCGAGAAACCCCCAGCGCTCACCCCGTGGATGCACGTGCCCGCCGATGCCGGAAATCTCCAGCGTAGGGTGGGCAGCGGGGTTGAACTCCGGCCGGCCGAAATAACGATGACCGGGCTGGAAGATGTCCTTCCAAATCCAGAAAACTTCATAAACGGTGTTCAGGGCATTGATTTCAAACTCGTAGTACGCATCCGTGCCGGCGATGAACACTTCCAGGTCGTTGTCTTCGTAAATTTTGGAGTCGCGCGCGGTGAGCGTGGCGCGAACATTGGTCTCCTCGGCGGTGAACCCGAAGTAAAGTTGATTGTCGTCTCACAGGACGGCCACGCGCGTGTCAAACCACCCAGGCTTGCCCGTTACAATGTCCACAAAACGGCTCGAACGCGGCGCCAGCTTCCAAGACGGTTCATCAAGCTTGCCGTCGATCGAGAGAGGGCCGGCGGTACGATAGCAAGTGTAATGGGCGAGTTCCTGCGGAGTGGGCCAACTCATGAGCAGTTCGCGGACGGTCGGGGCTGTTTTCTGCGAAAATTACGGCATCGCTTTGGGCGCAAGATTCTCTGCGGAATCCGGCGGAGCGCCTTTCGGCTTGCCAATCTTCTGCATGGAATCCACGTTAAAAACCGCGAAGTCCGAATACTCATGCTCGTTGCGGAGAGTTCGGCCTTCCCAATCAATGGTGACGGTGACTTTCGCCGGTAGCCAAAATCCCTCCGCGATGCTTTTAAAATGGACTTCATTAAATTCGATTTGCGTGGTTTCCGTTTGCAACTTGACTATAGGCAAGGGTATCAGGAGTTCGGAGCGGAGCTTGAGGATTTGATAGGTTGCGGAGTCGATCCAAACTACGCCCTGATAGTAAGTCTCCCGTGTCTTTCCGTCGCACGTGAAGCTCCCGTACATGCGGGATCTTTTCGGATCCTGGGCGAAGGCAATCAGGTAGGCATCCCGGCCTTTGATTTTCTGACGTCCGAGAAGGCGAAACGTGCTTCCGGGCTGGTAAATGGGATGGAAAACCAGGGGAGCGGCGACGAATCCCGAGGTGAGCATATAGTTTTCCGACAACCCTTTCGGGTAGGCTAAGTGCCCCGTCGAATCAGCCCGGTACTCGTCGGTTGCGAGTCCCCACTGGCTGGTGGGAATCAAACAAAGGTAGCGGAATTTCTGGTTCAGGCTCCCGGCGGATTTTCCGTTGCGGTCCAACTTTTCTTGATGAATTTTCTCCAGGGAACTGGTATTCGGAAATTTCTGGAACAGCTCTTGAATATTTCCCCCCACGGCGCTAAGGAGGGAGTCCAATTTCACCTGGTCGCCGGCGGGCTCGATCTTCTCGAGATCCGCCGGAGGGTTGTGGATGAAATCGACGTAAGGTTTGGCGTGCTTCTGGAGCTTTACGAGCGCGGTATCATCCTTCCTCCGGTCCTGGATCTGTTGCCAAACCCCCTGCGCTTGGGGGGGCATTTTCTTGATGTCGCGCCCATCCAGATAAAGATCCAACTCGGCATTGGCTTCTTTGACTGTGCCCGTCCACACCAGGGCTTCGGCGTGCAGCAATCGCGCCTCGGGCCCCGCGCCCGCGGCGAGCGCTTTCTTGAGCGATTCCTCGGCCCCCTCCCAGTTCATGGTCAGACACTGGACGCGGCCACACTCCTGGAGTGCGAGGGCGTCGTGCGGAGCATCCTTAACCGCCTCCCGCAAGTAAGCTTCCGCCTTATCCGGATCATGTTGCCAGCTCATCCACACACCGAAGGCCAGCAGTGGTTCAAAGGTACCTATCTTCCGATTCGCGACGACCGCGTTGACGGCCTCCCCCAGATGGCGTTCGGCGTTTGCCCAATCCCCCCAGCTCAAGTCGGCCATCGACAGCATAACCCGGCAACGCACGCAGGAGGGGTTAGACTCAACCAATTTTTCGAAGAGGGGCACGGCCAAATCCAAGCGGTTCCGCTCCAGGAAGTCCGCCACGGCTCGATCGTAAGTCTTTACGTCTTTCGCTGCCAATCCGTCGGACGTATCGAGGTGCCTGAGCTTGGGCACCAATCCCGCAATCAAATCGGCCTGGGAGAGCAGCGTCGGGTCGTTCGGGGCGGGCCGCAGCACGACAGGGATCCCATAGGGTATGCCGGAGGCGCCGTAATTCGCATAGGCGTGGGCCTTGGGGTAACCCTTTTTCGAAACCGTCAGCAACACGGTAAATTCCGTGGCGGTATACCTGAAGAAGGTGTAGTCATGACGGAACTTCCCTTGCGCGTCTGTATCCATCGAAAGGTATTGTTCGGCTCCGCCGTTCGTCAATATCACTACGTTCGCGCCACGCACGGGCGCCCCCTTGGCATCCGTTACGATCCCGAGAACCGATCGGAACGTCGGGCCCTCAAGGGTGGACACACCAAGACCGCTGATAGCTTGCGCCATCACCATCGCCGGCGAAAGGCACAATGTAAACCACAGCAATACAATCCGGCGAGAGACTTGCAACATGGTTTCCCACTTTGCGTCGAGAACGCTGACTACCCAGATTTGCGATCTATCTTACTTGTCCCCTCGCCTCAACTCAAGGACAAAAGTGCGCTCGGCCAGGCATATTGCCCCACGCCCCAACGCGACAAGTCGGACCGTCGGGCCATCTAATCATCGGTTCATCTGATCATCGGCTCATCGGGCCATCTAAAACCAAACCCGTGATCAGCCGATGAACCGATGGTCAGATGAATCTCCTTTCCTTTCACCAACAACACGGCCTTGCAACGATAAGTGGCTTATTCTCGCTAAACATCACGGCGTAGGGATGAGCTCCTGCCGTGTCGATTCTTTATCTCACTTGTTTTCATCAACATCACGGGTAATCCCGGCGTTTTACCGTCCTTTTTCTTTGGCTGCTCAAGTTGTCTGTCTAAATGCCTCGTTTTCAATAACTTGATTCTTCAGTTGGGCCGTTGAGATTCCCTTAGTTTTTCGGTAACCTGCTTTCCTTTTATAAACATCACGGGTTATTGTGCGGGTCTTCCCGGATTCCTCCTCGTCAGCCAGGCGTTTAATCTTTAGAAGCAGGTTGGTGATCCGCCAGATTTGGCGAAAATTGGATTCTTCCGTTCTCTGCATCCGCGCGGCGTCGGGGTGGGCGAGGGCGATTTCCGTAGCGCGTTCATAGGGCGAGGGACCCGCCAGGGAATCCTTCAAGATGGCTTGGCGCTGCGCCTCGCAAATCTCCACTTGCCGCGTGAGGATGTTTTCCAGAAGCTGGCGCGGCCGCTCGCGCGCTTCCCATTCCGCCGCAGTGATGCGGGGATAACGCTCAACATTCTCCTCTTCTGTAGCGCCGACCTTGAGGTCGGCATGTGCCGGACTGAAGTCCGGCGCCTGGAGTTTCTACATTTTCATGCGTCGGCGGCCTGGGTGAGGGCGCGGTCGGTGAGTTGGAAGCCCAAGGATTGGGGGCTTTCGGGATGGTCGACCATTTCTTTGCGCAGCAGGGTGAC
>JBEKNU010000341.1:0-7676 GCA_049522495.1 Terriglobia bacterium
CAGCATTTGGCCCGATGTGTCCGCAAGGCAATCCTGCCCAATTGAAGCCGGACATGAGTGAGGATTGTCTGAACCTCAACATCTGGTCCGGAGCGCAACAGGGCGAGAAGCGGCCCGTATTGGTTTGGATTCACGGCGGCGGATTCGGGGGCGGGTCGGGCCGGATCGATGGAGAGCCCCTAGCGCGCTTGGGCATCGTCGTTGTATCCATCAATTACCGGCTGGGAATGCTGGGGTTCATGGCGCACCCCGACCTGACGCGCGAGTCGCCGAATCAGGCATCCGGAAACTACGGGCTGATGGATCAAATCGCCGCGCTGCGCTGGGTGCAAAAAAATATCGCGACGTTCGGGGGCGATCCGGAGCGGGTTACGATTGGCGGCTCTTCCGCGGGCGGAACGAGTGTTGGATACCTGATGGCTTCGCCGCTGGCGAAGGGCCTTTTCCAAGGGGCGTGGCTCGATAGCGCCAGCCGCCTTTTTCTGCCGGACCCCGGGCTGAAGGAGACTCTCCACGGGTTGACGCCCATGGAGCAGGTAGGGCTGCAAATGGGGCCCCACATCAAGGAATTGCGCGCCCTCAGCACGGCTGACATTATGAAGCGCGCCGCACAGGTTGCCGATGAATTGTACGGGGAAGGGGCGAGCGGCAGCATCGGGCTGAAGCCGGAAAGCCACGTCCACATGCCGAATGTCCACGATCATCCGTGGTGGGCCTTTCCCGACGGATACGTGATGCCTGCGGAGCTGTATACGATGTTCGCCTCCGGGCGATTCAACCACGTTGCCTGCCTGATCGGCACTTGCAAGGATGAGGGCCTGAATTTCACGCGCAAAATGCCCGATCTAACGGTCGAAGGGTTCAAAGATTATCTGCGGAAATATTATCCGGCCATCAGCATGAAGATGTTTGCCATGTATCGGGGGACTACGCCCGAGGAGATTCGCGCCGCCGTTACGCGCACCATTACCGATTCCATGTTCCTGTACGGCAGCATTCGCGTGGCGGATTTTGAGTCCGCCGCCGGCGAGCCTGTCTACGTCGAACGTTTCATGCGGGTGCCGCCAGGAGCCCCCGGTGTGATGCACGGAGCGGATGCCGTTTATTTTCGAGGTGACGTAAAAGCCGGAGTTACAGCCGGGGCAGTGAAATACCATGCCGAAGATGAGAAGCTTTCCGCCGACATGATGCAGCGCCTTGCCGCCTTCGTGAAAAGTTTCAACCCCAATCCGGAACAATCGTCACCCCAGTGGCCCGCCTGGACCCCCAAACAGCAGCAGTACCTCGAGATCGGAGAGCAAACACAGCCTCACCCTTTTCAAGACCAGGCGATCATTAATTTGTACCGAAAGCAGTTGGGGCAGTAGGACGCGCGGCTTTGCGTTTGCCAGCGTGTCATCTTTGAGGCCAGGGCCGTGCTAAACCCCGAAGGGGTGTTAATTGAGTAGCCGTGAGCAAGGGCACGTTTCTTGTGCCCGCCGCCCACGGATCGCAATACCTCCCACCTTTCCGACCCCGCAGGGGTCGAACCGTTCGGCCCCCCCCAGGGCCGCGTTTTTTTCCACGGACCCTTACCGTAGGTTTCACCCACGGCTACTCGCTGTTCTCCCCTTCGTGGAGCGAAGCGAAGTTTCTACATCGGGCTGCGGCCACGCCGCGCTACCCTTACTGGAGATTAACAGCGCAACTCGGCACCAACCGCACGGGCCCCACCATTCCCGAGGGGAGATAAAACATTCTGTTCCTGAAAACGACGAAGTTCGGATCACCCGCCAAGCCATCGCCCACCAGCCGGTTTCGCAGCGTATTCGTGACGATAATTTCGAGATGGTTGTTGCCAGCCTGAAGATAGGGCGTGGCGTCCACCCGATAGGGGCGGAGCAGGAGAGTTGCCGCCTTGTGGCTATTGATCCACACCTCCGCCACGTCATGGACCTCCCCCAGGTCCAGGTCCGCCACCAGGCCAGGTTTCAGATACGTTTCCGCGACTTGGAAATCAAGCGTGTAGTGGCCTTTCCCGGAGAAGTTCCTGAAAGTCGGCACCACGCTCCAGTCTTTCAGATCGGGCAGGTAAGCTTCCCGCGTGTATTCCTTTCCGTTTTTGTCTTTGCCCACGGCCTTGAGGAACCAGTTCGGCCCGAGAGTCAGAGGGCTGGGGATTTCACTGGCGGCGATATCCTTCTGCACCGTCCTCCCATCACTCAATGAAGCGCGATACGTGCCGGGGTTATCGGCAATGCCCGTCATGCGGCCATTGATTTCGCGCAATTCCGCAAAGTTGCTACTCAGAACGTGCAGCGTTTCTGAGGCTTCGCCCAACGCCACGACCACAGAACCATAGGCGTCAAGATGGATGGCGATGGCCGGTCCGTCCGCCTTTCGAGCGTATTGACGGGCGGCAGCAATCTTGCCCGTCCACGGATCCCAGAGCTCCGGTGCTCCTGCGCCCTCGAATACGACGCGCGCGTCCTGCGGGGTTGGCTTGGAATTGCGCAGGAAATAGAACCGGAGCGGACAGTGGTCGAATTGCGCGAAGAAGATGTTTGGCTGCGGCGACTCGAAGCGGAGATTGGGACGAATTCCCAGCGAGCTCTCCAGCAGGCCCGGCACGCGCGTGGCATCTTTGATGAACAGCGTGGACCCGTTCTTCCGAACCGCGCTCGACTCCACATCCTCCGGCGGCATACCACCCAACATTCCCGTAACCAATTGCCGGATTTCCCGCCCCTTCTCGGCGTAGTTGAGGAATCCGATCTCCTCCGCGGGGGCGGCTTCCACAAAGACCACGGGCAGCCCTTCCTGCGAAAACTGGCGGAGCTTGCGAGCGAGTTCCAGGCTAACGCGGCTCTCCTTTCTCAAGATCAGGACCTTATAAGTGCTGCCGGGGGTCCGGAGCTCGTGATTGACGATTCTTGCGCTGTTCACAAGAATGTCCTCATTGATGAAATCGAAGTTGTAACCATTAGCCATCAAGGAATATTCCAGCGGGTAGTCATCGTCTGTAGTCCAGTTGGGAAAATTGTTGAAGTGGCTGTAAAGGGCTACGGGCGCGACAAAGCGACTGGTCTGCGAGAGGTACTGGATGCGGGCCATGTAGTCATTGAGCGGACGCAGGTACTCCCAGAAGGGGTTGTGAAAGTTCAGGTGCGACGAGAAGGTTTGTACGGGTATGTAACTCGAGGAGAAAGGGTTCCACCCGGGCTCTGGCCGATCCATATATTCGTAAGGAAACCCATGGTAGATGATCTCATTCACACCGGCGGTGAGGAGCTCGTCGGCATAGGACTTCATTTTCTCCGGCGTGGTTTCGTAATCACGGTACTGCCAGACGAAGCTTTCGCTGGAAACGATATTGCGCCCATAGAGATGCGCGCCGGAAGGGGCGAACTTCAGGAAATCGTAATTGCCCGCGTCGTAAAGGTCCTCAGTCTCGGGAATGTCTGAGTGGCCATAGACCTTCAGGATGTTGGTGGGCGATCCGTGCGCCTGGATGCGGGCTTGCAGGTGGTTCTGCTCAGCCCAGTCAATCAGCGGTTGGTAGAAATTGTCGGTCATGATGTCGGCGACCGTTTGCCAATAGTCATGCCGGATGCGCTCACCGACTTCCGGCGCGTCGTAGAGGGGCAGGGAAGCATAATTGGACGTGGAATCGCCGTAGCCGGGACGCTTGAACAAAGGCAGATAGGGCGTCAAATCGTAACCGCGAAGCCTCTGAAATTCCGCCAGGAAATCATCAGTCCAATAAGCATTGTCGCCTCGCACTTCCAGGCTGTCGCAAAAGATCGCCCGCAGGCCTTTCCCGTATTGGTCGCCATAATACTTCTTGCCCGCCTCGCCGACGGCGTCAATGTGCCTTTGGAGCGCCGCTTTGCTCAAGTGGTCCAGCACATACTGGGGGCCCACTCCTGCCCCGCCGGTCACTTGTTGGGCGGTGGGCACCTGAATGAAACTGAAGAGCAGCCAGTTTCCGGGCGGAACATTCCAGCTCAGAGTGTGGTCAGGGGTCACTTGGCTCGTTAAGACCACGGCGGACTGCGGGTCGATCTGGCCAGAGCGCGTCACGACTTTGCGGGGGGCTCGGAAAAACGTCGGCGCGGGAACCTCCTGGATCTCCGGGGCTGTCCCACGGACGGCAACCACCGCAACCAGCTTGAACAGGTTCGGGTCTCGCCGAGGTGGGGCAGGAAGACTCGCCGGCGGCGGAGCGGGTTCCGGCACAACCCAGGGAATCTTACCCTGGAAGCTGGAGGGGCCGTCCAGGGGGGTCATTTCCACGTCCAACGATTTGGCGCCAAGTTCGGGAGGAATGTGCGCGCCCCCAAAAGGCCAGCCGGAGCCAAAGGTAAGGTCCACCATCATCCCCAGACGTTGGCCCTCTTCAATAGCGTGTTTGACGTGCCCGAACCATTCCGGCGTTAAGACGCTGTTCACGCGCGCCGCCACCTCAGGAGCTGGATTGGGGTTAAGCCCAATTTTGAAGGGCTGAATCTCCACGCCTCCAATCCCCGCTTCCTTCATCAGGCGGAGTTCTCGCGAGATCTCCTCATCTGTGACGTCCCCCCCTGGGCACCACCAGCGAACCAAGGCCCGAGCGGTCATCGGAGGATTCTGAAAACCCTCTCGGAGTTCAGAGCCCGTGGGAGTGGGGCTCGCGGAAACGCCGCGGCTTCGAGAGGCCGTGTCAAAGCCAAAAAGGAAAATGCAACAGGCAAGAACCAAGAAAAATTGCCCAGGCTTTCTCCAGAGGCCAGGGATCCACCTTCTTAGCAAGGAAAATACAGGGGGCATAAGACTTCCTTTCATGGGAACAGTGAAATGCTGCGAACGAGGAGCCTGGGATTTTCTGGGAAAATATTCCAGGTCAAGCCTGGACTTGGGGTTGGATCCCCCACCGGACTGCGAATTGTACTTTCTTGCTGCGTCCGTGGTCAAGAATCTGTCATGTCACTGTCATGTCACGATGAAAAGCGCAGGGGGGTGCGAGAATCTCCTGCCCTTGGCGTTTTGATTTTCTTTTGCGGCTCGGGGGCGGAGTGCTGCAAAGCAGCAAAGGATCAGCCTTCGTATCATGCCACGACGGGCAGGGAAGCCCTAGCCGTTAAGGTGTGATGACCACGAGTTCATCGAATAGAACAATTTCGCCGCCATTTCCTCGATACTTCGTAACAATAGAGGCAAAACGTCGTGAGTCGGGGGACCATGTCAGGGTTTGAATGTCACCCTTCAGGTCGAATGAGCGGAGCGTCTTGCCGGTGGAAAGATTACGGAGAACTACTATGGATTCGCTGGATTGTACAAGGAGACGGCCGTCAGGGCTGGGGACGCCCGGATCCTCCTTAGCTTTTGGAGGTGGGCCTTTCCGCGGCACGAGCCTGTCACCAGGTTTACGCCAGCCACTATCGTAGACCAGCAGTCCTCCGTCCGCAGCCGCGCCGAAGGCGATTGGAGTTTGCTCGTCGATTTCGCGCTCTCCCCACGAATAGACAACGCTGGCAGGGGGGCCGACCTTCACAAGCTCAGAGACGTACGAGCGAGCCAGGTAAAAGCCAGGACCAGTGGGTTTAGACCGAATGGCGAAGAGCGTACCTGACACAAAGAGCTTTTGAGAAAGCAGGTGAAAAAGCCCGTAATTTTTGGTCCGGGGATAGAGAATCTCGTTGGCTTTGGATTCAACACTGACGCGCCCGATCCCGACGTTGCCACCAAATGCCCCATTGATAGCATCCCCCATCGAGTAAACAACGAACTTGCCGTCAGGCGCAAAGATTGGGTCACTCAAGTGGCCGGACACCGGCTTGACCAGGGTTGTTATTGTCTTTTGCTCGCGATCAAAAACCCTAATTTCATTCCCCTTTAGAGTCTCCGCCAAGACCCGTAACCTCGAGATGGGCTTCACTTGGTATGCGTAGGTAACGCGACTGCCATCGGGTGAGAAAGATGGAGCCCAGCCCCAATCGATGCGCCCGAATTCGCCGCTGCTTATTTTCACAATGATGACCTCTGGATCCGCATATCTCTCGTTTTGGTCAATTTTTCGAAAGCGCTCTTCAATTTGTGCCTGCGGAATCATCTCCGCTTCATGTCCGTCGGGAATATGCCGTTTGCGCACAAGCGCGATTTCGTTTCCTGTGGGCGAGAATTGGGCATCGTAAAGCTCTGTGTCAGCCTGATGCCATGTCCACGCCGGCTTATCCGCGCCAATAGCGGACGCAGAAGCAGCAAGGATAACGAGACAGATGAAAACTATGTTGCATGCCTTGTATTTCGACAGGTTGAGCAAGTTCCCTCTCTCGAATTCGGGTTTAAAGCAGCACGGCGGGTAATAAAGATTTGCGTTTGCCAGGAACTCTGAAGGTTCTCGATGAGGCATATCGGCGTGCTCTCCTCGGCAGGCAAACACATCCGATTGATAAAACGGCTAGTAGATACACGCAGTGTTATGCCACGCGCACGGGCCCTTGAGCTACGATTCCGTCCTGTCCTCCCTATGGCAATATTCCGGGCTGAACCACCACCATTTTATCACTGTCAGCAATTACTGCAGAGCCCTGCATTTTGATTTCGACCATTTTCGCCGGCAGCCTTCCTCGGCGTAAGTGCATTAACCACCTGCCTCTGCGCTACCGGCTCGATCGGAATCCGCAAATCGGACGTCCCGAGCCAGGAGGGGAGTGAGCAAACGCATGACCGATTTCACTCAAAGAGGTACCTTTGAGCTTTCCCACAGGGCAGGGAAAGCCCCTGACGATTTGTCCAACTCCAGAAATTGTAGCCTCTGGGCTACTTTCTTCTTGACATAGATAATAACCCCATGTATACTGATACCGAAGGCCAGCCCCGGCTGGCTGAGGTGAAAGGCCGCAGACCTATTCAAGGGGTCGGCGTAAACCCTACGAAAAGGCAGTGGCTAGTGCCTAGTGGTTAGTGGCTAGCAAATGTCAGCAGGACCGGGTCCCTGTGACCAAGTCTCGCCACTAATCACTATCCACTAAGCACTGCCCTTGGAGGTTTCCATGTCACCGGTAAGTAGCCCGCCATTGACCAGTAAAGAGGGCGCCCGCGCCAGCTTCTGGAGAACATCCTGACGCGGCAGGTGGAGAGTTGCGAGGCGCAGCGCAAGGCCATCGTAGAAGGAGTCTTTGAAGGGTTTGTCGCCTTACGAACGCGCGGCGGAAATCGCGCCCACCCATCCCAACGCGCGGGTCATGCGAAGAATGCAGGATTCCAAACTCCGGGAAGTCAGGCGGCTCACCAACCTGCTTCTGAAGATTAAACGCTATCAGCGTCAGACGAAAGGATTAGAAGAAACCGCGGCTTTCCATTATGTACTAGAAAAAAAAGGGGTTAGCGTTTAGTGTCAAAATGTCTTAAAGCTATACGTCAATCAAATATAAGGAGTTATATTGAAATTCCGGAGACGGGGAGAAAAAGAAAGGGACGGCTTTCCATCATGTATCAGAAACACAAGGGGTTAGCAATGAACAGCGAAAATCTTGTAAAAATCTATGTAATTGAAAATAAAATAGTTAGTCTATCTCACGGCGGCAGAAGTTCTGGAAAAAAAGGTTCCTCCGTGGAATTCGTGGGTAAGGCGCGATAGATCGAAAGGGGTAGCGCATCCTGCCCCGAACCTGTTAAGGGATATGTGGACCAACACAAATCCCGAGCACAGGGGG
>JBEKNU010000342.1:0-7655 GCA_049522495.1 Terriglobia bacterium
TCTGGAATCTCGATTACGGTTGTTCTTGCGAGTCTGCGAGGCCGTTTCGTATGCCCACCGCGCGCTGGTCGTCCATCGCGACCTGAAGCCCGGCAATATTTTTGTGGCGGCAGAGGGAATTCCCAAACTGCTGGATTTCGGGGTGGCCAAGCTGTTGGATCCCACCACGGATCCTGGACTTACCACCTCACCTCTAACCATGGGTCCCCTCACCCCGGAGTACGCCAGCCCCGAGCAAATCCGGGGCTTGCCAATCACCACGGCGGCGGACGTTTATGCCCTGGGAGCGATTCTGTTTGAACTGCTGACGGGAAGCCGGGCGCAGCGGATTGTTACCCATACCCCCGCGGAGATTGAGCGCGTGGTGTGCCAAACGGACACCCCACGCCCCAGCGCCATTGCCCGCGCCGCCGCCACACCGAACCGGCTGGACGGCGATCTGGACAATATCGTCCTCATGGCGATGCGCAAGGAGCCCGAGCGGCGCTATGGATCAGTGAATCAATTTGCCGACGATATCGTGCGCTATCTGGAGGGCCGACCCGTCCTCGCCCGGCAGGATTCGGTCGTCTATCGCGCCCGCAAGTTTGTGGGGCGCAACCGCCTGGTCGTGGGGGCAGCCTTCCTGATCTTCCTGAGCCTGCTCGGGGGGATCGTTGTGGCGGAGAGGCAGGCTCGTCAGGCCGAGAGTGCGCGCCGTTTCGCGGAAACCCAGAGGCAGTCTGCGGAGCGCGAACGGGCCCGGGCAGAAGCCGAAACCCAAGTGGCCAGAACTGAACAGGACCGCTCCCAACGCCGTCTCGCCCAGATGCTGGAATTGGCCAACCGTTCTCTTTTCGACGTGCACACGGCCATCGAGAAACTTCCCGGCGCCACGGAGGCCCGGCGCCAGATCGTGGTGACGACGCTCCGATTCCTGGAGAACCTGTCCAAGGATGCCGGCCAGGACGACGGACTGCGGTTCATGTTGAGCGCCTCCTATTTTAAAGTCGCGAACGTTCTGGGTTACCCGCTTCAGCTAAATCTGGGTGACACCAAGGGTGCTTTGGCGAATTACGAAAAATCGGTCGCGTTGATTGAGCCCCTTCTTGCCAAAGATCCTGATCATTCAGAGTACGTTTTGCAGTGGGTGCAAACGAAAGTCAATTGGGCGACATTGCTCGCCATGACGGGCGATCGACCGCGGGCGGTGCAGATGATGCGTAACACCCTGCCCGTGGCTCGCCGGCTTCTGCGATTGTGCCCCAAGGACTCCCCATGCCTTCTCGCGGAGGGCCAGGTGTACTCGGTGATGGTGGATGCGCTGCTGTCTGGCGATTCCAGCGCGGCTCTCCACTTCTCACAACTCGAGACGCAGGCCATGGAACGAGCGCTGCGATCTTTCCCGAATCGCCCGGACATTCAGCTCGAACTCGCGACCTCCTACAGCCAGGGGGCGAAGGTTCAGAACACTCGGGGGGATCTACGGGAAGCCGTCGAGGGATACCGGCACGCTGTGGCGCTCAGGGAAGGCGCATTGGACCGCAACCCCTCGGATGTCCTGGCACGACGCCTCTTGATGATCACCTACGGCAACCTGGGGGGTACCTTGGGGAGCCCGTTTTATTTCAACCTTGGAGATACGACCGGGGCGCGCGAATATTACGGGAAGGCACTCGCCATGGCGCGCGATCTGGCCAACGCTGACCGCAACGATCCGCTTGCGCAATATGATCTTGCCAATGCCCTGTTGTTCCGGTCGGTATTGGACCTCCCCAAGGAGGAGTGGGCGGAATCCCTGGCGAATCTTCAAGAGGCGGATGGAATTCTCCAGAAACTGGTGGCGGCTGACCCCCGCTCAATTGCCAAGTTGCGAATCCTGGCGGCGGTCGAGGAATACGAGGGCAGAAGGCTCAATGAACTCGGAAGAAGTGGCGAGGCGCTGGTCAAGAGCCGCCAATCCCTTGCCCATGTCGAGCCCGCGCTGGCCCGCAATCCCTCCGACCTCGGCTTGGTCTCGCAAACGTTGGCCAGCGAGGAGAGTATTGCGGAGATCCTTGCCCGTCAAGGCGATCACACCGGAGCACTCGCGATGGCGCGCGAAGCGATTGGGCGGGCGGAGCAGGTTTCCGCTCCCGAATCCGACCGGTATCGTGTAACCCGTGGAGTGGCCACGGCTTACCAGTGCCTTGCCAAGGTGGAGGCGACCTTCGGGAACTGGAACGAGGCCCGGGTCGCCGCCCAGCGCGCCGTTGACGCATGGCGGCAAGTGATTGCCTCGGGAAGCTGGCGCGCCGACCCTGCCCAGGTGGCCGGCGCTGAAGCCCTGCTCAAAGATTGCAGCGGACATTTACACTAAGAAATTTTTTTCCTCCTGCGCAAATTCCACCCTGGTTTTTCGCCTTAATAGGTAAGGACCCGAGTATTTGTGGGTCGGGCAAGAAAGGGCCTTATAACCTTATGGGTGTCGCGTGCCAGGTGAATGCTTCCTACGTCCCTATCGAGGGCCGGCAAGACTTTGGTCTCACCGCCCGGGAGCGCCAGGTCATAGCATTGGTTAGCGCCTCCTATACGAATAAGGATGTTGCGGAGAAGCTGGGGATCAGCCAGAACACCGCCAAACATCACCTCAGCAACGTTTTTGACAAGCTGGGAGTCTCCAACCGCTTGGAGCTATTGATCTTTGCTGTTTACCATGGGTTGACCGAACAGGAATAGAGGGTAGTCCGCATCATCGTTCTTTTGGGCCCCACATGTCTAAGTTGGGCGCATGAGTAATCCGGCGAATACCAAACAAGTCGGCCCGCAAGCGCGCATTACGATGGAGCTTGTGCGATTGGAATCGCAGAAGAGGGAATTCTGGGTTCTGATCGTCTTTGCGGGTGTGGTCCTTGTCCTGGGAACTTTATCATTCTTTTTCCCCCACCGGTTCTGGGAAGGGGGCGGCTTGCATGTCAACCTCTCGCCGCAGGTTCTTTTTGTCATCATGGTGGGCGCGGTATGCGCTTCGTTGTTTTACCTTCGGCGAGACCTGGAGATTCAAGGTCCTCGGCTGGCCAATACTCAGCAGTACATGAGCTCGCAGGAAGAGCAAGCCAAGGGCATGATCGACGCGGTGACCAACGTGTTCACGCGCGCCTTTCTGCATGATCTGGTGACAGGCGAAATCTCCCGCGCCGAGCGCACCAACCGCCCGCTGGCGCTCATCATGTGCGGCCTGAACAACTTTAAGCAGGTCAACGACCGTTATGGGCACCTCATGGGCAACTACGTGCTCTCCCAGGTTGCTGCCATCTTGAAAATCTGCGTCCGTGGCTCCGATTGTGTCATCCGTTATGGCGGCGATGAGTTCCTCATTTTGCTTCCTGAAACCGACCAGGAGGGCGGGGAGACGGTGCTCCAGCGCGCGCGTCGCAAGGTCGCCGAATGGGACCACATGAACCGCATGGGCGACTTGCCGATCTCCGTCAGCCTGGGCTTGCACCTCCATGTAGCCGGCCAAACGGTGGATATGGATGTCGCGGAAGCCGATGCTCGCATGTACGCGGATAAAAAAGCCACTAAACACGGAATCATGGCAAGCACCGTACCCCTAACGCAATGAATTTGGCCGCGCGCCGAACGCCTTCACTCTAATCCGCCCATTGCCTTCACCATCCGGATAAGTTTATAAAATAGGGATGTTCGCGAATTACTGTGCGGGACAGAATCAGTGGTTTGCGGACTGTGGACCTTTTTCATGCCCGATCCCCTCAGGGGCGATTGCCCGTTGAAAATTGGGATATCACACGTCGCTATCGTCGTCTTGTCCTTGAAGTGAGGTTTGCCCACTTAACATGAGTTGACTGATGCGAAAATGTTGTACCATCCTCGGTGATGAGCAAGTATTCGCCTGTCCTGCTAATATGGGCCGGGATCTATAACCGGGCTTTCGGCCTAAGCCCCATGCGCTACTCCCTTTGGGATCACACGGAGAACGTCCTGCGGCTGGTTCATATGATCTTGTGCGCGCGCGCGTTGAATGCGGCGCGGTGCAGGGGGAAGGTGTAGCGCATGGGCGCCATGCGGGGCAGTGGGATGATGAACATGCGCGCGGAGCGCATGCCGCCAGGGCGCGGAGCGCGGGCGGGCCAGGCGGACTTGCCCAAGCGCAAGCCCAACCTGAAGAAATTGTGGCCGCAGGTTTGGGCGCTGGTGGCGCCGCGGAAATGGTTAATCGCCTTCGGGATGGTGTTGATGGCCATCAACCGCGTGGCCGGCCTGGTTTTGCCCTATACCAGCAAGGCGCTGCTGGACGGGGTGCTTTCGCCGCTGCACCCGCATCCCGAGCGGTTGCTCCGCATCATCGCCCTGGTCTTCTCCGCCATGGTGGTGCAGGCCATCACTTCCTTCTCACTCACACAACTGCTCTCTAAGGCCGGCCAACGGCTGATTGCGGAGATGCGCCGGCAGGTGCAACGGCACGTGGGTCTGCTGTCGGTCGCCTACTACGATGAGAACCGCACCGGCACGTTGGTGGCCCGCATCATGACCGATGTGGAGGGCGTGCGCAACCTGGTGGGGACGGGCCTCGTCGACTTTGTAGGTGGCCTGCTGACGGCGGTGCTGGCGTTTCTTTATCTCATGCATCTGAGCGTGACCGTAACGCTGACGGTATTCAGCGTGGTGGGCGCGTTCGTCTTTGTCTTGCAGTACGGCTTCAAAAAGATTCGGCCCATCTTCCGCGAACGGGGCAAGATCAATGCGGAGGTTACGGGGCGGCTGACCGAGTCGCTAGGCGGAGTGCGCGTCATCAAGGGCTATCACGCCGAAGAGCGTGAGGCTGGGGTTTTCGCAGCCGGCGTGGAGCGGCTGCTGTCGAATGTCATGAAGTCACTGACCCTGACCAGCGCCCTCTCTGCCGCGTCCATGACGGTTTTGGGACTCGTTTCATCGGTGGTGATGTGGCTGGGCGGGCATCGCGTGCTGGCGGGTACCTGGACGGTCGGCGACTACTTCAGCTACAACATGTTTATCGCCTTCATGATTGCACCGGTGTTCCAGATTGTGAACATCGGCACGCAATTGACCGAGGCCTTTGCCGGCCTGGACCGCACCAGCGAGATCATGGCCGAGCTCGAAGAGAATCGGAGCCCCGCGCGCACCGTGAAGATGCCGCCCATTCAGGGCACGGTGCGCTTCGAAGGTGTGGAATTTGCCTATGACCCGGGCAAGCCGGTGCTGCACGGAATCAGCTTTTTGGCAGAGCCGGGAACGGTGACGGCGCTCGTGGGGTCCTCGGGATCGGGTAAGTCCACGATCATCAGCCTGCTGTGCGCCTTCCATACGCCCACCCAGGGGCGCGTGGTGGTGGACGATGTGGACCTTGCTCACGTGGACTTGAACACTTTTCGCTCGCAGTTGGGCGTGGTGCTGCAGGATTCGTTTCTCTTCGATGGCACGATTCGGGAGAACATTATGTTTTCGCGGCCGGAGGCAAGCGAGGAGCAGTTTCTATTTGCCTGCCGGACGGCTCGCGTGGACGAGTTTGCCGAGCGCTACCCGGATGCCTACGACACGATTGTGGGCGAACGGGGCGTGAAGCTGTCGGGCGGGCAGCGGCAGCGGCTTTCCATTGCCCGCGCGCTACTCGCGGAGCCGCGCATCCTGATCCTCGACGAGGCCACGAGTTCGCTGGACTCCGAGTCCGAGGCCATGATTCAGGCCGGACTGAATCAACTGATGCAGGGGCGCACCACCTTCGTCATCGCCCACCGGCTTTCCACCATCCGCCGCGCCGACCAGATTCTGGTGGTCGAGCAGGGACTCATTGTGGAGCGGGGCAACCACGCCGAGCTTTTCGCGGCGGGCGGGCGCTATTACGACCTTTACACCCGGCAGCACGGCCTGGAGGCGAACCTGTTCCTGGCGCCGGGTGAGGGCGATGTGGTGCCGGCGGAATAGACGGCACCGCTGTAGAGTAGGGGAGACCCGTCCCGGTCGCACCGCCGTCAAAGCCTCTGGAATTTGAATCGTGACGGCGCGAACCCGATGCGGGCCGCCGGCGTCTTCAAGCGCGGGCGGAAACATCACCGGAGGTGACACGAATGAGCCTGCCGAATGCTGATTTGGGGGATTCTAAACCTGGACGTGAGGGACTGGGGGAAGCAATTCCGGCGGACCGGAATGATCCCCTGGCCATTGTTGCCATTGATGATGATCCCGGTATTCTCGGGTTTTACCAGGCAGCGATGAGCGGCACGGGCGTGGAATTCGGGAGCTCCACCGATCCCCATGAGGCGATGGACTTCATCGTCGCGTATAACCCGGGCCTGGTGATTCTCGATTTGACCATGCCCGGCATCGATGGGATGGATCTCCTCCACCGCATCAAAAGGTTCGACGCGCAGACTCGCGTCGTGATGATTACGGGGAACTACGCGAATGACACGGCGGCAAAGGCTATCCAGGAAGGTGCAATGGACTATATCCGCAAGCCGGTCACGGCGGAAAAACTACGCGAGATGGTCACCCGCGTTCGAGACCTGAGGGCCCGGGAAAAGCGAGCCCGCACCCTGGAACAGGAACTTGCGGAGGTCTCCAACCTGGAGGGCATCATCGGCCGCAGTCCACGCATGCTGGAGATCTTCGACCTGATTCGAAGCGTGGCTCCGCACTTCCGCACGGCGCTCATCACGGGTGAAACAGGAACCGGAAAGAAGATCGTGGCCCGCGCTCTGCACAACCTCAGTTCTGGCAAGGACCAGCCCTTTACCGTTTTTGAATGCGGAGCCATGGCGGACGATGCCGCTGGGCTTTTCGAATACGCCCGTGGTGGAACGGCCTTCCTGGACGAGGTCGGAAAACTGAGCGCCGCGGCGCAATTCGGGCTCTTGCACGTGATCGATAAGGGCAATGCCCAGGAACTGGACTCGCCGCAAGCCAAGCAAGTGAATTTCCAGATCGTGGCGTCCACAAGTCAGGATTTGCAGGCGGAGGCTCAATCGGGTCGATTCCTGCCCGAACTCTGGTACCGCCTGAATACCGTACAAATCCGCCTTCCGGCTCTGCGCGAGCGAATGGATGACATTCTATTGCTGGCTCGTCATTTCCTCGCGCGCTTCAGTACTGAACATGCGAAGGAGAATCTCAGAATGTCGCGCGGCGCCGAGGCTGCTTTGCTCAGCCGCTCGTGGCCGGGAAATGTTCGCGAACTGGAAAACGTCATCAACAAAGCGGGCATGCACGCCACGGGTCACATTCTTGAATGCGGGGACCTGCCGGCGGAGGGAAGCTAGTTCCTGTGGAGACCCCTAGCTCTGCCGGGGAGGCAGCCATAATCTGTACGATGTTTGTCGTCGCGGACACGAAATGAAGAGCCGCACAGGAACGCAAAATACGCATAGCTGCGCGCTGCCCGCTGCTTCGCGCTTCCACCACCGATTGATAGTAATACTTTTTTGTGATATGGTAATACCGAGGCCTGAAGGAAAAGGTGTATGAAAACAGGACAACTGACCGTCAAGGGGCAGGTGACGCTGCCGCAGGAATTGCGCCTGCGATTTAATCTGGGGGCGGGCAGCCGGGTGGACTTTGAAGAGGAGGCCGACGGCATCAAGGTGCGCCCGGTGCGGAAGACCATCGTGCATTGGGCCGGAACTTTGCGTTCTCCGCAGGCGGGGCTTTCGGACGCGGAA
>JBEKNU010000343.1:0-7633 GCA_049522495.1 Terriglobia bacterium
TCCATCATGAAGCCGATCGTCCCGGTGGGCGCCAGCACCGTGACTTGCGCGTTGCGGTAGCCGTACTTCATGCCGCTGGCCAGGCACTCATCCCAGGTCTTCTTCGCCGCTTCCCACAGGTTGTCCGGAACATTACGCGCGTTGATGTGCTGGAGCGCCTGGCGGTGCATGGAAATGACCCCCAGGAAGGAGTCGCGATTAAGCGGGAAGCCCGGGAAGGGTTCCAGTTCCCCCGCGATGCGTGACGACTGGAGGTAAGCCTCGCCGTGCATGAGAGCGGTGATGGCCGCCGAGAAGTCGCGCCCGCCGTCGGAATCGTAGGGCAGGCCGTTGGCCATGAGCAGCGCGCCCAGGTTCGCGTAGCCGAGCCCTAGCGGACGGAAGTCGTGCGAATTTTGGGCGATTCGATCTGTCGGGTAGCTGGCGTTGTCCACCAGAATTTCCTGCGCCGTAATCATGATGTCCACGGCGTACTTGAATGACTCCGCATCGAATTTGCCGTCCGAAGTGACGAACTTCATCAGGTTCAGAGACGCCAGGTTGCAGGCCGAGTCGTCCAGGAACATGTACTCGCTGCAAGGGTTGGAGGCATGGATGGGCGCCGTGGCCTTGCAGGTGTGCCACTTGTTGATGTTGGTGTCAAACTGCATGCCGGGGTCGCCGCACTGGCACGCGGCCTCGGCGATCATCTTCATCAGGTCGCGGGCACGATAGGTTTTGGCCACCTCGCCGGTGCTGATGTGGCGCGTCTCCCAGTCCTTATCCTCCACCACGGCCTTCATGAAATCGTCGGTCACGCGCACGCTATTGTTGGCATTCTGAAAGAAGATGGAGCTGTACGCCTCGCCGTCAATGGCCGGATCGTAACCGGCATCCACCAATGCCCAGGCCTTGCGCTCTTCCTTGGCCTTGCATTCAATGAATTCTTCGATGTCGGGGTGGTCAATATTCAGGATCACCATCTTGGCGGCGCGCCGCGTCTTGCCGCCGGATTTGATGACCCCGGCAAAGGCGTCATAGCCTTTCATAAACGACAGGGGACCGGAGGCCACACCACCGCCCGACAGTGCCTCCACTGAAGAACGGAGAGGCGAGAGGTTCGTACCCGTTCCCGAACCCCACTTGAAGAGCATCCCTTCGACTTTGGCCAGATTCAGGATGCTTTCGAGGTTATCTTGGACGGAATTAATGAAGCAGGCTGAGCACTGCGGGTGGCGGTAGGCCTCGGTCTCCTTCTTGATGCCGCCCGTGGCCGGATCCCAGTACCACCCTGTCCCCTGGGTGCTGCGGTGGTACTTGTGCCAAAGGCCGCAATTAAACCAAACCGGTGAATTGAACACCGCCTTCTGCCGAACCAGGATGTGCGTCAATTCGTCGTGAAAGCTCTTGGCGTCCTCTTCACTGCGGAAGTATCCGCCCTCCACGCCCCATTGCGCGATGGTGTCGGCCACGCGACTGATCAGTTGCCGCACGCTCGACTCGCGCTCCGGCGTCCCCAGCTTGCCGTGGAAGTACTTCGACGCCACAATGTTGGTGGCCGTCTGCGTCCAGTCTTTGGGCACTTCCACGTTGCGCTGCTCAAAAATACTTTTGCCCTTTTCATTCTGGATGGAGGCAGTGCGCATTTCCCACTCGAGCTCTTCCATGGGGTGCACACCTGCCTTGGTGAAAAGCCGTTTCACGGTGATACCACGCTTGCTCGCGGTTTCCGTTCCGGGGGCCCAGGCTTTGGTTTCCGTCGACACAGCATCCCTCTCTGACATAGCAGTCCTCCAGGAAAGTGGCTTCACGCCCTCGTTTGATTTGTCGCTGGTGCGGCCTGGTCACAGAGGGTTGAGCTTTTGGCTCATGTGCCCCGCCGCCGGACATGCCCCCTCCGGGCGGAATCCGGCTCCGCAACGGCTGCGGGGGAATCTATCTCCGCACATGGGCTTTGTCAAGAAAAAAAGCACAACATATAGTGGTTTAGTGGGTCGTACCAACAAAATCTTGTGGAAAACTTGTGGAGATCATAGGGGTTTCTTGGAGCCAAATTCCTCCTTCACGCACCTTCCGCCGCTAACTGCTTTCCCTCTTTTGGGATGCTGCGAGGCAGCGCGCCGGCAGCCGGGGGGAACAGGTTTCCCACCCGATGACCCTCTACGGGGTCTCATCGCCAGGAAGGTATGGAGGCGGACGGAAAGTCCGTCAGGTGGGATTAAGCACTAGCTGGGCAGAGGCGCTTTCAGATTGACCTTGGACAGGGACTTCACCAGCGTCGCCTCCACCGCCTCTTTCGCCAACCCGCGCGCCACGGCAACCTCATCAACCAGCAGTTGCCAGGAGCGGTCCAACATCTTCTTCTCGCGGAAGGAGAGGGGCTTGGCCTGGTTGAGAATGATGAGGGTTTTCAGGACCTCGGCCACCTGCATCAGAGAGCCACACCGCATCTTTTCGGAGTTTTCCTTGAATCTCCCTTTCCAGTCGCCTGCGGATTTACTTCGGCCCTTCTGCAAGAATTCGAGAATATTGCCGATTTCGCTGCTCTTGGTCACCCGGCGCAGACCCACGATCGCCACACTGCTCAACGGTACCATCACTCTCATACTCGTGGAGCTGAGCTTCAACAAATAAAACATTTCCGGCTGACCGGTAAGATTACGAGTTGAAATCTGTTCAACAATGCCCACACCTTGATTGGGATAGACAACTTTATCGCCTATCTGAAATTGCGCAAATTGCATGGGACTCCTCGGTGGTTAGAGTGGCGGTGACAGAAAAACCCATTATAACCCCGAAATTGCCGAAAGTCAATTCAATACAAGCGCCGGTAGTGTCCTAGTTTGAAAATTTTGGGGCTTTTTGGCTCTTGCCCGGCTGCCCGGCCCATGGCAGACTTGGGGCATGACAAACAGCCAAAGCGACCCCAAGATCTGCCCGGAGTGCGGCCACGAATTCCAAGGCAACGGATGGGATGGAATTGACCAGCACTGGCGATATAAGCATGGGCATATTATGTCCTACGAAAAGGCATGGCCGTTGCTTCAATCAGGAGAGTACATTCCTCAACACGCCAAGCGGAAGCCCCGTGAGGATACTAACCAGACGGCCTACAGGGTCATGCAGGAAGTGATCCGGAGAGGTGAGGGCGGGTAGGTATTACACGGACGGCTCAAAGCGTCCATTTCCGTCTAAGTCGAGCCTGATAACATTAGCCACAGTCCCTACGTACGGCACGTTCTCACCTACCTCTCGGATGATCTTTCTGGCTAGAGATATACCCTCGCTGGAAGTTGGATAGTCCTTGGGCCACCATTTCTTAGCAAGATAATGGGCCAAGTCCACCCCGCTTCCGTGAAAAGCATAAGGCGCGGCCCTGCGCAAAACGCTTCGGTTTGAGCAGTAAAGTTGGCGCTGTCCTCCAGAAACTATTCCGATCAAAAGCTGGAGTATGTGGTATCTATCTGCTTCCTCATAACAAGGCTGAATGTGATCCAAATATATTTTTTTTAGAATACCGCGTAGCCGCTTCAAAATGCTGGCTATATCTCTCCCTTCTATGTTTTCCGTCATTTCCGTACAAGCGTAGGCAAGAACATCGTATTCTCCGGCCCCGCCGATTGCTACTGCATTTCCTTTACCATCTCGAAACGTGCTCTTTCCGCCCATGCTTTTGTGCCCACCCCAGTTTATCTCCAGATCGGTGGCAAGAATTATCCCGTCCGTGCACTCAAAGCCTGCGGCTATCGTCAATTTCCTATTCCTTGAAGACGAAGGCGATCTTCGTCTTGGAATCCTCATAGATAAAATTCTGGCGGATGGTAAATGAAAATCTTGATATTTAGTGGCAAGCATGGCACACTAATCCTGCCACGCCCGAAGTACCAATTCTTTCACCCTTATCCCCGCCAAGGTAACAAGGGTGAACCCTGTCTAGCTGTCGGCCTTACTCTTGAATTTGGCCCACCGAGCTAGAACGGCCTTCCGTGCGCTCTCGCTGCGTTCTTCGGCTGTCATGGCTGCGGCCCTTGCGGGTCCGCCTTTCTTTCCGCCACGACGCCCCAGAGCTACAGCATACGGGTTTTTCCGCTTCATTACCATAGCCACGATTATACATGAGCGCTTTCGTATTATACGTAAGCGGTCACGTATATATATGAAAACAAGCCAAATTGAGTTCTTGACAACTACGTGAGCGCTCACGTATGATGTAATTGAAAGTGAGGGACGCCATGAAGAGATTGACCCGCGAAAAACAAGCTCAAATCATATCGGCGCTGATTGAGGGATGCTCCATTCGCGCCACTTCCCGCATGTTTGGCGTGTCGAAAGATACCGTTCTAAAACTCCAAGTTGAAGCGGGATATGCGAGCGCTGATTACCAGGATCGTGTGTTCGTCAATCTCAATTGCAAGCGGGTCCAGTGCGATGAGGTGTGGGCCTTCTGCTATGCGAAGGAAAAGAATGTTCCCCGTGAGATGCAAGGCAAGTTTGGCGTTGGCGATGTTTGGACCTGGACCGCGATTTGCGCCGATTCAAAATTGATCCCCTCTTTCACTGTGGGCAATCGGGACGCAGCCAGCGCAAGAATTCTGATTGAGGACTTGGCTGGAAGGCTCAAGAGCCGAATTCAATTGACCACCGATGGGCTGCGGGTCTATCTCGAAGCCGTAGAGGGCGCATTCGGCGCAGACGTGGACTATGCGATGCTGGTCAAAACTTATGAGTCATCGCAAGAGGAAGTCAGGTACTCCCCGCCCGTTTGCACTAGCTGCGAGCGCAAGTCGGTAATGGGGCGTCCTGACCCCAAACACATTTCGACTTCGTTTGTGGAACGAGCCAACTTAAGCGTGAGGATGGGGATTCGGCGCTTTACCCGATTGACCAATGCCTTCTCAAAGAAGGTCGAGAACCACGCCGCAGCCTTCGCCTTGTTCCTGATGCACTACAACTTTTGCCGGGTGCATCAAACTCTGCGCGTGACCCCTTGCATGGAAGCCGGAGTCACCGACCACATTTGGACTGTGAAAGAGATGCTAGAGGCAATCGGATTGCCATGCGGAACTTTCGAGCCTTCAAACTAGGACACTACCCAAGCGCCGTTCTGTGTCTGGTTGCCGTGGTTTTTGCCGTGGTTTTTGCTTGACACACTCAGGTTCCATATGATAACGTCCCGCCAGCAATTACAAAGGGGCTGTTAAACTACAATCTGGAGGAACATGTGAATCTACGCTCTATCGCGCGTTGGACCGGTTGTATGCTCGTCGTCCTGGTGTTTTCCGGCGTCGTGGGGTCAGCATTAGGCGGAACGACGCCCCCGACCACGACCAACCACGTCCCCGAGGCTTCCACGTTGGTTCTCATGGCCATGGGTGGAGCAGGCGTGGCTTGGCAGTACTTCCGGGCACGCGTTCGCAAATAGTCGGGGTGAGTTCCTGAGCTCCGTTACGTACCTTTATCTATATGCCCCGTCTCCTCCGTTACCACGGTAGGGGACGGGGCATCACCCAGCTTACTTCCTTTCTGTTTTTTCTCTGCCGACCCTTAGAAATGCTGGCAGTGTCTCGGATCTCCGACCACATCTGCTCGCTCCGCCCCTTCGTACCTTTAATATAAGTCACGGCGCGGATGCCGCTTCCACGGCAGGCAGCAGACAAACGGCGCCCGGCATCATATAATAATGGGGTTGGATCATTTCCGGCGGGGCTTGAGGGAATGATATTTAGACATTTGCTTCTTGTATTGGCCATCGTGTTATTTATTCCCAGCCAGCTTTTCTGGTTTTGGCAGTTGCGCGCGCTGGGGAGGAAGTTCTTTCGCGGCCTGTCTGTGCGGCGCTGGTTGGGCGGGTTGGGGATGGGTATCTACGTCTTGCTGGCTTTCAATCTGTATTGGCAAAGAACTGCTCCCGAGCCTGCCCATATGACGCTGCAAGCCGCGCTGCTGGAAGCGCCCTTTCGCTGGTGGATGCTCTCTTCCTTGCTGGGGTTCGTGGTGATTGCCCTCTTCTACCTCTGCAATCGCCTGGGGCGTGCGGTTCTTTGGGTATACCGGAAATTGCTTCCCCCCTCGAACCCCGGGCGCGAGCGATTGCTCTCTCCGGCGCGCCGCCACTTTCTTGCCCGGACGGCCGTGGTCATAAGCGCCACGCCCTTCGCGGCCTGTGCCTACGGGCTGCTGTATGAGCGCACGGAAATCGAGACCACCCACCAGCCCATCAAGCTGCGGCGGTTGCCGAAAGCCTTTGAGGGCTTTCGCATTGCCCAGCTTTCCGACCTCCATGTCGGCCCCTTCATGACGGCCAACGATATCCGCAAATATGTGGCGATGGTGAATCAGTTGAAGCCGGACTTGGTGGCGCTTACCGGCGACTTTATTACCTGGGAGGGCTCACCGGCGGGCGAGGTGGTGGAAGCCTTGTCCTTATTGAAGGCGCCGTTTGGCATTTTGGGTTGCCTGGGCAATCATGAGCACTGGGCAGGCGTGGAGGACTCCATCACTCGCCTCTTCGCGGAGCGCGGGATCAAGATGCTCCGCCTGGAAAACGCCACCCTTGCCTCCGCCGGCGAGCGCTTGAATTTTATCGGAGTCGATTACCAAACCCGCACGCCCTTCGGCCCCCCGGGCGATGGAGTCGTGACCCAGTATTTGCAGGGCGTTCAGCCGCTCATGCTGCCCGAAACCGTCAACATCCTTTTCAGCCACAATCCCAACACCTTCGACCGCGCCGCCGAACTCGGCATCGACCTGAGCCTGGCCGGCCACACCCACGGCGGCCAAGTGACACTGGAATATATCTCCCCGGACGTTTCCCCGGCCCGCTTAATCACTCCCTACGTGCGAGGCTGGTTCCAAAAAGCAGGGTCGCAACTCTACGTCAACCGCGGCATCGGAACCATCTTCTCCCCCGTCCGCTTCGGCGCCCCACCCGAAATCACCGTGTATGAATTGCAACGCGGGTAGCAATGGGGCGCGGGTGTCCCCACCCGAGAATCGCGGGTGTGCTCACCCGCGTCTCTGACAATCGCCGGTGGGGACACGCGCTACAACCGATACGACGAATCCGACCGGCCGCCCCTCTTCTCCATAGTTCCTGAGGAAGCCAAACCCACCCGCCGAAATCTATGTACCAGCGACATATCGTCCCCCGCTAAAGCTTACACAAAAACTTAACTTGACAATTTATAATAACGGCCGTATACCCTCCGCAAAAGCTGATAACCGCGGTGGGGAGGTAGTCAATGCGCCATCGTCTCCAGGCCCTAACTTTTATCCTCTTCGTTACCCTATTCGTAAGATGCGTCTTCGCTCAATCTGCTCCGTCGATATCGGCTCTCACGCCGACGGGCGGCCCTGTGGGCGCCTCCGTGACCATCACCGGGTCGGGCTTTGGGGCTACGCAGGGCAGCAGCACCGTGACCTTCAGCGGTGTGGCGGGAGCGCCCTCCGGTTGGAGTGACACGAGCATCACCGTGCCTGTTCCCACCGCAGCGACGACGGGGTACGTGCTGGTGACGGTTGGCGGGCTCTCCAGCTATGGAGTGGTCTTTGCCGTGGCAACTTCCAACTTCACCCTGACGGGCAGCCTTAATACGGCGCGCATGTTCCAGACCATGACGGTACTGGACAACGGCAATGTCCTGATCGCCGGGGG
>JBEKNU010000344.1:0-7541 GCA_049522495.1 Terriglobia bacterium
TTGTTCGGAGGCGGACGACGCGGCGGCTGGGGTGGAGGGGGATTTGGTGGAGGCGGAGGGGGCGGAGGTTTCGGGGGCTTTGGTGGAGGTTCCTCAGGCGGGGGGGGAGCCGGCGGAGGCTGGTAACATATCCCCTCACCGAGAGACACTCCGGGAGCGATAATCATGATAAAGGAGCAAGACCTGACAGGCCTGGTAACCAGATTGAAGGACGCCGCGGGAAGCAACCTGCTTTCCGTAATTCTCTACGGTTCCGCGGCAACGGAAGAGTTCCACGAGGGGCATTCCGACCTCAATATTCTCTGCATCATGCAGAGTCTTGGCAGAGAGGATTTGAGCAAATTGCATGATGCCTCGGCTTGGTGGGCCAAAAAGGGGCACCCCGCGCCGCTCTTCTTCACACTCGACGAGCTTCACCATTCCGCCGATATTTTCGCCATCGAACTTTTGGACATCAAAGCGGCTCATCGAGTTGTTCATGGCGAAGATTTGGTGGCCTCGGTTCACGTGCCGATGGACCTCCACCGCCTGCAGGTGGAAAGGGAGTTGCGGAACAATACGCTGCGCCTGCGGCAGCACTACGTGCGGCATCCCGCGGACTCCCGGAAGACCCTGGAATTGATGACCTCCTCCATTTCGACATTTGCCGCGCTGTTCCGCCATGCCTTGATGGCCCTGGGGGAGGATCCACCGCCTACCAAGAGAAGTACAATGGACCGCCTGGGATCCGTTCTGGGGTTTGATCCCTCACCCTTTCATACCATCTTTGAGATTCGTGAAGGGCACAAGCGTGGGCGTGACGTGGATGTCCAGGCAACATTCGATGCCTACCTGGACAGGGTCTCCAAGGTCACGGAGGAGATTGACCGCCGGCTGGCAGCTCCACCGGCGAAGGGATAAGGAGGAAGGTCATGAAAATACTGTTAGCAGTGGTGGGAGTGGTGGTGGCCTTGCTGGTGCTGGGCGCCCTCATCATTGGAGGATCCTACGTCAGCAGCAAGAACGAGATGGTTCGCAAGAATGAAGCCATCAAACAAGCATGGTCACAGGTGGATGTGGTGCTGCAAAGGCGCGCCGACCTGATTCCCAACCTCGTGGAAACGGTGAAGGGTTATGCGAAGCAGGAGCAGACCGTGTTCGGAGACATCGCCAATGCTCGCGCCGGTCTGCTGAATGCCCGGACACCCGCCGACAAGATCGCTGCCAATGGCCAATTGGATGGCGCCCTCGGCAGGCTGCTGCTGATCGTTGAAAACTATCCCAATCTGAAATCCGATCAGAACTTCATGGCCCTTCAGGATGAGCTGGCGGGGAGCGAAAACCGCATCGCCGTCGAACGCCGCCGGTATAACGAGGCCATCCAGGATTACAACACCTACATCGGCCTTTTCCCCAATAGCATCTTTGCCGGGTGGGCGGGCTTCCAGCGGAATAATGACTACTTTGCCGCTTCCGAGTCTGCGCGCCATGCCCCCAAGGTGGATTTCAGCGCGCCTAAGCCGTGACCCACGGCCAGATGATGCTGACAAGGCATGGTGAGGACGGCACATAACTTCGTTGTTTGCCGCCGCGCGCAGAGGTTCATATGCTCCATTTCAATCTCCGCCGGGTTACCGTAGCGCTCACGATGGTTTTGATCACCGGGGGCGCGCTGGCAGGTGGGAATCTACTTCCGGCGGCTGGCGAGGCTCGCCCATCGCTGCTCGCGTGCCTTCAGGTTTCGAGCCTGCAACCCCCAACCCGGTATGAAGTCCGCCCGATCCACGACGCCAACGGCACCGGAAGATTTTACCTGGGCCGAGAGATCGCGCAGGTTATGGGGCCGGGTGGCCTTGACTGGCTCGATCGGCCGGAGCGCGAAGCCGAGGAGCATCCAGAGGTGGTGATTGACGCCATGGGGCTGCGCGGCGGAGAGGTGGTCGCGGACCTGGGCGCGGGATCAGGCTACTTCACGTTCCGCTTGGCGGCCAAGGTCGGCAAGACGGGCAGGGTACTGGCGGTGGAAATCCAGGATGAGATGCTTCAGACGCTCCGGCGGCGCGCCACCGCGCTGCGAGTCACCAACGTAGAGGAGGTGAAAGGTAGCGAGACCGATCCCCAACTGCCTGCCGGCGGCGTCGATAGGGTACTGATGGTCGATGTCTACCACGAACTCGCCTATCCTTTTGAGGTCATGACCAAGGTTCGCGAAGCGCTGAAGCCCGGCGGGCAGGTGGTCTTCGTCGAGTATCGAAAGGAAGATCCCCGCGTCCCCATCAAAGAAGTGCACAAGATGAGCGTGGAGCAGCTTGCCAAAGAAATGCAAGTGGCGGGGCTTGCGCAAGTCCGGACCGTGGAAACGCTGCCCTCGCAGCACATCGTGATCTTCGAGAAACGCGAATAAGACCAACCCTCCGGCGCCGGAGAATTCGATCTACAATCTCAGAAGGTCTTTGAGCTTTGACGCCACGGCATTCCAGGTAGGGTTGTCTACGACGCCTAAATAGCGCGCCAGGCTGGAGCAATGGATGGTGGCGAGCTTGTGCAGGCGAAGGGCCGATGATGCTTTAAGGTTTGTCGAGCGAAATCCCGGAGTTGACGGATCGAGGAGTAGGTCGGAGGGCAGAAGCGGGGTGGGAATGACGGAGGAAATGTAAGCAACCAGTATCTCCGGAACGACCCCCACCGGGTCAGTCAACAACAAGACCGGACGAATCTTCATGCCCGGCGCATCCCCGAAAGGGAACTTGGCGAGGTAGATTTCACCGGGGCGCATCGATCGGTTGTCCATCGTTGAGGGTGTATATGTCTTGTGCGGGGTCTTTCAATTCCGCCGACCATTCGGACGACACCCCGGCTGCCCAGGCGGGGCCGGCTTCGTCTTCCTCCGGGATGAAAACGATGACGCGCACCGAACCTGCCGGCAAGCTTTGGGGCACGTCGGCATGGAGCCGGTGCTGGTCGTCAATCTCGCCCTTAAGTTCGACAGCCTTCATGATTGGCATGAGCAGAGTATACGGCACCACCCTGCGTTGAAGCAACTTTTCTCAACACAAATGGGGGCAATTCGCTTTCCCATGCCATGGCTGCGGGCTGGCGCAGCGCGCAGCTCTGCGGCCCACCGACAAGACCGGAATCAAGCGAGCCGATTGCTCTCCAAAGTTTGGCCCGGTGATAGGAGGGGAGGGTCAGGTCTCCGGGGGCAAGACGCTGTTGGTGGGTGGGCGCGACGAGCGCAGTTGAGAGAATATCTCCTCCATGATCCGTGAGGTTCGCAGGATCTCCTCGTAAGGTATCGGTAATGGCCCGCCCTCGGTGATCGAGTGATAGAGGGTTTTTATTAACACTTTCATGCCATAGTCCGCTTGAAAGTCCGCTTTTAGGAACTTCCTCATATTTCCCAACGAATTCCCGATGTATTGCTTGGCATAGCCCCACGGTGGCACAAATTGCTGCAAATAACTCCGATAAGGTGATCCGTTCACCTTGATCACGGTTTGCTGCCGTTCATCCACGATCAAGCCATTCCTTGGTCCATACAACCACAACTGGTGCAAACAGGGCCGCATCTGCGATGAAAAGGTGAAGTAGGCAGTGGCCGTTTCGTCGTGGATAATGACCCGCAATTCATCGATGATCTCTGCCTCTCCGAGGTTTCTCAAAAACGGACTTGTGAAACCATACGCGATAACTTGGGGAACGTCGCCCTTCAGAAACTCAGCCACCTTACTGATGCCATGACTGATAGTGTTCTGTAGTAAAAGGCCGGGCAACTTTCGAACCCAGTGATGACGATCTCCCAAAAGCGCCCTGGCATAGTCTCCGCCGCCGAGGTCGTAGCCATAATAACTATCCATATGCACTGGCGAGCCGCCAAGATAGCCTTCCGCCACAAGCTCGCGCATTCGACGGGCGGCATGGCTGAACTGGTAATGATGACCTACAGTTAACTTAAGGTTCTTGTGCTCGGCCAGACTGATCAGCTCTTGGGCTTCCTTAAAATGGATGGTGAAAGGCTTTTCAATATAGACGTGGCGGCCGGCCTCCAGGCACGACTTGCCGATCGAGTGGTGGGTCTGGGGCGGAGTCGTGATGTGCACCACATCGGGCTTAGCGTGATCGAGAAGATCTTGCACCTCCGTGAAGTGGGCCGGAACGTTCAGCCGCTCTGCAAGCTGTTGGGCCATCAGCTCCTCGCGGTCGCATACTCCGACAATCTGACAGCCGGGAATATACTGAATCTGCTCCGCATGGAGATCAGCTATCTTGCCGCATCCGACGATAGCAACTCTTAACATTTGGCTAAATCGTCCTCTCGAGATACTCGCAGTACCGTCTCGATGCTTCCGAAAAAGGAAATGTGGGTCTCCATCCGATGCGGTCTTTCAACTTTTGATTACTATACTTGTTCCCCTTCCAAAGGGCTGCACAGCGTCGCCGATTGAAAACGGGAGGGAACTGACCTTCAGACCACCTGGAATATTTTTCCCATAGCCAGCAGAGACTGTAGAAGAGCCAATAAGGAACATAGTAGGACTTAAAGCCCCTGGTGTGCTTCTTATACATTCTCAGGAACTGTCTGCTGCTAGGCAGGTCGTCATCAACGATATTGAACACCTCACCGTCGATTCCTGGTTTTAGACCCGCGAGAACGATCGCCTCGGCGCAGTTATCGACGTAGCTTAACGGGATCTGATTCGACCCTCCCAGATGAAAGAAGACTCCGAAGGTGTCGATTCCAACCCTTTTCGTGAGGTCTCTTACCCCAGGACCGTAAACGGCCCCCGGGCGCAGGATGACGTAAGGAATCCCATGCTTTTCAGCGTATTCAACGACCAGACGTTCTTGCTTCAGCTTTGCGAAGGCATAGGCTTCAGCCCGCTCGACCGGCCGGCTTTCCAGCTCACACGTTTCGTCCAGCAATCCGCCGCGCCGGATGTTCCAGTTCGAATAGACCGCAAACGAACTCACGTGGACGAAACGTTGCAGGCACCCAAACTTCGCCGCGGCCTCCAGCAGGTTTCTTGTTGTCACAACACAGTTCATAAACGACCCTGCAAAGTTCTTGGTTGTTCCGGCGGCCAAATGGAAAATCGCCGCCACGTCCTTTGCCGCCTTCGCGCAGTCCTCCCGTGACAGAAGATTTCCCGGCATCACCTCGACCCGGGCACCGGGGGCGGCGACGAGGACTGCCTGGAGGGCGGTCAGATTGCTCGAGGGCCGCACAAAGCAGCGGAGATTGGAGAAACCGGACCGCAGCAATGTGTCGACCACTCGCGACCCTATAAAGCCATTCGAGCCGGTGATCAATATCCGGTCATCAGGACCAATGATTCGATGGTTTTCGTGCATCGGATAGTTCTATCGGTTTCCCAAAGAAGGGCTCTTCGTTCCACCAAACTTGGGCGCATACATTCCTGAGCTGGAGGCGTTCTGTCGCCGAACCTAAAGATGTCAGCCCTATGTCTGTATTCTTCCTCGGTGCTAACGCCGAATTTGTCAACTTGCCTGGCGAAATGAAACACCCTCTCCCCACGAGCTGACAAACGGCCTGATTCTTATGATAGTTCCTTTGCCATGGATCTTTCAAACAAAGTCTTGAGGAGGTATTGGTGTCATTTGGGATGAGATATCTGATCTGCCCAACGCGCTCGATGTGACACTTTGGAAACTGTCACGCAATATGTATCCTTTGTTCTCAGCAGGTAGTAAGCTGTTGCTCGAATGCCGATGGTTTTCACTTAGAGACAAGTCGCCATCAGAAATTTCGGCTAATTGCTTCTTTCCCCTTTGGGCCAAATTCAAAGACGGGCGGCCAAACTACTTTTGAGGAGGCTTTGAATGAAGCGAGTCAATACTGTTGTGTGCCTGGGGCTCCTGGTTCTCACATGGGGGATGGCGACGAGTTCCGCCCGTGCGGAGGACACCAAAAATCAAGCCGCCTGGGACAAGCTGAAGAAATTGTCGGCAGGCCAGGAAATTCAGGTCGTGCAGAACGGCGCCAAATCCACTACCGGTAACTTCCGCAGCGTAACCGACGAGGCGATTGTTGTGAGTACGGCGACCGGCGAACAAAGCATCAGTCGGCAGAGTGTCCTGCGGGTTTCGTCCAAAGGCTCAGGGCACCGCGTGCGAAATACATTGATCGGCGCGGGGATTGGGGCGGGCGCCGGCGCGGGGATTGGCGCGGCAGTCGGAGGATGCGGCCAGGGGGTATCCTGCATTGGCGCCAGCAAAGGCGAAGTCATCGGGGTAATTACTGGGGTTGGAGCAATCGTGGGCGCCATTGTCGGAGCGGTGCTTCCCACCGGCGGCTGGCACGAGATTTATCGCGCCCGCTAGGTGGCGTTTGATGTTTTGGAGCAGAACGGGGTCTCACACCCAATGCTTCTGCGGGCGCAGCCCGCTTTGGAGTGCGGCAGCTTGCTGCCGCTTTCCTCCCCGCGAGCTTGCTCGCGGGGATTGCAACCGAGAGCATCACTGCCCGCCAGCAAGCTGGCTCGAGCCAAAGCGGCGGTCCGCCGCGGCGGACCGCACTCCAAAGCGGGCTGCGCCCGCGCAGGCTGTCGTGGCGCTCCGCGCCTGCCCTGACGAGTTTTTCCGCAGCCTGTAAAGCCCCGCCCTTCCATCCCCCGACGAATGCGGTCGCTGACTTTTGCAACTAAGCACGAGGTATTCCCGTCCTCCGCTACTCCACGCTTTTTACAACGGCCCACTAACCCGGGCCCCCTGGGTAGGCGGGTAAATCAGCGGGACGCGGAGGCAGCTTCTTGGGGTGCTCCTGGATCTCTTTCATCACCAGCTCGATGGCTTTTTCGAGCTGCGGGTCGCGGCCTTGCATAACCAAATCCGGCCGGTTATCGACTTCGATATCCGGGGCCACGCCGTGATTTTCAATCAGCCACTCGCTATTCGTCCCGTAGAGCGAGAATTCAGGGCGCGTAATGTAGCCGCCATCCATCAGAGGAATATAACCGCGAATGCCTCGCACCCCTCCCCAGGTGCGCATGCCAATAAGCGGCCCCAGCTTGTATTTCTTGAAGAAATAACTGACGAAGTCTCCGTCGGAGGCGGCATACTCATTGGTGACGCAGGCCATGTAACCATGGAACACCACATCCGGAACGGTGTTGCTCTCGAAGTTGCGGGCTGACTCCATTCCCGCCAGTATCCGGCGCAGGCGCTCAAAAATGATTTGATCCACGAAGCCGCCGCCGTTGTAACGCACGTCGATGATCAGGCCTTCCTTGCGGACCTGCGGGAAGAATTGTTTCACAAATTCGTTCAGCCCTTCCGCGTCCATATTGGGAATGTAGACATATCCCACACGCCCGCCCGTGGCCTCTTCCACCTTCTTGCGGTTGGCGTTGATCATGTCGAGTTCACGGAGGGAATACTCGCTCCCCAGGGGTTTCACCACCACTTTCCGCGCCCCTTCCTCGCTGGGCTTCGAGTTCACGGTCAGCGTGACGTTCTCATTCACCGTGTTGATAAACAATTCGTAAGGGTTCTGCGGGGCGCGCAAGGACTTTCCGTTTACGGCCAGCAGATAGTCGCCCAGC
>JBEKNU010000345.1:0-7458 GCA_049522495.1 Terriglobia bacterium
ACCTCGCTTCTATTTGGGTTGGTTCCGGCCTGGCACTCGACGCGCGTGGATCTGACGCCGGCACTGAAGGCCCGCTCCGGCGAAGTTCCGGTAGTGAGCCTGAGAAGCCGGCAAAGGCTGGGAAAATCGCTGGTGGTTGCGCAAGTCGCCTTGTCATTGCCACTGCTGATTGGCGCGGCTCTATTCGTGCGAACCCTCGGAAATCTGGAGGGCCAGAATCTGGGCTTCAACCAAAACAATCTGCTGTTGTTTGCCGTCGCCCCGGCCAAGAACGGATATAAAGACGAGCGCCTCAGTGAATTCTACGGGCAATTGCTCGCCCGCCTTCAGGTTGTTCCCGGAGTAAGGTCCGCGACCATGTCCGAAATCACGCTGCTTTCCGGCACTCAAAATCAATGGGGAATCGCCATCGAAGGGCGCAAGCCCAGACCTGGACAAAGGACCGGGGTGGACTGGAACAATGTGGGGCCATCTTTCTTCGAGACGATGGGGATTCCCCTGGTGCTGGGGCGAGGCATCGAATGGCGCGATACGGCGACTTCGCCCAAAGTAGCGGTGGTGAACGATGCTTTTGCGCGCGAGCGTCTTGACGGTCAGAACCCTTTGGGTTACCGCTTTGCCTTCATGGACGCCTTCTGGAAAAAAGGCGAGTTAAGCGATGAATATGAGATTGTGGGAATGGTCCAGGACGCGAAGTATGCCAGCCTTCGCCACGCGCCCCGCCCCACCATCTATATTCCCTACAGCCAGGATCCCTTGGCGGCGTGGGAGACCCACTTCGAGGTGCGGACGGTTGGTGATCCCCTGGCGCTGGTTCCGTCGGTACGGCGCATCGTTCGCGACCTTGATCCCGGCGTACCCCTCTCCGATATTAAGACCCAGACGGAACAGATTGCCGAGGGCCTGGTGCAGGAACGGTTGTTTGCCCGGCTTTCCACCTTTTTCGGGGGGCTCGCAGTGCTTCTGGCTTGCATCGGCTTGTACGGCCTTTTGGCCTATGCAGTGGTGCGAAGAACCGGGGAATTGGGCATCCGCATGGCGCTCGGCGCTCAACGTAATGACATCTTGAGGTTGGTGATGGGGGAAACGCTGATTATCGTGGCCCTCGGTGTGGCGATTGGCGTCCCCGCGGCGTTCGTGGCTACGCGCTTCGTGCGCAGCATGCTCTTCGGCCTGAATCCCACTGATCCGCTGACGACCATCGGCGCGGTTTTCGGAATGATCCTAGTCGGGCTGCTGGCCGGCTATCTGCCCGCGCGGCGAGCGACCAAGGTCGACCCCATGGTGGCGCTCAGGTACGAGTGAGGCAGTGGATAGTGGACAGTGAACAGTGGACAGTAAAGGCTGGTGGCACAGGCACTTCTGCCTGTTCCATCTCTAGCCACTATTCACTAACCACTAGCCACTAACCACTGAGGTCTTCTATGAGCTGGACTCGATTCTTTCGCCGCAAGCATTGGGATGAAGAGCGGGCGCGCGAGCTGGACGCGTACCTCGAAGCCGAGACCGAGGAGAACATCGCCCGCGGCATGTCGCCGGAAGAGGCGCGCTACGCCGCCCACCGCAAGCTTGGCAACACCACGCTGATTCGTGAGGAGATTTATCACATGAACAGCCTCGCTTGGCTCGAAACGCTTTGGCAAGATCTCCGCTTCGCCCTGCGGATGTTCGCCAAGAGCCCAGGCGCGACTACCGTAGCAGTGATTTCGTTAGCCATTGCCATTGGCCCCAACTGCGCGTTGTTCAGCGTGGTGGACACTCTGTTCCTGAAGCCTCCGCCGGTCCAGGGGATCGGACAGATTTTCTATATGGAGGTTCGCACCAACCGGCCGGGCAAATGGCAATCCACCTCCTATCCCGACCTGCTGGATTACCAGGCGCAGGCAGGTAACGTCGCGTCGTTTGCCGCCTTGACGAACCGAGGCGCTGTGCTGAATTCCGCGGGCCAGCGACAATCCGTATTGATGACTCAGGTGAGCGAAAACTATTTTTCGGTCTTGGGAGCAAGGGCGATGGCCGGCCGGACTCTCCAGGAGAGCGATGCACATTTTGAAGGCGAGCCCCCGGCCGTAATCAGCTATTCCTTATGGCAACGGCAGCTCGGAGGAGCCACCGACGCTGTTGGAAAAACCCTTTTTCTGAGCGGTCGACCCTTTTCGGTTGTGGGAATCATGCCGCGCGGATTCCGCGAGCCCGGTAATCTGCCCGTGGACGTGTGGATTCCGTTCAGCTCTCTTCCGGCGGGGGAACGGCAAAACCTCCTGCGGCGCGGGAGCTTCCAATTTGCCACCTTGGTGCATTTGCGCGACGGAGTGGACAAGGCGCGGGCGGAAGCGTTGTTGACTACTGTGGCGAAAAGGATCGCCAGCCAGTATCCGGACACCTACAAGGGGACAGCGGTCGACCTTAGGGACCCTGAGGACAAGGGCGTGCTGGGCGCGATCATCCTTTCTCTGGCAGGACTAGTGTTGCTCATCGCGTGCGCCAACATCACGGGCATCCTGATGGCACAGGGAGAGGGGAGGCGGCAGGAGTTCGCCGTACGCGTAGCCATGGGCGCCTCGCGCGGCCGCTTGGTGCGGCAATTGATCGCGGAAAGCCTCCTCCTTTCGCTCACGGCTGCCGGCCTGGGCCTCCTGCTGGCGCAGGCGCTGATTCGAGCCGTCCCGGCGCTTCAGCCGCTTTGGCTTTTCTCGTTGGACTTCGACTTCCGAATTGATCGCAGGTTGCTTGCCTACGCACTGGCAATGACGCTGATCACCGCCCTGGCTGCCGGACTTGTACCTTCGTTGCGGGCCTCACGGCCCGATCTAGTTCCCACGCTGAAGGGTGATGCCCCCACCGGGGGACGGCGTTTTCGGTTCCGCGGAGTGCTGGTGATCGCGCAGATTGCGATCTCACAGTTCCTGCTGGTCGGCGCTGGGCTCCTGTTCCGGAGTTACCAGGAAGCCCAGCAGATTCGGCCGGGATTCGACCCTGGGAGAAACGTGCTGGCGGCCATGCTGGTTCCCCCCGCGGAGGACAAGACTGTCGACTTCGGCCGGCTGGCTGACAAACTTCGTGAGGTTCCGGGAGTGCTGCGCGTAAGCTTCACCAACGCGCTGCCACTCAGCGGCATGGCGGATGGGAAAAGGGATGTCCTGATCCCGGGGGT
This sequence comes from Terriglobia bacterium, assembly GCA_049522495.1. Taxonomy (GTDB): domain Bacteria; phylum Acidobacteriota; class Terriglobia; order UBA7540; family UBA7540; genus Bog-366. Next base: position 3,155 of record JBEKNU010000345.1, read on the forward strand.
GACTCCGGAGCCCGTAGCCGTCGGCTGGAGGGCTGCGGGCGCCGATTACTTTGCGGTGATGGGCACGCAACTTCTCCGCGGGCGCGATTTCGACCGCAGCGATTCCAAGGACGCCGTCGTGGTGAACGAAACCATGGCGCGCCAGGTCTGGGGCAGCGCTGACGCGGCCGTGGGCAAGGTATTTCAGATGGCTGGGACCAATTGTCAGGTTCTCGGCGTGGTAGAGGACGGTAAATACGTCTGGCTGCAAGAAAAACCCATGCCCTTCCTGTTTGTGGCGACGCCGCCCGCCAAGCGCGCCGAAGGCACACTGCTCATCGAGACCGCCGCAGCGCCCACAGCTATGGCCGGAACGATTCGCAAAGCGATTCAAGATACGGACCCCGACGCGTTCGTCATGAGCCTGGTCAGCTTGCGGCAGAACATTCAACTCTCGCTTTTCCCCTACCGTATTGGCGCCGGCCTGGTAGGGGCCATTGCTATCCTGGGCATATTCTTGGGTGGCGTTGGGCTGTATGGGCTGGTTTCCTTTAGCGTCAGCCGGCGCACCCACGAAATCGGAGTTCGAATAGCGATGGGAGCCGGGCCAGCGGACGTGCTACTACTCGTGCTTCGCCAGGCGCTGACGAGGGTGGCCATCGGGGCGGCGATCGGCCTCGCCATGGCGCTGGCGGGGGCACAGGTCATCAAGGCGGTGCTCTATAAGGTAAGCCCAGCCGACCCAATCGGGGTCGTCGCTGCGGTGGCAGGAGTGACGGTGGTCGGCTTGCTCGCCACCTATGCTCCCGCCCGCCGGGCCCTTCGGGTAAATCCCATGACCGCGTTGCGAGAAGAGTAGATAGTGGGCGGTGGTTAGTGGCTAGTGCCTGTGCCACCGCGTGGACTTACATGAGCTGGACACGATTCTTTCGCCGCCGGTATTGGGATCAGGAACGAGCGCGCAGCTCGAACCATATCCCGTTTGCTGGCTGCTTATGCCCTTTTCTGTGTTACCATTCCGGCAGAGGCGAAATTATGAGTTCAGTTTCCGGCCTAGATGTGCCAGACGAACTAAAGAAGCGGATCGAGCAGGCTGCGCGCGAGCGGGCGCAGAATCCTTCCACCTTGATTGCCAGTGCCCTCGATTTGTTGTTGGAGACGGAAGCGCTGCAAGCAGAAGAGGCACAGCGACGACTTGCCTCGCGCAGCGGAAGAACAGTTCCCAATGAGCGTGTCGTGGCTTGGCTTCGCACCTGGGGTCAAGACGGACAAATACCCCCGCCCGAATGCGAATAGTATGGGATCCCCGCGCTGTCCGCGACCTGCAAGAAATCCGCGAGTTCATTGCGGCTGACAAACCCGTGGCCGCGGCTCACGTCGCCGAAAGAATCATATCTTCTATTCAGCGTTTGACCGATTTCCCACTCTTGGGCAGGCTGACCAAGCAGCCCGGCATTCGTGCGCTGACGCTCAGCGGGATTCCTTATGTAGTGTATTACCACCTTTGGGCAGACGAGGTTGAAATCCTGGCCGTCTTCCATGGCGCCCGGCGACGCTTTCACGACTGACTGCGCTCTTTGCAGCGTGGAGCGTGGACCTGTTCTGGAGGTCCGCGGTTCGTCCGCGCATGACCGCCTTGCGAGAAGAGTAGTTAGTGGGCAGTGGTTCGTGGCTGGTGGTGGCACCGGCACTCCAGCCGGTGCCCGAGGATGATGCAGTCCCTTGCATAGAGCACAGGTAGGAGTGCCTGTGCCACCGCCATGTCTGCTCTAGCCCCAATTCTGCTTGCCTGATGCCCGCCTCAACCGATCTTACGCGCTCTTCCGGGTTCGAGTGAAATTCGTCCAGGCGAAGTAGACGGGAATTCCCAGAAACACGAGTCCCAAGCCGATGCCGGATTCGCGCGGGCTGCGGGCCAGAGCATTGATAATGATGATCAGCGCCGCCGCGGCGAAGGCCACCGGCAGTACGGCCCAAACCCGGTAAGGCCGCGCCCACTGGGGGCGCTTCCGGCGCAGGACGACCACCGCCAGCGCCGCCGCGGCGTAGAAAATCCAGCCGGTGAAAATGACGCCCGTGTAGAGTTGCTTAAAGTTGCCGATGGCCGCCAGCACGATGGACCAAACTCCCTGGATCAGCAGGGCAACGTAGGGGGTTTCAAAACGCGGGTGAATACGCCCCACGGCGGAGAACATGACGCGGTCGCGCGCCATGGCGTAGATGGCGCGCGCGCCTCCCAGGATGTTGCCGTTGATCGCCCCGAACATCGAGCAAAGGATCAACCCGGAAACGAACGCGGCGCCACGCGGGCCCCAGAGAATTTCCATGGTTTTGGCCGCCACGCGCTGGTAGGCATCCTGGGCCATGACGGGCAGCGACAACACCTGAAGGTAGGCAAGGTTGGCACTGAGATAAACGAAAATGACGATGAGGGCGCCGGCCAGAAAACTCCGCGGGAGTACTTGCGCGGGATTCTTCACTTCCCCCGCCACATGCGACAAGTGATGCCACCCGTGATATGCCCACAACACCGCAATCAGCGCCACCCCAAAGGAGCTGAGCGTGGTGTGCGGGGGCGCAGATCCCGGCGCAGGAGCCACCGGCGCCCCGTGGTGGGCGAATACGGCGAAGCCCACGATGATGGCCAGTCCGCTCAACTTGGCCAGCGTAAAGAAGGTCTGCACCGCCGAGGCGCGCTTGACCCCCGCGATATTCACGAGCGTCAGCACCGCAATCACCGCGCCCGCCACCAACTTTTGTTCGAGGGGGGTAAGGGGGAAAAAAGTGGAACTGTAGATGCTGAAGGCCACCGCCAGGGTCGCGATGCTACCCGATTCAATCACCAGCAGCGCCGCCCATCCGTACAGGAAGGCGGCCAGCTTGCCGTAGGCATCGCGCAGATAGATGTAAACTCCGCCCGCTTCCGGAGTCGCTGCTCCCAGTTCGGCGAGTGAAAGCGAACCGGCCAGCGCCAACGCTCCTCCTACCATCCAAACCACCATGACGGCGGGAACCGACCCGACCTGAACCGCCACATCGTGCGGGACCATGAAGATCCCGGACCCGATAATCGTGCCCACGACAATGGCGATCGCGCCAAGGGTCCCGATGGCGCGGGGGAGTTCGGTGGGGGCATGAGATCCTGCACCCGAAATCCCAGGGCCTGGCGATGACGATGTCGGGGGTGTGGCCATAGGATGCTGGAAGCGGGAAATTCCAACCCTCAGTCGCGAGCCCGGCGCCCTTCCTTTCCAACCGGCGCCTTCTTGCGGCATTCTTCCGTGGATGCGTCTCGAGCGGGGTAGTGAACACCGTTGAATTCGCGCAACACCAAGCGGCCGCGCCGGCCGGCGCGGGAGTCGTACGCGTACCAGGTGACGGAACAGTTGCAGACGTCATGGCCCGGGTCGCGGTCAATTTCGAGCAGGGTTTTTTCCGTCAGGCGCTCGAGCAGGCGGCGGAAGGTGAGCACCACGACGGAGTGGCACACCACCAGCACGGATTGCTGACGACAGTCGCGAGCCATCGTCCCCAGGAAGCTGTGGACGCGCAACGCCACGTCGGGGTAGCTCTCACCTCCGGGCGGGCGGTAATAGTATTTTCCCTCGCGCTCGCGGCGGCGCGCTTCGTCGGGATACTTGCTGCGGATGCCCTCGCCGGTCAAGCCGTCGAGAATGCCGAATTCTTTTTCGCGGATGCGCTCTTCCAGGCTGAGGTCCACTTTATAAGGAAATTGCTTCAGCATTGTGGTGGCAGTTTGGTGCGTGCGTTCGTAGGGGGAAACAAAGACGCGATCGAAATGAAATTCCCGCCCCAGGTATTTCCCGGTTTCCAGGGCTTGGCGCAAGCCGCGGGGCGTCAGCGGTACGTCCATGTCGCGGACGTCGCCGTGGTATTCCAGGCTGCCCTCGCGCTGCGCCTCCGCGCGGCGGACGTTGCGCTGTGATTCACCATGGCGAACGATCACCAGGTTGCTCATCCACCGCTGCTGCGACGTTGGCATGCGGGCTTCTCGCTTTCTCGCGCGGTCTTCCTGACGGCAGGCCGTTGTACCGCCAACCTTGAGGTCGGCAGGTGCCGGGCTCAAGCCCGGCGCTACGACGGGAGCGGCCTTTACCAAATCAAAGTGGGTCATTATACTGAGGGGCTTTCGGGAAAACCAATCCCTTTCGAGGAGATAACATGCGCAAAGTGGTCCGTACCTCCGACGCCCCCCAACCGAAGGGCGTTTATTCACAGGCCATCGTTGCTGACGGATTTGTCTTTGTTGCCGGGCAGGCGTGCGTGAATCCCCAAACCAACGAATTCGAATTCGGCGACATTCA
>JBEKNU010000346.1:0-7454 GCA_049522495.1 Terriglobia bacterium
TGCAGACGGTGAGGTGCTTGATCACCGTATCGGTCACCTTGAGACGGCGCTCAAATTCCTTGACCGTGTCTCCGGTGCCCTGCACGTAAAAGAGAACGTAGAAGCCCTCGCGCTGTTTGTGAACGCGGTAGGCAAGCCGGCGGCGGCCCATCTTTTCGACCTTCTCCACTTTGCCGCCCGCGGATGCCACGACGCTCTCCATCTGCGTGATGAGCTTTTGAACCTCGTCGTCGGCCACATCGGGCCGGACGATAAAAATCATTTCGTAATTACGCATGGGACCTCACGACTCGTCGGGCGGAACCCTTCGATTGAAGCGATTCATCGCCTTTTGTACACCTTCCGAAAGAATGACGCGGACGGCCTCACCGGCCAGGTCGAGCATCTCCGCCACCAACTCCGTCTCTGTCGGGCGAAACGGCCTGAGGAGGTAGGAAACGTAATCCTCCACTTGCCGGTCCGGCCTTACGCCCATTCGCAGCCGGATGAAATCATCTGCCTCGAGCGCGCCGATGATGGACTTCAAACCGTTATGTCCGCCGGCGCTGCCGCGGGGCCGGATGCGCAACATGCCCAACGGCAATTCGATCTCGTCCACAAGCACCAGCAAGTCGCGCGGCGCCAATTCGTAATTCTGGAGCAGCCGCGCCACCGCCAAGCCGCTCAAGTTCATATAAGTTTGCGGCTTCGCCAGCACCACGCGCTCGCCCGCCAGTTCGGTGGAAGCGGTCAGGGCCTGCGCTTCGCGGCGCGACAATTCCTTGCCGCAAGCATCGGCCAAGCGGTCGATCGCCATGAACCCCAGGTTGTGGGGCGTCAGGTGGTACTCGTAGCCGGGGTTCCCCAAACCGACGATCAGCTTCACGCCAAACCCGAAACACGAAAATCGAAACTCGAAAAGCGAAATTCGAAAAGCGCGAACACCGTTGAATTCTCGCCTTTGTACCTTGAGCCCGCAGGAATAGAAAATCCGAACCTCGTACCGCTCCGAATTTCGAATTTCGAGTTTCGGCCCGCCCTTACGCCTTCTCCTTGCCTTTCTCTTTCTTCTCGCCCTTCTCCTTCTTCTCGCCCTTCTCCTTCTTTTCTTCGCCGGCTTCTTCCTCGGCGCCTTCCTCCTCCGCCTTACCCTTGCGAATGACCTCCGGCTCAGCGGGCGCCGCCTCCGCCACCACCTCCGCGGGCTTCTCCTCTTCCACCTTCAGGATCACCACATGGGCCACCACACGGTTCGGATCGGTGAGAACCTTCACCTTGGGCCCAATGGGCAGATCCGCCACGCGCAAATTTTGGCCGAGGGTTAGCGGCGACACGTCCACGGTGATGGCCTCCGGAATGTCATCCGGAAGGCACTCCACTTCCAGTTCGCGCAACATGAACTCGAAGATTCCCCCCTGCACCTTCACTCCCTGGGGTTCACCGGTCACATGAATGGCGACCTTCAGCTTCAACTTGGTGTCGAGGGCGATGCGCACCAGGTCCACGTGCAGCAACCCGCCCTGGACGGGCTCGGACTGCCAATCGCGAATCATCGCCCGGGCCGGCGCCTTGCCGCGAACTTGCAGCGTGAAGATGGCATTGTGGCCGGCCTCCGAGTGAAGAACCTGGCGGATTCCCTCCGGATCAACGGTAACCGGGATGACCGGGCCGCCCCCTCCATAGACGACGCCCGGGATGCGTCCCGCGCGCCGCGTGCGCCGCGCTGCGTTCTTGCCAAAATCCTCGCGCGGCTCTGCTTCCACGGTTAATGCTTGACTCATGGCTTTCCACTCCTCGAAGATCGAAATTCGAAACTGGAAACTCGAAATTCGGCGGTCGGTTCACGATTTTCGAATTTCTCCGGTAATCACAGGGTATGGGCCGGGCGGCCATCGTTCCTTCAGATGAAGAGTTTACTGACGGAAGTCTCATCATGAATGGAACGAATAGCGTCGGCGAGCAACCCGCCCACACTCAGAACTTTTATCTTGCCGCACTGCTCCGCCTCCGGTGACAGGGGAATCGAATTGGTCGCCACCACTTGCTCCAGAGGCGCGGAGCAGATTTTCTGGATGGCGTCGTCCGCAAAGACCCCGTGTGTGCAACAGGCATAGACTTTGGCGGCGCCTTTTGCCTTCAAAGCCCCGGTGCCCTGGACCAGGGTTCCCGCCGTATCGATCATGTCATCGACCAGCAAACACGTTTTGCCTTCGACGTCGCCGATGACGTTGAACACTTCCACCACATTGGCGTCTTCACGCCGCTTGTCGATAATCGCCAGGGGAATGTTCATGCGCTTGGCGAAGGCGCGTGCGCGTTCCACGCCCCCCGTATCCGGGGAAACCACCACCAGGTTCTTCAGTCTCAACCGGCGGAAATAAGCCACCGTGACGGGTGTCGCGTAAAGGTGGTCGACGGGAATATCGAAGAAACCCTGGATCTGCCCGGCATGCAACTCGAGCGCCAGCACCCGATCCGCGCCTGCGGACGTCAACAGGTCCGCCACCAGCTTGGAGGAAATGGGAACCCGCGGGCGGTCCTTGCGATCCTGCCGGGCATAAGCAAAATAAGGCATCACGGCGGTAATGCGCGAGGCGGAAGCGCGGCTGAGGGCGTCGAGCATCACCAGCAATTCCACCAGATTGTCATTCACCGGGCGGCAAGTGGGCTGAATGACAAAAACATCAGCGCCGCGCACGTTCTCGAGGATTTGCAGCCGCACTTCACCATCCGGAAAACGGCCCACCTGAGCTTTACCCAGCGGCACTCCCAGCTCCGCGCAAATCTCCCGAGCCAGCGCCGGATGGGCATTTCCCGTGAAGATTTTCAGCGAGTGGCGAGTTCTCTGATTTTTCATTCCATCCTCGCACGCCTGCTTAACAGTTAGAACACTAAAATATGAAACCTGGCTGGGAGGCCTGGACTCGAACCAGGGTTCCATGCTCCAAAGGCATGTGTCCTACCGCTGGACGACCTCCCAAGAAGATTGCATCATTGAATCATCGAGTCATTGATTCATTGGATGATTTCGCGGTTTCGCGACCTAGCAATTGGCAAACGGCTTCAATCGCCAAATCACCCAATGACTCAATGAACAAATAATTCCCGCTGGTAGTCGGCGCGCACCAGCGTGCGTGTCGGGAATAATAGCCACCCTTTGGGGATGAGTTTCGAGGCGCGGTCCATTTGACGAGAGGAGGAAAAGAGGGCGTACACAGCAGACCCGCTGCCCGTCAAGGAGGCAACTTCGGCCCCGGCCCGGATAAGCCGGCGCTTCAATCGCGCCAACTCAGGCCACCTCGCGAAAACGACAGCTTCGAAGTCGTTCTCGGCCGGTCCCCAACTCATCAGGGGAAATTGTGGCCACGCACCGAAACTACCAATGTAAGCGGTTCGGGCCTGCTCTGTCAACCGTAAACCTGCTTGGCGGTAAGCTTCCGCCGTGGAAACGGAGAACCCCGGGAAAATGACCAGGCAGGCGCGGGAAGGAAGATCACTGAGAGGATAAACCTCTTCCCCGCGGCCACAGCCCAGGACGCGTCCGCCCAGGAAAAACAAGGGGACGTCAGAACCCAGCGCCGCGCCCAGCTTGTGCCGCGCGGGAAAGTCCAGACGGTCGCCCGTCAATCGCTCGAGGCCCAGAATCGTGGCTGCGGCGTTGGTGCTGGCGCCGCCCAGCCCGCTGCCGAGAGGAATCGTCTTTTCGATTTGCACCCGAAGCCCACCCCGCCAGCCGCGAGCTTTCACCCAAGCCTCGCACGCGCGGTAAACCAGGTTGCCCGGCCCGCCGGGAATCTCCGGGTTATCGCATTCCACGGCAATTCCCTTGGCGGCTTTGGAAATGCTGATTTCCAAACGGTCATGCAGCGCGATGGTCTGGTAAATAGTGCGGAGTTCGTGGTAGCCATCGGGCCGCTTGTGGAGAATTTTAAGCCCGGTGTTGATTTTGGCGAAGGCGCGAAGGCGAAGGGTGTTTGGCAAAGTCATTTGTAGCGCGGGTGCCCCCACCCGCGGCATACGAATTGTAACGCCGGTGTCCCCACCCGGACTCTCTTTATTCCTCTCGCTCTGTCGCCTCGAAGACGCGGGTGAGGACACCCGCACCACAAAAGAGGATGCGGGCGCGGACTGCCGCAGTACAGAAGAAGGCGCGGGTGGGGACACCCGCGCTACAAGGGTCAGTGGTTCGAAGATTTGGCATGCTCCGAGTGGCTCTTGAGGTCATCGAGTTGCTTCTGGAGCTCCTTGGCCTGCTCGGCGTCGAAATCGCTGGAGACGGCATCGGGCCATTCCTTCAGGGCGCGCTGCCACTCCTCCTGGGCCCGGGCCGTCTTGCCCTGGCGCAAATAGACATTACCCAAATGCTCGTGGATGGTGGGATCATTCTGAATCAGGCGCGCGGCATTTTCCAAGGGTGTCACCGCCAAGTCGTAGCGGCCCATCTTAAAGTATGCCCAGCCCAGGCTGTCGAGGTATGCTCCGTTGTTCGGCTCAAGGACCAGCGCTTTCTGAATATACTTGACCGACTCTTCCAAACGGACGCCGCGGTCCGCCAGCATATAACCGAGGTAATTCGACGCGGAAGCGTTCAGCGGATCCACGGAGAGCACCTTCTTGAACGTCTGCTCCGCCTGATCGTACTTCTTCTGCCGCTCGAAAATGGAACCCTGCACAAAAAGCGCGTACTCCCGGTCTTCGGGGGTTGGGCTCAAATCCAGCGCTTTTTGAATCGCCTTCTCAGCGTCGTCGAAACGCTTGGCCTGCAAATAAACCTGGGCAATGGAAATATAGATGGCTCGATCCGGGGAGCGCTGGGTGAGGAAGGTTCGCATTTGCGCGACGGCCTCATCCACATGGCCCCGTTCGCCCAGCATGGTGGCGCGTAAGATGGCCAGATCCTGGTCCTTGGGATAGGTCTTGACCGCCCCGTCTGCTTCCGCCATGGCCTTATCCGACTGGTGCTGGAGGCGCAGAGTTTCAATGATCAGCATCTCGGCGCGAGGGCCCTGCAACGGCCCCAGCGCCTGAATTTGCTGGAACGTGTCCATGGCTTGGGGAAACTTCTGTTGGTCGCGGTACACGGAACCCAGGCGTTCGAGGAAAAGCGCCCGGTTGTTGGCTTCCTGCCCTGTGTACTGGCCTCCCGGGCGTTCCGACTGCTTCACCAGCCCTTTCAGGATTTCGACGGCCTTGTCGTCGTTACCCACCGTGCTCTCAAGCTGCGCCTGCTGATAGGGGATTTCCTGGTCATCCGGACTCAAGGACTTGGCCTTTTCCAGTTCCTGGCGCGCCTCGTCAAAGCGCCCTTCCTCGCGATCGATCGTCGCCAGACGCTTGTAACTCGTTCCGTCATCAGGCTCGCTTTCGATAACCTTCTGCAACTCTCTACGCGCGGCGTCACTCTTGCCGGCGCTCAGGAGCGCTTCCGCGTAATAGCGCCGCAGGGTCGAGTTCTTGGGGTCCTGCTCCAGCGCCTTCTGATAAGTGTCGATGGCTTTGTCGAAATGCTGGCTTTGCGAGTAGGCATAACCCAACATGCCCAAAAGTTGGGAATCCATATCGCTTTCGGGAATCTTGGTGAGCACTTCGATGGCCTGGTCAAAGGCACTCTGCTGAATGTAAATCTCCGCCAGGTTGGCGAGCCCCACCCTTGAATCCGGATCCGTCTGCAAGACTTTGCGATACATCTCTTCCGCTTTGGCGGCCTGGTTGTTCGCACGATAGAGCCGGCCCAAAAGCAGCATGGAATCCGTGTCACTCGGCGCCACTCGCACCAAGGCTTCCAGATGCTCGATGGCTTTGGCCAGGTTTTCCTTGTCGGCGGCGTGCTCCCCTTGGGTGGTTTCCAGCCGGTGGAAGTAAATGCGGGAGAGCACACGGTGCGCGTCGGGGTAATCGGGGTCCTGCTTCAGCACGGCCTGGGCTTCTTGAATGGCTTCGTCGGTGTGGTTGGTGCGCCCATAAAGGTCGGCCAGTTCGACGCGCAAGAAGAGCGAATCAGGATCGGCAGCGATAGCTTGCTTGTATTCGGAGACCGCGCGGTCAATGTCCTCCGGACGGTTGTAGACGCCCGCCAGCTCCATGTAGCGCCTCGCCAGCATAAAATGATAGTAAGACTTGGCATGGTCAGGAGCGGTGGATGAGGCCGTGGATCCCGGCTTGGAATCCGGCGCGGTGGCCTGCACCGCCCACAAGCTACCCCCCCACATTGCAAAAAGACTTATAGCCGCCGCAATCGTTCTGAACTGTTTTTTCATGTTTCCCTTCTGCCCCGCCAATTTATTGCTTTACAAAGTATCACATAAGCTTATATGAGGTGTAAAGCACCAACGGGGTTGCTTATAAAGGTTAAAGGTTGAAGGGTAAAGGGTAAAGGGTAAAGGATACAAGGATAAGAACCTCGCCTTATATCGCCGACCTCTCTGCCTCGACTACGCTTTACCTTTACCCTTCAGCCTTTACCCTTTAACCTTTATCCTTCTCCCTTTAAAGGGTTTACACTTTCCCCCGCAGGGTCTCCCATGCCAGCCCCAGGTATTCATAGAAGGCAACCTGCGACTTGAAAAGGCTATATCCATCGGGAAAGAAATCGTCCGTTTCCCCCCGACGGCGGGGAGCGAGGTAGTCCGTGGGAGCAGCAATCGGCTGCAAGCCCCCTTTCCTGAAAAGTCCCATGGCGCGCGGCATGTGTGAGGCTGAGGTCACCAGAATGAATCGATGGGAACCAACAATGGGCGCAATCTGTTTACTTTCTTCCTCCGTGTCGAGTGGCTCCGCGAGCCGCAGGATGTCCTCCCCGCTCACGCCGAGTGCCTGGGCCATTTTCGTCATGCCGTTGGCCGAATCGGTGCCGCCCGAAAGGATGAGTTTGCTGCCGGGAATTTCGCGATGTAGGAACACACCCTCGATCAAACGAACCATCAGGTCAGGCGAAATGTGACTGGTGACGGGAACCTCCGGATCATCGTTCGCAAATCCCCCCAAAACCGCGATGAACGTAACTTCCGGAGCGCTCGGCCCGGCGTGCATGACAGCGAGAGGAGGATAATGGTGTTCCAGGGGGCGAAGGAGCGCGTTGGAGATGAAGCTGTTACTGAGCACCACCAGCAGCATCGTTCCAAAGGTTACCAGCGCCTTCCCTGCCCGCTGCCGGCGCGTGAACCAAAGCAGGAACAGCCCCACCAACAGAAACTCCAAAGACAAAGGTAAAGGGAAGAAGAAACGCGAGACGATCTTTTTCATGATGAACATGGGGTTGGTAACTCCTCTTGAGGGTCGGCCAGCCGGAAGAATCGCCTGCACCGGGGAAATCGCCCCCCCGGTCAGCACAGCACCATTGTAACTGTTTATGCCCTGTTCTTAGCTTGTCAAGTTGTCCGGTTTTTATAGCAAGTGATCTGTCCGGTTTTGGTTTTTCTTCTCCTGCACAAATTTAAGGGCCAGCGCCGCCGTCGTCGCTGTGGGAATGTGGGAAT
>JBEKNU010000347.1:0-7448 GCA_049522495.1 Terriglobia bacterium
CCCACGCCGCCCACTTCTGCTCTCGCGACGTATGCGGTGGCTCCGAGCCTGGTGGCGCCTCCCACCGAAGTCCAGAGTGCCGCTCAGTTCCTGCTCCAGATCGATCCAACCTTGCCGGCGGTGGAGAAAGTCATCCACGCGCGTTGCGAGGAAATCTTCCGCGCTCGGCAGGGCACTGTCTATGGCGAACATCCCATCACTGTCGCGAAGCTCGATTCGGCTCAACACCTCGAAGAGCAACTCCGCAAGGGCGCCGTCTGGCTGGGCGATCCGCTGAGTCCCGGCATGTTCCGGTGCGAACTGAAAGAATGGCCGATGGAGAAACGCGTTTCGCAGGCTACCAGTTGGACCACGGGTTGGGATCCACCCGTATTACCGGCGCTGGCGACAAAACTGTACCAGGAGTCGAACTTGCGCGAGCCGCCGGCAGGGAGGCAAGGATGAGTGTCCGTTATGGATTCGTGATTGACCTGGACCGCTGCACCGGTTGCGGAGCGTGCATGGTGGCCTGCGCGGCGGAAAACAACGTTCCGCCTGCTCCCGCGCGGGCTACTCCTCGAACCGGGTTGACGCCGATGTTGGTTCGTAAGGTTTCCAATGGGATGGAGGGAACGGCAAGGCGCGAGGCTTTCATTCCCATCGCCTGCATGCACTGCGGAAACGAAACACCGTGTGTGGGCGTTTGTCCGCAGCAAGCCGTGGAAGTGGACAAGGCTACCGGCATCGTGGTGCAGATGCCGCAACGCTGCCTGGGCTGCCGCTATTGCATGACCGCTTGTCCCTACCATGCCCGTTACTTCAACTGGTGGGATCCAGCCTGGCCCGTGGGCATGGAGAAAAGCCTCAATCCAGGCGTTGCCGTGCGGATGCGCGGCGTCGTAGAGAAGTGCAACATGTGTCCCGCGCGGCTGCACAGCGCCCAGGAAAAAGCCGCGGCAGCGGGGAGGAAAGAAATCGATCCGGCTGATTACATCCCCGCCTGCGCGGAAGCGTGCCCCACGGGAGCCATCTTGTTCGGGAATCTGGCGGACGAAAAAGATCCCGTCTTTCCCGCGGCACATTCTTCTGACGCCTTTCGGCTGCTGGCGCGGCTCGGCACGGAACCCAAGGTTTACTATAAATCCCAGCAGGCCTGGGTGAAGGCGTTGGCGGAGCGCGATTCGGATCGCGCCACGGAGGCCCGGCATGGCTGATTTCCTTGTTCTCGACCGGCGATTGATTGCCCGCGGCGCCGGGCACACTGCCACGATGCGATTCATGTTCTGGCTGGTTCCCTGGGTTGGCCTGCTCGCTCTGGGAATTTATGCGGCCGCGCTCTGTTTATACTTCGGCCTGAACCAGACCCATATGGACAATCGCTTCGCCTTTGGGATGTGGATCTATTTGGATCTGGGAATGATCGCCATGGGCGCCGGGGCCTTCTTTACCGGGTTCCTGGTTTACATTCTCAAGCAGGAAGATCTTAAACCCATCCTGAACAGCGCGGTGGTCGTGGGCCTGATTTGCTATAGCGGCGCCGTGGCGGTCTTGATGGTGGACGTCGGGCAGCCCTTGCGCGCCTGGTTCACCTTCTGGCACCCGAACACCCACTCGATGCTCACCGAGGTTACTTTCTGCATTACTTGTTATCTGTTCGTGCTCATTCTGGAATACCTGCCCGTGCTCTTGCGAAACCGGCAGTTACGCAAGGTGCCGTCCTTCCTGGTTTTTGAACATCAGCTTCACAAACTGGTTCCGGTTCTCGCCGGCGTGGGCGCCTTCCTTTCTTTTTTCCACCAGGGATCGCTGGGCGGACTTTACGGAGTGTTGCGCGGGCGCCCCTTCGCTTTTCGCCAGGGATTCGCCATTTGGCCGTCCACGTTCTTTCTCTTTATTCTCTCCGCGATCGCTGTCGGACCAAGTTTTCTGATGCTCGTGACGGCCACGGCGGAAACTCTGAGTGGACGGCAACTGGTGCAGCGCAGGGTGTTCCGCAAGTTGGGGTTTATCTCCGGAGTTCTGCTCGGCGCCTATGTGGCGGCGAAAGCCCTTGATACGCTGGTTTGGCTCAACATTACTTCACGGGCGGTGGGCTTTACCCCAGGGGACTTCTACGCCTACAAACCATTTGGTTCGGCCCTGCTGTTTCTGGAGATCGTGCCTCTGGGGTTGCTCCCCGCGTTTCTTCTCACCCTGCCCCTGACCGCCGGAAAACGCGGCTGGCTGCTGTGCGGCGCGGCCCTGGCCTGCGGCGGAGTGCTGCTGAACCGGTTCGTTCTGACGGTGCAAACCCTCGCCTTGCCCACCCTGCCGTTCGACGATTTTCTGCAATACATCCCGAGCTGGCAGGAGGTGGCCACCTTCGCCGGCGTGATCGCCTATGGGGTGATAGTTTATTCCTTGTCGTATCGCTACTTGCCGTTGTTCGGCCAAGCGAAGGGAGCGGACAAAAATGTTTCCGTGGGTTGATGGATTTCATTGGAGCCCGAACCACATCATCTTTCTTTCCTTGTTCTTCGCTGTGGTGCTGACCATCCTCTCCACCCTCGTCTCGGCGGTTTGGCGCACGGCCGCGGATTTTCGCACCCAGCGCGCCACCGAGATGTGCTGGCGCTTGAACTTCGCGGAGCTGCCGGAAGTGGAGCGCCGTTGCCGGCACCAATTCGCCGGCCGAGTGCCGGGCAGAATCTGCGACAACGCGTTCGATTGCCGCCATTGCGCCCAATACGCGGGGTTTGCGGCGTTGCCGGCGAAAACTCGTGCGTGGAAGGTGGGCGTCAACTTCTCAGATAAGCTGCTCTACCATCGGGGCCACACCTGGGTGCGCCCGGAAGATGACGGCATCTTTACGGTCGGACTCGATGAGTTGGCCCATCACCTCATTGGCCGTCCCGATTCCGTCCAATTGCCCGCGAAGGGCAGCGAAACCGAGAGCAACGGCGTTGCCTGGCGGATCATGAAAAACGGCCATGAGATTCGGGTTCGTGCGCCCATTGACGGCACGGTGGTGGCCACGGGCGGGGATGAGAAGGGCTGGTATCTGAAGCTTCGTCCGCGTGACGCCGCAGACCTCCGTCATCTGCTGCGCGGCGCGGAGGTATCCGGGTGGCTCGCCGGTGAGCTCGACCGCCTGCAACGGCAATTTCGTGCGCCCAACGCTCCGCACTGTCTGGCGGATGGCGGGACCCTGCTGCCGTACCTCATGGATTCCCTGCCCGCCGCCGACTGGGACGCCGTGCTCGCGGCGACATTTCTAGAGGGCTAATTTTCCGATAGCGTCCGAATTGCGAAGAAAGCCGCGTAAGGGCGAACCAGCCACTCTGATCCGGATCTCCCAGCGGAGGCCTTCAGAGACAATAGTACGACCAGGCGTCCGGTTTGGCCGTTGTACGACCTTGTGGCGCCCACTGGACGTGAAGGCAACTTTCCCGGCGGAATCCCTCGCAGCACCGCAACGATCTGGGCCGTCGAGCGCCCGCCCCAATGGGGCCGCTATACCTTGCCTTGTGTCGATAGGGGCGGCCAGCGTATGCTCAGGCTCCGCATTGAGACGGAACGCGGAAGTCTCAGTTGGAAGGTCTTCATGGGAATGGCTCCTAAATGCCATTTTGAGCTTGAAGAGAAGCATGGCGGAAACGATCACCTTTGGCCACGCCATAGTCGCGAAACACAGGCGCATGGCACAAAGCACGTAACCCTTTCGCCAGAGCGCCATTCAGCATACCGTCGGGGACCAGTTCCGCGCACAGGTAGAGAGGCAATAATCGCCGAGCGCTCAGCCCATCGAGGAGGAGATCACGATGAAAGAAGAAGACGTTCTTAAAGAAGTTACGTCTGAAGTCGTGGGTCGCAGGGAATTCCTTAAGCGGATTTCCTCCGCGGGGGTCGGCACGGTCATCGCGCCCACTCTCCATGCAGAGCCAATTGCTGCGGCCGCGGGAGAAGGAGGCAACGACGCCATGGAGCTTGCCTTCAAGGAACCGCCGCAATCAGCCCGCGTGCGCGTATGGTGGCACTGGATGAGTGGCAATGTCACCAAAGAAGGTATTACGGCGGACTTGGAGTGGATGAAACGCGTCGGTCTGGGCGGCGTGCAGCACGTCGAGGCCGATCTGGGTACAGCTCAATATGTGGACACGGCGCTGAAGCTCTTGAGCCCGGGTTGGAGGGATGCGTTCCACTACGCCGCGGCCGAGTGCGACCGGCTGGGTCTGGACATGACCACCAACATCTCGCCGGGTTGGAGCGAATGCGGAGGCCCCTGGGTGAAGCCCGAGGAGGCCATGAAGAAGGCAGTCTGGAGCGAGACGCGCGTGGAAGGTCCGCGCAAATTCGTCGGAAAGCTCGATCTACCGCCCTCGGTAAATGGCATTTTCCAGACCCTGGAGCGTCCCCGCGAGGTCATTGAGCCGCCGGAGATGGCCGCCGGCGCCAAGCCGTGGACCAAGCCCACACCGGCGCCTTACCCCACCCATTATGCGGACAGCGCCGTGATTGCCTATCGGCTGCCGGAAGGTGACGTCATGATGGCCGACCTCCATCCCCAGGTGACGTCGAGCGGCGGCAATATCGACTTGGCCGGCCTTCTGGGTAGTGACTTGAACAAGAAGGTGGCCCTGCCCTTCCCAGAAAATGGCAAACCGGCTTGGGTGCAGTTCGAGTTTGCCCAACCCTTCCGGGCGCGCGCCTTCTCGATCTCAGTCCAAGGTGGCGAAAGATCGCTGGGA
This sequence comes from Terriglobia bacterium, assembly GCA_049522495.1. Lineage (GTDB taxonomy): Bacteria > Acidobacteriota > Terriglobia > UBA7540 > UBA7540 > Bog-366. The sequence continues at coordinate 4,707 of JBEKNU010000347.1, forward strand.
GGCGGGGGAATGCCTGACGGCGAAGTCCAGGCCAGCCAGGATGGCACGAACTTTGTCACCCTGGTGAACCTGCCGGGTCCGGCACATGCCGCCGCGCCTCTGCGAACCTTCTCGTTCCCGGAGACCACGGCGCGTTTTTATCGGGTCACGCTGACGCCAGGGCCTCAGCCTGCTCCGGGGCTGATCCCTGCCCCCCTGCAAGAGTTCAGAATCGCCGCCATGGTGTTTCACTCCGGGGCGCGGGTAAATCGTTGGGAGGAAAAAGCGGGCTTCGGCACCATGTATGAATACGATTCGGTTCCCAAGTCAGAGGTGCCCTCGGCAGCCGCTATTCCCCGCGCCAACGTTGTTGATCTGACCTCCCGGATGGCCAATGATGGGGGCCTCGAATGGGATGTGCCCGAGGGGAATTGGGTGATTCTGCGCATGGGCTATTCGCTGACGGGGGCCACCATCCACCCGGCTCCGCCCGAAGAGACCGGATACGAGGTTGATAAGCTGAGCCGCCGGCATGTTGAGTCCTACCTGCACGGCTGGGTTGATCCGCTGGCCGAGACGCTGGGCCCCGAGTTCGGCAAGACTTTCAAGTACTTCTTAATGGATAGCTGGGAAGCCGGCCTGCAAAACTGGACCGATAATATGTTGAACGAATTCCAGGCCCGCCGCGGATACGATGCCAAGCCTTATTTGCCGGTGTTGACCGGCCGGGTGGTGGAAAGCGGGGAGGTCAGCGATCGTTTCCTTTGGGACCTGCGGCGCACCATCGCCGATCTTGTCGCGGAGAATTTCTACGGAGCGACCGGCGACTTTCTGCACCAGCGAGGCCTGCAAGTTTTTGCGGAGGCAGCGGGCGTGGGCTTCCCAATGATTCAGGACGCGCTTCAGAATAAGGGCCGCGTGGATATTCCCATGGGCGAGTTCTGGACAGTCCCCAAGAAGGGTGTGCACAGGCCGCAGTTTCACGCTGACATTCGCGAGGCTGCCTCGGCCGGGCACATCTACGGCAAGGGCCTGGTGGGGGCCGAGTCATTCACGGCTGCCCTCACCGGCGATTGGGGCCCTCCCTCAACCCTGAAGGAACTGGCGGACTACAATCTTGCTTTGGGCGTGAACTGTTTCTGTATCGCCAGCTCCGTCCACCAGCCCTTCGTGGAAGGGCATAAGCCGGGGTTCACGCTGTCGATTTATGGCCAGCATTTCACCCGGAACATTACTTATGCCGAGCAGTCAGGCCCTTGGATGACCTATCTGGCGCGTAACTCTTACTTGCTCAGGCAAGGATTGTTTGTGGGTGATCTGGCTTACTTTTACGGTGAGGGCGCTCCCGTGGCGGTGCCATATTGGGAAAGCGTGAAGCCGGAGCCGCCGGAAGGCTACGCATACGACTACCTCAACGCGGAGGTGCTGCTCACTCGCATGTCCGTTGAAGACGGGCGGCTGGTGTTGCCCGACGGCATGAGCTACCGCGTGCTGGTGCTGCCGGATACTCTCCACCGGCTCACGCTCCCCGTGCTGCGGAAGATCCGCGATTTGGTGATGGCGGGCGCAAAGGTGGTGGGGGCGAAGCCCACAACTTCCCCAAGCCTTACCAATTACCCCCTGGCCGACGAGGAAATCAGGGCGCTGGCCAACGAAGTCTGGGGTGACTGCGACGGCAGGACCATTACCGAACATGCCTGCGGTAAGGGAAGGGTCTATTGGGGTACGCCGCTGCCAGACGTCATGGAGGCCTTGAAGACCCCGCCGGATTTCGAGTACACCCGGCCGAACATTGACACTTTCCTCGTGTACCTCCACCGGCACACCCCTGATGCCGACATCTACTTTGTAGCCAACCGGAGAGAACGAGTGGAAGATCTGCAAGTTAGTTTCCGCGTGGATGGGAAAGCCGCGGAACTCTGGCATCCGGATACCGGCGAGATCGAGCCGGCCGAATATAAGATCGAGAATGGCCGCACCACCGTCCCCCTGCGCCTGGAGCCCTGGGGATCCGTCCTTGTGGTATTCCGGCATCCGGCCACTTCGCAGTCGCGGACCTTGCCACGCGTAATGCGCACTGCCTTAACAACCGTTGAAGGCTCCTGGGACGTAAGCTTTCCCCCCAATTGGGGCGCGCCGCCAACCATTCACCTGGAGAGGTTGACCTCGTGGACGAAGCATCCCGACGAGGGAGTAAGGTACTTTTCCGGGACGGCGACGTACACAAAAGAGATTGAGGCGCGGCAGGAATGGTTCCGGCCGGGTGCAAAACTGGTGCTGGATCTCGGCGACGTAAGGGAGTTAGCCGAGGTTTCAGTCAACGGGAAGCCCCTGGGGATCCTTTGGAAGCCGCTCTTCCATGTGGATGTGACTTCCGCGCTGAGGCCGGGCCGCAACCATTTCGCGATCAAGATCACCAACCTCTGGCAAAATAGACTGGTCGGCGACCAGCAACCATCGGTGAAGAAAAAGTACACTTTCATCACTTTCCAACATTATACGAAGGATACAACACTCCTCGATTCGGGCCTGCTCGGCCCTGTGATGTTGTTTTCGGTCACCAGGACGTAAGTTTTGATGCCCTAAGTCTGACGTCATCTCACCATGCCTTTCTGTTGCGGGTGGCACATCCACAGCCCCCGCAGGGACGCAAGATTGTAGCCCAGAACGCCAGCCCCATAAGTGTTAGCACAGAGAGGCTATATCCGCGCCGCTTTCGGGGCGCCTCTGCCAATCCGCCCATGTCAGATTGTGCCTGTGAAA
>JBEKNU010000348.1:0-7424 GCA_049522495.1 Terriglobia bacterium
GTCGGCCGCGCTCCGGGCGAACTGTTTGAGGTCGCCCCGCAGGACATTCCCGCCGTCAAGTTGGACGACTTCTCCATTCATCAGCTCCCGACCTCCAACCTGCTGCGCGAACTCGAAGAGCAGTGCGGGGTGGAGGTGCGCGTCCTTGCCTGCCAGACCGCGCCCTTGCCTGAGGAGGTGCGCCCGGGCCTGTCGGAGCCGGTGCGTCGCTCGGTGCCCCAGGCCGCGGAAAGGGTGGCGGCGGGCTACTTTCGAAGTGGCACGGGCATCCTGCCCGTGTGAAGTCATGGCCAGGATGGCCATGCCACATGGCACCGGCGCGTATTCACCCTGGACAGAGACTTATTTAACTTGGTAAAATGTTTCTGGAGGAAAGGATAAGGGAATGCCCAGCGCCAGCACGCCCGAGCTCATCAACGACTTTCTGGGGAGCACCCAGGTCTTCGCCTCTTCGGTGAACGACGTCATCGAAGCGCGCTTGCTGCGCAAGGTCGGGCCACCCCAGCTCACCCTCTCCCAATTTAAGCTGCTCAAACTGGTGGCGCTCACCGATGCGCAGACCATCGGCGACGTGGCGGCATTCCTCAGCGTCAGCAACGCGGCCGCCAGCAAGGCCGTGGACAAGCTCGTCCGCCAGGGGCTGCTGTTTCGCAGGGAAGCCCAGAGCGACCGCCGCGCCATCCAACTTTCCCTCACCGCTTCCAGCCGCCGGGTGCTGGCCGCCTACGATGCGGCAAAGGACCGCAAGCTTGCCAGGGTCTTCCGCCAGTTCTCCGCGCAAGACCTGCAACGGACCGCCGACCTGCTGGACCGCCTTACGGCCGGCATTGTGGACCACACGGCCCCGGCGGAGGATCTCTGCTTGCAGTGCGGCATCTATTACCGCAAAAAGTGCCTGGTGAGGCAACTGGTTCGCCGCAACTGTTTCTACCACCGGCGCCAGGGCCGCAAGAACGGCCCGGTCGCTCCGCGGGGCAACGGGTCGCAATAAATCCCTTCGCAACCTCCGCGCGCAGAGTGAGCGCGCCTCGGGAGAGCCCTCATGTGCCTGGCAGTCCCCGGAAAGATCCTGGAAGTGGAAGAGCGCGACGGTAGCCGCACTGCCCGCGTGCAGTTTGGCGGCATCACCCGTGCCGCCCACTTGGATTTTGTTCCCGAGGCCGCCGTGGGCGACTACGTGATCGTCCACGTGGGCTTCGCCCTCAGCCGCGTGAACGCCGAAGAAGCCGCGCGCACCTATGAGCTGTTGGAGGAGATGGGTCTGCTGGAGAGCGAAGGGCTGGGCCCGGCGGCGGATCAGGACCCCGGTGGAGGTGCAGCTTGAAATACATCGACGAGTACCGCGATGCGCGCCTCGCTCGCAATCTGGCGGCGGAGATTGCCCGGCAGGTGACCCGCCCCTGGGTGCTGATGGAAATCTGCGGCGGGCAAACCCACACGCTCATGCGTTACGGGATCGACGAAATACTCCCTTCGCAAGTCGAACTCGTACACGGCCCCGGCTGCCCGGTGTGCGTGACGGCGCTCGAGACTATCGACCAGGCCCTTCAGCTTGCCTCCCGCCCCGACGTGACTCTGGTCTCCTACGGCGATATGCTGCGGGTGCCGGGCTCCCATTCCGACCTCTTGCAGGTGAAAGCCGGCGGCGGTGACGTGCGCGTGGTCTACTCGCCCGTGGATGCGTTAAAGGTGGCGCGCGCGCACCCGGAGCGGCACGTGGTGTTCTTCGCCATCGGATTTGAGACCACCGCTCCCGCCAACGCCATGGCCGTGTGGCAAGCCCGGCGCGAAGGTCTTAAGAACTTCTCCATGTTGGTGTCGCAGGTGCTCGTTCCCCCGGCCATTCGCCTGCTGCTTGGTTCGCCGGCCACCCGCGTCCAGGGTTTCATCGCCCCGGGCCACGTCTGCACGGTGATGGGGTATCGTGAATACGATGTGCTGAGCCGGGAATTCCACGTGCCCATCGTGGTGGGCGGATTCGAACCTCTCGATTTGCTCGAAGCCATCTCCATGCTCGTCGCCCAGCTCGAAGCCGGACGCGCCGAGGTGGAAAACCAGTACGTGCGCTCCGTCAGCTACGAAGGGAACCTGCCCGCGCAGCGCATCATGGCCGAGGTCTTTGAAGTCTGCGACCGCAAATGGCGGGGCGTGGGCCCCATCCCGGCAAGCGGCTTGCGGCTGCGCCCGGAGTTCGCCGCCCACGACGCCGAGAAGGTGTTCGAATTGTCGGACGTGGTGGTGGAGGAACCAGCCGATTGCATCAGCGCCCAGGTGTTGCAAGGGCTGAAGAAGCCCGTCGATTGCCCGGCCTTCGCGCGCAAATGCACGCCGGAGAACCCGCTCGGCGCCCCCATGGTCTCTGCCGAAGGCGCCTGCGCCGCTTATTATCAATACCGCCGCCACGCCGTCAAAGCCTAAGAAGAACCGAACTGGACAGCGGGCGTGAAACCGTCCGGCAGTTCAATCGCCCCGCTGTGTGACCCGCTGGCATCCAAGCGTTGCTGTGTCATGAGAGCGGCGAGGCCAGCCGCCGCGAATCCAGTTGACCTGGCCAGAAAACCGCGTCGCGATGTTTTTGAATTCATTTCGATATTCAACCTGCCGAGCGTGTCAAACGGACCATGGCACATCCTCTGCGTAGCGGGACCGCCATCGCCAATCCCGCCGCAACCTTGCTGGGGCTTTTCAAAACACTCCATTCGGTGGCACCTGGATGGAGGAATTCAGCCTTGTATTCCTGTGGCGATGCAACCACGGGCAGCCCACGGAGAATCACCCTCACACTGGCAGCTTTGCCCCCGAAAGTTATGGGCAGGGCATAACCCTTGGGAGTTTCGAAAATGTTCGCCTTGGCTGCGGCATGTTCTACGGCAATGACATGAGGCTCGAGCACCCACTTTCTTCCCCGCAACTCATCCAACAAAGGGCCGTAGTCCTTGTAGAAGCGCTCACTCCACTCATCGGGAAGAATGGAATGGTCATTCTCCGGATACGGAACCATGGGGAAGGCCACCATGAACAGGTGCCGCTGGAAGAATTCATCGGGATCGGGCCGGAGTTGCAATGACTCGGCAGTCCAGGCAATGACCGGCTTGCGCACTCCCAGAAACGAGTTCTGATTCAGGTTGAAACCAAAATACCCAATTTCGTCAAATATCCCATCGACCTCGCGCATCACATCAAGGCGCTTAAAGAGCGAATTCCCGTAAATCGCCTTGCCGGCATCATGCATGATGGGCCCGATCTTGCGCAAGGTCTCTTTCCAGGAATTGATGAGGGAACGCGCTGGGCGGCCTTCCGACCGCCCCACAGCGATATACAACCAAGTCACCCCGTCGTCCGAGCGGTAATTGAAGCGCATCAACCGATCCATACGATCGATCGCTATTCCCGAACAGTTGGGAATCTCCTTCACGTGCCTTGCCGCCTGATCCACGATGTAGTTTTGGAAGGCCGCATCACCGGGATCCACGGCCACCTCGTCGTACCACGTCCACATCGGCTTGCCGTCCTCCGCATAAAGAATGCTGCTGGCGAGCTTCTTGTAAAGAAATGCGTTGGGATCTTTCCACAGGTCGGCTTCGTTGGTTATGTTGGAAGGGGGCTCGGGATACTTGATGGCGGTTCCGAACTCCGTCACGTTGAAGTAACACAAAACGTGGAATCCATCGGCTCGCATCCTGCGGCAGTAATCGTCAATCTTTCGGGTCGATGTCGTTTTGTGATACCAACTCGTCCATTCCGTGCCCTGGGGGACCGGGGGCAAATACATCCCCAGATAGGGCCAGTCAAAGCTGGCAAGCCAATTTACCCGGAAACCCATTTGCTTGAACTTCTCCGCATCCAAATCCCCTGTGAATGCCGAATAGGCCCCGCCACCCCCCGCATCATCCGCGGTGGAGTTGGCAGGGTTAAAGTAATCCGGGTAGCGCTTGACCATCCAACCCAGGCCTGGCCTCCAATCCCCGGCGTGGGCGATCAGGTTCATGGCGAAGCGAACGGGTTTGTCCTTACTGATCTTGTTGTTCGATCGGGAAAATGTAATCGACCCTTCGGGGTCCGTCTTCAGTCTCACCTCGATGAGGGTGTCCTCAGGAGAAAGCGCCAAGCTCACGCCCGAATCCTTGGCTTCGTCGATGACGGTGGCAATGGGAACCGAGAACCCCGGAGCGGAGAAGAAATGCCCACCGTACGACAAATCCATCTCCCGAAAGGCCCGTGGAACCGTCGGATCGCACCACCCCTTGCCGGAAGAGTCCCTTGCCCCGGCGAGCCTCAAAGCCCGAGGGAGCTTCGCATCGCCGGAGGTGTCCCGCTTGCCGACGATCTTCCCCGAGAAGTCATCACCCCATGAGGTCCAGAATTTGGTGGACTTGGCCTCAGGCCATTTCAGGCGTGTTTCGATAAGCGTCGCCCACGGGTCGTCCTCACCCTGAATCTCGATTTCCCAGCGCACACTGTCGGGAGTTGGCAGGAACCGTTCCACCATGCTTGCGGTTCGGTATCCCCGCTGGAAGGCGATGGGCTTGCGAAATTCCACGCCGCCGCCCGGCAGCTTGGTGGATGTGATCTCTCCCCTCAGCTCGCATTCCACCAAAGCTGTTTCTCCCTGCACGGGCAAGTGAAGGGCCTTGTCGGCCAGCACGGCGCCGAAGATGTTCCCCTGGCTTGAAATCTCCACGGTCATACCACCCCCACTCACCGTGAAGGCCTTTTCTATGATGGGTGACGGATGCGCGGTCTGTGCATCGTGTTCGATCGGCTGAGCAGCAGAGTTCGCACCCAGTGCCGGAAAGCCGGCAATCGACCCTCCCAGGATTTCTACGAATTCCCTCCGTTTTATGCGCATGACTGTGCTCCTCCAACCCGTGGATGAATCGCGCAACTCACTCGATATCGACTTGCAGGCGATATTCTTTGTTCCGCAGGGCTTGGGGTATTAGCACCTGCTCATTGAAAAAGTTCTCGTAAGATTGCCCATTCAGACTTACCCTCTTGATCTTTCGCCCGCAGGATGTGCGAGCGTCCACGACGATTTTGTCCAACGTTCGGCTGGCTTGATCCCCTTTCGGGTCCAATTTGAATTGATAATCGAGATGGCTACCATCGGGCCGCGGTTCGACGGTCAAATCTAGATAGCCGAAATGAGTCGGGACACTAACTAATTTTATGGGCTTGTCACCTTGTTGCCAGCGCCGCAGCGTTGCCGGAGTTAAGAGAAGGGTACTGCCGTTTTCCATCACAAATAAGTGGCGATAGAGGGCTAGCCATTGCGCGTCTGCCCAACCATGGGGCTGGTCGCCCATGGTGGTATTCGTTGGAGAGTTGTAGAATTCGCTCCAACTGTAGGTCAGGCCGGCGGTATCGGTGAAGGCGCAAAAGACAGCCAGGGTTTTGTCAGGTTCGCCCCGTAAGATATAACTGATCGCCCAATCGACGCTACCGTAAGGCCAGGAAGAAGTCGCGGCGTCGCTGTATAGTCCGGCGCCCCACTGATTGGCCATGCGTTCCATTTTGCGGAAGGTGGCCGTCAGCATGGGATCATGCGGGTCAATGGCACGGGCCGGCCAAACCAGAGGCGCGTGCCCCCAGAAGCCATACATGCTTTCACTTTCCTTTTCCACCCCAAACCACATATAACCCTCGTACAGGCCCGTGCGCCTGAAGGTCTGCTGAAATGACTTGTACAAACTCGCCTTCAGCTCCTGGGTTTCCCGCGCAAATAGTTCCTCGGTGGTATTCTGAATCTCAATCTTGTACAAGTCGTACGCGTTTCCCCGCTCATCAGAGGGAACGGCCATCACCGAGACCTTATACCGAAGGCCGTCGTGTACCCATTCGCCCCATATGGCCGGCAGATGATCGCGCACCAGCCCAAGGCGAAAGCTCACGAGGTCGCCAGGGCAAATCTCTTTATCCCCTTCGTACAGGCGGAAGACCAGATCGTAGGCCGGGTAGCGCACGCGCATATCGCGGCCGATGGTATTGAAAGCGTTGTTGCCGCCAGTCACTCCGTATGCGCTCCACTCGTTCGCGGCGCTATTTCTGCCCGGCGCCATCTCCTCGAAATGGAAGTCATACCTCAGCTCCCGTTTCTCTCCCACTTTCTTCATCCTCGGTCTGGCGTATGCGCCTTTTCCGATGCGAGTAAGCTCCGTTATATGGTTCACCTCCTCCGAATCGTTGAGGTGCTTGCTGCGACCCATATCCTCGCCTTGCGCCGCCCCAGGTGAAATGCATGAGGCCGGGACACCAACCGGAAGAGACACCACCGCGGAGGGAATCGCCTTGGCGATCGTGGGTAAAGCCAGACCGGCAGTGGCCATCCCCAGAAACCTCCGCCTGCGAATCTGTTTCGCCATTAAATCCCCCCTTGCTTTCAAGGCAGAAAATGAACAGATTGTTGCGACCCGCAAACCCAGACTTGGTCGCCTGTGGATGTAAATCTTTCCAACTTTCTTATTGCCTATCTTGTGGCTTTCGGTATCACTCTTTCTAACATATCTTTTTCACAACAGAGGCGCAGAGACGCGGAGGAGAGAAGAGGTGAATGGGGAGAGGGAATAGTCAGAGCTGGCGGCCTGCCACAGTTCCCTTTAACTTGCTTTCTCGAACCTGCTTTCTCTGCGCCTCTGCCTCTCTGCGGTGGAGCTTGCTTGGCTTTCCCGCATTCGCGCGACATACGTCCCGTACTCGCGGAAAGCCTCATACATGGCGCGGATATTCTCCAGCGGCACGTCGGGGCCGACCTCGCCGCAGGCGACGATGCCGCCCTTTGACGACCCGCATGCCTCGAAGGTCCGATGCACTTCTTCCTTTACTTCCGCCGTCGAGCCAAAAGGCATGACGCGTTGACGGTCAATATCGGTGCGGATGGCCACGCGCCCGCGAACGTTTTTGGCAATCCATTCGCGCCCCACCACAGGTACCTGGCAATTGATCACCTGCACGCCGATTTCGATCAAATCCCCAAAGATGTCGCGCACCTGCCCGTCGGTGTGGTACCAAACGTCCATTCCCTTTTCGCGGACTCGCTTGAACATTTCCGCATAACGCGGCTTGAAAACACGGCGCCAAGTTTCCGGCTTGATGATCAGCGACGTTTGGCCGCCCCAGTCGTCGGCAAAGTGCAGGCCGTCATATTCGAGGCCGGTCCATCTGTCGATCCAGCGCAGGTGAAAGGCCAGCAAGTCGTCGAGGAACCGATAGAACTCCCTGGACTCAGTGGCGATATCCAGCATGAAGTTCTCCATGCCGCGCAACTGCTGGAGCTGCTCGAAGAAGGTGATCCACGCGCCCCGCGCGTACCAGCGATCATCAAAGCCCATCATGTGGCCGCTGTAGAGCCTTCCGGAAGGCGGCCCGGCGGTGAAAACCTCGGGCCACTTGAAATCGTCGTAATGCGCCAAATCACGGATCGGCCA
>JBEKNU010000349.1:0-7404 GCA_049522495.1 Terriglobia bacterium
AGCAGCGGCCTTTGCCCGTCGAGCAGATCGCGTATAGGGCGGCATTGACGTCAAGGTAAGAAGACTTACGTGCTTTGACCAAGCTCAAGCTCACCTCCTGCTGCCTTCAGGAATTTCTCGGCCATCGCGAGGAATTGTGTAGCCTTTAAGATAAAGGAATCGGCCACATCCCCGAAGTTTCGCCCCGCAGGGGCACTGTAGTAGCTGGCGAAGAACCCCTAGAAAACGGGGCCAATCACCCTGCCCCTCACCCTGCCCCGCAGGGGCGCAATATAGTAGCCGGGGGCACCGCCCCCGGAAAACCCAGCCAACCATCCCCCGACCCTGAAAGGGTCGCACGCTACCTCAGGACCACAGATAGCGCTCGTCATATTGAACCCGGTATTTGTCCAGCAGCACGACGAGCTCTTGCTCGAAGGTCAGCTTCTTGTGCCTTTCCTTTTGGCCAGCAAGATAAAGCTTCAAAGCGTCCACCTGGGATTCGCCGACCGTGAAGGCCCCATACCCATCCTGCCAGCCGAAATTCGCGAGCGCATTCCCCTTCGTTTTGATCCACTTCGAAGACCCCTTCTTGATCTCCTCCATCAAGTGGCATAAAGCGACTTTCTTTGACTGCGAGACCAATAGGTGAACATGATTTTCTGTCCCACCGGCTGCGAGGCAACGGGATTCGAGATTCTTAGCCGTCCCACCAAAATAAGCATATAGTTCAGGCTCGATCGCGGGCGTTATGATGGGTTCGCGATTCTTGGTGGAGAAAACCACATGGATCATTAAGCTTACAAGCGTCTGTGCCATCGCTGTTGCCGCGCGGAATTGACCCTTTCAGGGTCAGATCGGTGCTGCCTACTTTCCGGGGGCGTTGCCCCCGGCTATTAGATAAATCCCCTTCGGGGATTCAAAGCCCGCAAGTAAAAACCTGCGGCTACTCACGCAAGGCCCCGTCAGGGCCTGCCTTTTGCCTACTGCCTACTGCCTTCTGCCTTCTGCTTTCCGCCTTCTCCTAGCTCGATTCGCTTGCCGAGGTTATCCAGTCCCACAAAGCGGTTAGCGAGGGCGTTTGTGCCATCCAGGCACCAGTCGCGCGGGGGGATCAGCTTGTGGGCAAACTTTCTGGGATCGTCTCCCATGGCCAGCGCGCCCCGGTAGACCACATTCCAAATGCATTCCAGTTCGGGGCGAGCTTCGCAGGTCCCATCGATTCGCGAGCCGCCGCAAGGACCGTTGCGCAGTTCCTTGTAACACCAGCGCATGGAACAACCAGCGTAATCGAGGTGATCCTGCAGGCAGTCTCCGCAGTTCTTGCATCCCAGCGTGGCTTGCCGGTAGAGGCTGGACGGCCCCAGCAGCCGGTACCACAAACCGTGACGCCAGGAGTTGGATTTGCCATTGGTCTTCAGGTGAGCGCCGAAAAAGCGCGCGCCCCAGGAGCCATCGGCGATGAAGTGCCGGTGTACTTGCTTGGATAGCCACTGCGTAACCGTAACGTGAGGCTTGGAGCTATTGAGTTGGTATTTGCCATCGCCGTCGCTCAAGCCATCCTTGCCCGCAGGCAGCAGGTAAAACTCCTTAGCCACGGGCAGGATCAACTCGTCCATGTGGCCGCGCCAGTCGCCGCCAATCGCCGCAGCGCGCTCGGCAATGGTCATAAAATCCGTGTGCACAAGGCCGAAGCCGCCGATGTGCGCTCCCGCAAAACCCAGGTCTTTCACCGCCGCCACCATCAGGGCCGCACGCTCCAGGCGCTCGGGTTTTTTCTCCTTTTCAAGCCGCCGGATCAACTCGTCGGGCACCACGCAGCCCGCCACTTCTCCCGCCTGCATCATCTGCGCAATCTTCGCCGTGGGAACGTAGACGTTGGCCAGGACCGGAATATGCCCCAGGCCTTCGCGAACCAGGTATTGCTTCAATTCGTAGAGCTTGCGCAGGTTGTATCCCAATTGCGTGATGATGAATTTCGCCCCGACGGCGACCTTCAGTTGCAGTTTGTAAAACTGCATCATCTGGTCGGCCTCGTGGACCTTGTATGGATTCACCACGGCGCCCGCGAAGAAATCGAATGGCGTGCTGTGGACCGCGCGCGGCCCCACATTGTACTCAATCCCTTTGCTCATGGCTTGCAGCAGCCAGAGGATGAGCACGGAGTCCAGGTCGTAGACGGGTTTCGCCCGGCCGGCGAAGCCCTCTTTCTGTGCGTCGCCCGTCAAGGCCAGAATATTTTCCACACCCTGGCGCGCCAGCATATGGAGACGGCTTTCCAGGGAGGAACGGTTTCCGTCCTTGCCGGTGAGATGCGCGATCGGTGTCAGGCCTTTTTCCCTGATGGCCTCGACAAAGGCCTCCGGTGGCAGCGCGGGATTGCCGCCCGGCAGGTCCGTCAAGCTGATCACCTTGATGCCGTTGGGTTCGGTCGCGGCTTCATTGACAAAGGTCTCCGCCTCTTTGACGGTGTGGTCCCGGCCCAGCACCAACTCCGCGGTCAAGAGGAACTGCTTCTGCTCCAGAGCAACCCGCAAGTGGTTCCACGGTCCGTGCTCAGTGTTTCCTAGCATTCAACGCTCCTTACAAGTGCAAGTGACGAGTGACAAGTGACGAGCAAGATAAAGAGCAGTGACAAGTGGCGAGTGACAAGTGACGACCAAGCGAAAGAGCAATGACCGGTGGCAAACCTCGATGAAGCCGACTGCCAAGGGAAGCACTTTTTCAAGCTCGCCATTTATCACTCGCGACTGAATTTCCGCCTGCTGGTCACTCGTCACTTGCCGCTCGTCACTGAATTCATCATTGGAGCCTTCGGCGCAATGAATTCAGCATTCGGCGCAACTCTTCTGCAAGCCGCAAAATCGAGGCCGCGCATCCTGTCATTGCCCCTCCGCAAAACCCAAGGTCCGTGCTAACCACCATCTGGGTGTCGAGCTCGGCGAGCGAGCCCTCGGCGTGCGAAATAAACTGAATAAATTCCCGTGTGGTATGCCGAGCCTGACCTTCCGCTATGTTAGAAGGTATAGAAACCGCCGCTCGCCGCATCTGAGAAATCAAGCCGAAGCGTTCCTCGTCAGGGAATTCCCTCGTCAATGTGTAGACTTCTTTGACTAGGGCGATGCCTTTCTGCCACACGAGTAAATCCCGGTATCTCCTGGCAATTGCCGTTCCGTTGCGTGATTTTGTGTGCGTATCACTTGTCACTGAACACCTGCAGTTCGTCTCATATCACTCGTCACTGCTCTTCTGCTTGCTCGTCACTTGCCACTCGGCACTCGTCACTGCCCTCAGCCCCCCGGCTGTGGTTCCCGGTTTCCGTGTACGGAGAGAGTTGCCTGGTAACTCTTGATCAGGCGCCGTCCGATGATTGCAGCGAGATTCTTGAAGAAGGCCATGCCGCTGGTGGGATCTTCCAGCAGGATCTCGTCCAACCGCTGTTTCGCAATCCTCAGCACCTTTACAGGAACCAGGCATTCCGCCGAGGCCGTATACGTTTCGTTATCCACCAGACTCGACCATCCGATGAGATCATTGGGGTCGCTGGCAACGTAAGCTAAGAGCTCCCCCTGGCCCAGGGTCAGCCGGATGCGCCCTTCATTCAGAATGAAGAAGTGACGGGCAGGTTCACCCTGGCGGAAGATAAAGTCTCTCGCCGCGTACGATTCCTCGCGGGCGCTCGCCAAAATCCGCAGGCGAGTCTCTCCGGCGATTCCTTCAAAGAGGTAAGCTTGCATCGTTGTCTCCTGCCTCAGAACAGTCCGCTCACTTTCCCGGTTTTCACGTCCACATCCACACGGCGGAAACCGGGATTGGACGACGTCCCGGGCATCAAGCTGATGGCGCCGGCGCAGGGGCAGAGGAACTTCGCTCCTGAATACACCAGCACATCGCGAATGGGCAGCACCCAGCCCTCCGGAACTCCCTTGAGCGCCGGATCGTGGCTCAAGCTCAGGTGAGTCTTCACCATCATCGTGGCGTAATCGGCGAACTTGGGATCCGCCTCCAGTTGCTTGGACTTGGCTTCCGCTTCCGGCGTCCAGGCGACGCCATCCGCGCCGTACACCACTTCCGCGATCAACTCCACGCGGTCGCGTAATTTCATTTCGAGGGGATAGAGGAAGCGGAAGTTGACTTCTTCCTTGCAAGCGTCGAGTACGGCGTCCGCCAGCTCCAGAGCGCCTTCCCCGCCCTTGGCCCAGTGCTGGGAAGCGGCACAGCGCGCGCCCGCGCTTTCCACCGCCCGCCGCACCAGGGCCAGCTCTTCTTTCGTGTCGGTATGAAAACAGTTGATGCAGACCACCGGGTTGATTCCCGATCGGCGAATGATTCCCAGGTGATGGAGCAGGTTGGGAAGACCTTTCTCGAGAAGCCGCAGGTTCTCTTTGGTGTACTCGTCGGCGAGCGGCAAGCCGGGCGCGACCGCGGGGCCGCCACCGTGCATCTTGAGCGCTCGAATCGTGGTGGTCAGCACCGAGACGTTGGGTTTCAGCCCGCTGCAACGGCACTTGACGTTCCAGAATTTCTCGAAGCCAATGTCCGCCGCGAAGCCGCTTTCGGTAACGTGATAATCGAACATCTTCAGACCCAGCCGGTCACCGATGATCGAGGACTGCCCCACGGCGATGTTGGCGAAAGGCCCGGCGTGCACCATGCAGGGCTGATATTCCGCTGTGCTGCACAGGGTGGGGTTGATGGTATTGCGCATCCAGGCGGTCATGGCTCCGGCAACTTCCAGGTCACCGGTGGTAACGGGTCTTCCCTGCTTGTCGTAGGCAACGGTAATCTCGCCTAAGCGCTTGCGCAGGTCAGCCAGATCCGTGATGATGGCCAGAATCGCCATCAATTCCGAGCTGACCGTGATGGCGAACTTGGACTGCATCATGAAGCCGTCCTGCCTGCCGCCCATCCCCATGACGAGGTTGCGCAATGCCTGCGCGCAGAAATCCATCACCCAGCCCATTTCCACGCGCGTGGGGTCAACATCCAGGCGGCGCATTTTGCTGAGTTTCGCCAGTTGCTCGTCGCCGTAATTTCTTTCGTGCTGCATGCGCGCGGTGAGCGCCACCATGGCCAGGTTGTGGGCGTTGGCGATATCGTTGATGTCGCCGGTGAGGCCGAGGGAGAATTCCGTCATGGGGATCAGCAGGGCGTTCCCGCCGCCTGCCGCCGTCCCCTTGACATTCATGGTGGGCCCGCCGGAAGGTTGACGCAGGCAGCCCCCTACATTCTTGCCCCGCTTACCCAAACCCTCCATTAAACCCAGGGAGGTTGTGCTTTTTCCCTCACCTAGGGGGGTGGGGGTAATGGCGGTAACCTCAATGTACTTCCCGTCGGGGCGGCTACTTAAGCGCTCAATGATCCTGAGGAAATCCAGCTTGGCCAGCCGGCCCATGGGGATAACCTCATCTTGTTGCAACCCCAATCGTTCCTGCCACTCGCGAGGGGTCGGCATGTGCTGTTCCGCCGCCTCTGAAATTTGCCAATCTTGCATTTTTATCGCGTCAAACGCCATCCCTGGGCCCCCTGATGTGCCGGTACGATTAAGGTATCAAAGCACTTACGGTGCCATTCCCAAGAATATGTGCAAAATGTCCGTTTCCCCGAGGAGGGTGGGACTGAAGAGCAATAGGCTGTAGGGAGTAGGCGGAAGGCAGTAGTCAGGATGAGGGCGGTTCTTCGTAGCGGCCAGCTTTAGATGATGCGAAGAAACCCGGAGGTACTTTTTTCGGCAACACAATTGCAAAATGATTTGAGAATTGGCACAAAATGACTCAGTTGCCTCAAAGCCGCGCGTTTAGCTTTTTTGATCCCATCATCCGAAGCACTTACCTCAGGTGCCAGCTTGAAACGGGTCGGGGCATTTTTTGCACACCTCCCACTAAAAGATTATCCCGCTTGAAGACGGGCACTTTTTCTTCTTGCGGAAGGGTCACACTTCCTATAAAAAAGCGGGGCTGGCGACCGTAAGTGCATTGCGCACTTATGGAACCAGCATGAATGCCTTAAAAGAAGGAATGAACAACTATGAGCCTTAGTCAACTTGCCAGATCCATCAGTGAGTCGCCCACCCTGAAGCTGAACGAAACCGCCGCCTTGCTCAGGGAAAAGGGCGAGCCGGTGATTCACCTGGGCGGGGGTGAGCCGAAGAGCAAGGCTCCCATCGATGCCATCATCAATTGCACCTCACTGCTGAACACCGGCGAAGTCCGTTACACGCCGCCCGACGGAATCCCCGCTTTGAAGAAGGCGGTAATTCGCTACACCGAGGAGCACTATCGCAAGCTGGTCTCGGCGGACAACGTCTTGGTTTCGGGCGGGGCCAAGCAAGCCCTCATGGTGTTGCTGCATGCGATTCTGGACCCCAAGGAAGAGGTGATCTTTCCCGCACCCTACTGGGTGAGCTATCCGGAGATGGTGAAACTTGCCGGAGGCGTGCCGGTGGTGGTGACGGCTGAGGACGGCACGTTTTACCCCACCGTCCGCGAGATAACCAGCGCGGTGGGTTCGTACACCAAGGCGATCATTCTGAACAGCCCCAACAATCCCTCCGGCGCCATGTACTCGCGCGAATTCGTGGCGGAGATGGTGGAATTCTGCGAGAAAAAAAGCCTCTATCTGATCATGGACGATATTTACAATCGCCTGGTGTTCAATGGCAAGAGCGCGCCGATCTGCTACGACTTCTCGAAGACCCCGCTCGAGCAATCCAAGCTGGTGGTCATTAACGGCGTGTCGAAGACTTACGCGATGACGGGCTTCCGCATCGGCTGGGCCATCGCCAACAGCGAGTTGACGGAAGCGATGGGAAACATCCAATCACAGCAAACCTCGGGCCCCGCTGCGCCGTCGCAATGGGCGGCGGTGGGAGCGCTGAACGGCGTGCAATCTTCGGTGGAGGCCTTGCGCCTGACGCTTGAGAACAATCGCAACGTCATGCTCGACCACCTGGAGGCCATCCCTGGCGTGAAAGTTTCGAAACCTGACGGCACGTTCTATTGCTTCCCCAATTTCAGCGCCTACATGAAGGATTCGCAGAAGCTCGCGAATTTCCTGCTCCAGAAAGTGCGGGTGGTGGCGGTGCCGGGCAAGGAATTTGGCTTCGAGGGCCACTTGCGCCTCAGCTATTGCGGCGCCATGAAGGACATCACGGAAGGAATCGAGCGCATTCAATGGGCGCTTGACCCTGACTCGGCCAATGAGCTTTACCTCGGCGACCGGAAGTTGGTGAGGGACTGGATGTAAAGAGCAGAAGTGAGGAGCTAGAAGTGAGAAGGGAGCGAATCATTAACACGCTCGGCAGTCAGTGATTGAGCGATGGGATTTGCGTTTTTCAATCGCCAATCATGATCCTTCTAACTCCTAACTTCTAGCCTAAAAGGACTCATATGAACATTTACCTCGACATCGTTTCCCCGGCTTCCA
>JBEKNU010000350.1:0-7396 GCA_049522495.1 Terriglobia bacterium
CGGGCCACTTGAAATCGTCGTAATGCGCCAAATCACGGATCGGCCATTCGATGGGGATGCCGCACACCCCCAGCCACTCGGAGAACCACACCGTGCCAAAGTCGTCAGTGTTTCGACCCTGCTTATAAACGGCAGGAAAATCTGCTGCCGGCAGATCCTGCATGTAGTCCCAGCCGAAATCTTCGCGGAATTCCGTGAGGATTTCGTCCAGCGCCTTACCGTACTTCACCTGCGCGGCAGGAAGGACCGCGTGGGAGATGGGAGCCCGATCGGGATGACTGAAGTTGATTGCGCACTTGACCCTTTGCCGGCTGTTCAAATTAAATCTCCTTTGTGTGGGCCAGCTATCGTGGATGCGGTTTGAGAAATAAGCGTCTTTCCGAATCTCAATACTGAGAGCTCCCGAATTTGACTGGGGACCCATACGCGCCCCGTACGACCAGCTTCCCGTCCCTGTATACACAAAACTCGGCCGACGCCATGGCAACATCATAAGTGTGGCCGCGGAAATGATATCCCGCCATCTTCGCCTCGCCTAACTCGCTGTGGTAAGCAGGGGAGATCTCGAGTGAGCCATCCATCGCGGGGCGCAAGCCGAAAATTCCGAAGACAATGGCCTGAGCTCCGCTTCCCGCGGCGATTTCGAGCGGCATATCTTCAGGGATCTCACCAAAGTAGTCCGTGAAGGCGTCCTGGGGAATATAGGGATATCTTTCCGTCCAGCGACCGCATCGCGCCAGGATATTCCAGCCCAGTTCACTGTAGCCCAAACGGTAGAGTGTTTCGGCAATCCTCAGGGGCATGCCTGTGTACTGCCCGCCTCCGCCCCAATCCATATCCATCAACTCCCAGTGCTTCTCATCTGATTTGGCAATCCCATACATGCCGTAAGGCCCGAGGAATTCCCCTTCCGCAATGTGCGCGACCATCTGTTGCTGTTGGTGGGGAGAGAGCAGGCCGATGCCCAGGATGTCGAAAAGGTGATAGCTCATGACAAGTTGACGGCTGCCGTCAGGATAGAGGTTATCGAACCATCCGGCCTGTTCGTTCCAGAGTTTGTCGTTCATGGACTTCCGCAGTTGGGCGGTCCACTGCGCAAACCTTTCGGCATCAGGGTCATTCCGCGCTTTCCCCCAGTCCGCTAATTGCTGGAAGGATTCCGCCGCCAGACCGTTCGTCGCCGCCACGACATTGGTGTAACCATCTGTACGGATTCCAGAAAGGTGTTGGAGTTGGACCCGAAATCCAGCAGCCCGTCCGGGCGCCCGTACTGATTTTTGACTTCCACGACCGCGCGCTTCATCCACTCATACACACTCGACCCGCCTTCCACGTGATCGAGGAAGGGAAAATCCCCCGTCTGCCGGAGATAATCCTGCAGGATCCACATTTTGGCGAAGGGATCCTGGGCGTAGGCGAGTGCCTCCGCCTTGCCGTTCCAAGGAATGTAGGTGTGAGTCAAAAGCCCGGTCCGGATGTAAGTCAGGAACGCCTCGCGTAACCCCGCCGGATCCAGCATGGACAAAAGCTCTGAGGCATAGGAGGTGTCCCAGGCAATCGTGTCAAGCCAGGTTCCTACGGCGTAGTATGGGCGGGTGATGAAATTCTCGCGGTCCCATCGCGTGTCCAGGACACTTAGAATGCTGCGATAGTAGAGGTCATCCAACTGTTTGTCCGCGGTGGAGATACGGGGAACGTTTTCCGACGCCCAACGCATCCGCTCGCGCAGCGCGTGGTCAGCCCGTTCAATTCTTTCGGCAAGATCGGGCGCGTACGGATTCGGCGCGGGTGAACTGATTTGCTGGGGAATTACGGCAAACCGCGCCGTGCGCGTGGCCTGCGCGGGGATCTCCCAAGGCCAACCCTCCTTGAGGGGTTTTCCCAGATCACTGACCGCCGTAACCCTGACCTTAAGACTTGCCAGCGTGAAAGCATCGAGCAGCTGAGCGGTAGACTCCGAGCGTGTATTCCTTGGTTCTCCAGGAATGTCCTCCCCCAGCACGGGGGCACTTTGCTGAGGAATCACCGTCAGCACCAGCGGCTCGGAGTTGCGGTTGTGAATTTCCACTTCCATATAGACTTCATCCTTCTCCGCAGAAACACTGGCCTTGGTGCGGATGCCGAAGGAAACCCATTGGCTGCCGAACATTTTGTGGAACGTCCCCGTCCGCACGTAGAGATTGGGTTGCCAGTACGCCCGTTGCAAAAGGACCACGAAGGGCGTATGAGGGAACCAATTGAAACCCAGCGGTTTCGTGTTCCTCCCTGTGGCAGCCAACTCTTCCTGGGCGTCGGCGGTAACGTCCTGGATCAGAACATTGTTCTTCTCGTCGCGGAACGCCAGTTGAAAGTGGTAGTCGCGCGAATAAATTGGCGGGAACTGCAAAGCCTGGAGACCGGTGACACTCCAATCCCGCACGGAAACCGTACCCCGCCCGTTAAACAGGCGCAGGCGGCGGGCGCTAAAGACCATTTGCGTGCGGTCCATGCCCAGGAGCTCGGGAGTAAGTTTCGACTCAACCTTTAAGGGTGAATCCTGTGTAACGACATCCGCGTCAGAAGTCCCCGCCCCCAGCCCTGCACCGGCAGCAACTGCCATGACTGATAAGAACAGAAAAAGTTTTCGATTCATCAAGCCCGACCCCCTAATTTGATGTTTTGCCCAATCCAACTTGATTCCGACCGGAGCAAGGTTCTTGTTTTACGTTCCTAAGGATAATCCTGCCTCTCGGCACGAAGCGGTTTGATAACCGGGAAGCAGGTGAAAGTCTGCTCCTCGACCTGGAAATAGGGCATGAAGACGTGTTCGGGATCGCCCTCGATGGCAAAGTGCAAGGGCTGGTCTGGCAGGGGTTTCAGCCAGCCGTGCAGATTGGCCGGGTCGTGCGCGATGTGCAATGGAATCGGATAAACACGGCCCAACGGTCCCACCGCCGCCAGCAGAATGGGACCGTATTGCAGGGCATAGCGCGCGTGCCCGGGGATCTCGTCGGCCCCGGTGTACTGGGTCATACGGAAATCCATGGGCAAGGTGAATCTGATCGTGTCACGGTCGGCCCAGGTGCGGTCGAGGACTGCGGTACTGCCCCGTTTGCCGACAGCAATCTCCTGACCATTGACGGCAATCGGCATATCCTTCGAGGCCCAGGCAGGCACGCGCACACGGATCTTCATGGCGAGCGGCTGCGCCATGGCGAGCTTAAGAGTGATATGGGGGTCGAACGGGAACTTGCCTTTCATAGTCAAGCTGACCGCCTTACCGTCAATCTGCCACTTGATCGTCGAGGGCTCGTACAAGTTCACGTACAGCCCGTCCGCAGCGGTCAAGTAAATGTATTCCGGCAGCGCCCCATAAATCCGTGTGCCTTGCGCTTCGCAGCAAGTGCTGGTCGCCGTTGGACTCGCCTTGCTCCCTTCCAGTCTGGCATGGTATCGGATCCCTCTGGCCCCTGCTTGGTTAGCCAGGGCCACGTTGTAAATCGAGGTCTCGATTTCGTTGGTATATCTCTCCTCCATCGGGTAAAGCTGCTGAAAACGCTGATTGAACTTGATCCAGAAACCGCTTCCGCACAATTCGCCGGTATGCCCCAGGACTGTGAGATAGTACGATTTGGGCGGATAGAACTGAACGTACCCGGCCGGGAGGCCAGGCTCACAAATCGCAATGCTTCCTCCGACGTGCTGCCATTTGTTGTGGATAAGGTCCCATGCACCCAACATGGCGTCGAGATATTTCTTATCGCCGGTCGCCCGGTAATGGTCCAGGTAGGCACAAAAGGCGCTGATTTCAGACTCGTGGGGCCGATCGAGCGGATACTTCCAGATCGCCTCGTCCTGGCGCGCGGCCAACTGTTCCATCCACCAATCCAGTACGTAATACTTCTCAGCAAATTGCAGATCCTCAGGCCTTCCGAGGAGTGTGAAATAGGGCAGCGTACTGGCGATGTGACCCTCAAGTCCAGCACTCGCGTCAATGAAATTCGGCCCGTACTCACAATGATTAATCCAATCCGCCCCACTGCGAAGCAGATCATACGCCTTTTTGTTGACGATACCTGCATCGAAGAGCCCTCGAACAAGCTGCCCTCGAACGTAACTCGGCTGATAGCCTGGTTTTCGCTTCGTCGGTGATTCGCCGAACTGGTCGGGCGGACAGGCGAAGATGTAACCGTTCGGCTCGCGGCAAGCCTCGATGCCATCGATCAATTCGTTGAGCCGTTTATGCAGTTCGGGTTGGGTGATCCAACGTAGCGTGTTGCCGGCCCCCATCATAAAACGCCCCGCGCATGCTCCCTGCAAATCGTCTTCCCACCAACCCAAGTTTGGCTTGTCACTAAGGGGAGGGTTCTGACCCACGCGTTTCCTGAAGTAGTACAACATTTGATTAAGCTGACAGGTATTCAGAAGATACGCGATGTTGTTCTCCATCACTGGCTTGAATAAGCCATTGTCGTCCAGCGTCACGCCACTGGTCGGGGCCACCGCCTGATACCCCACCGGCTTCCACGTGGCGGGGTCGCTAGCCGTTCCCCGCGTCGGGTGCGAGGAGAGCCGGGCCCCTGCCACGCTTGCGATCGCCAAGCCCATCACTGCTGCCATGGAAATCGCCGCGAGTGCGCCCTTCTTCATCTGTTATCTCCTTGCATCCGCACCCTGCCGGCCTGGTTCCCCGGTTACTCAGGTTGCCGTGAACTCGAAGCGATCCGGCTCGGGTTTTGATAAGCGCGGGCCTATAGATCTGACTCGTATTGAACAGCGTGGCTGTATTGTTGTCGCCTAGCGCGTTGTTATCGGTCCCAGCGTGAGTTCGGTCGCGTCACGATACGTGATCTCGATGTACCCTTGCGTAGCATTCACGGATACGCCCCGGGCGTCAGTCTTCACTTGCACGGTGAGGCCGGGGAGTACCCGCGCCACTGGCGTTGCCCGCGGCAACGATCAGGACCGTCAAAAGCAAAACAAGTTTTCGACTCATTAGGTGTCCCCCAAGTAAACAAACATGCAAAGGGTCGTGACCCCGTCTCATGAAACGGCTTCCGCCCATCGATTCCCGACTTGGTCTTCATTCCAGTCCATTGGCAGTCGCGCTCCTGCTCGGTCACTTAGTGGTCGGCCCGATGGCCCACTGGGTTAGTAGCATGACAAGGAGAAGTGCTGAGAGCCAGCCGGAAACGAGGATCCTTTAACGGGCGGACAGGGATCGCGAGGTCTGTGCGGCGTTGGCTCCAAGAGTCTGCCGGAAGGAGAATCTGCCCGGCCCAGGATCAACAAGGTAGAGACATAGGCAAGTCACTACCTTGTTGAATCCAGGTGCCGTCAAAGCCCTCTCCGACAAACTCCGAACTGACCCTAGCCTGAATTGCAGCTTCCAAGCCAGGCCACGGGTCTTGAGCCCCCGGCGCTAGAAAATGAGCTTCGCGCCTAGGGAGATAGTACGAGCCTCGCAAGTGCCGCAGATGCTGGTAATCTTGCCAACCGTGCTAGTGGTACTGATGTTGCTAGCCGGGTTGGCGAACTGTGGATGGTTGAAAGCATTGAACGCATCAAAACGGAACAAGAGGCGAACCCGCTCACGATAAATGAACGTGCTCTTCGACAAGCTCATGTCCCAGTTTTGCAGGCCAGGCCCAAAAAGCATGTCGTAGGCGGAATTACCGAAAGAGCCAAGGGCTGGGGTCTGAAAAGCGGAGGCATTGAACCACTGGTTGATGGTGCGAGTGGCCGGATACAACGCCGCTCCCGCCACCCGGTCGGGGCGCCCAGGCGACCAGCCCGTCACCGTGCTGTTGATGCTGGTTGAGAAAGGCTGGCCTGACATGATCGCGGTGATTCCGGAAAGTGACCAGCCGCCCGCGGCCTTTGCCACGGCGCCGGTCGACCCGCCCAGCCAATGCTCGTGAGGTCCAAAGGGCAGATCGTAGACGTAGGCCATCATCAGGTCATGGTGGCGGTAACCTGAGATTTCACCCTTCGAATCGTGGTAGTTCTGCGGACTCAGGTAAGTCGCGTTGCCCAGAACCCTCGACCAGGCATACTCGGAGCTGAGCAGAAGGCCTTTGGAGTAGCGCTTCTGGAAGCCGATCTGCAGCTCATTGTCGGTGTTCTGGTAAATGTTGGCATTAGACAGAGTAACGGTGCTAAAGCCATAGGGTGTATTCCATGGCCGCACTGTTTGCGGGTTGACGCCCGGTGATGGCATAGGCGCATTGATGTCAGGGCTGCCAAACATCTTGTCGTTTCGATACCCAGCATACGCCACGCGCAGGGTGGCGTCGCGGAGCAGTTCGCGCTCGACGGTGAAATTCCAGTTCAAGGTGTAAGGCGTCTTCGGCTTGCCCCACAGGGTAGCGGTGGGATTGGCGGGAACCGTGCCGGTGGCCTGGAAGGGAGCATTCATCGAGATGGCTGGCGTGAGCGGGTTGGGCGCGCCCGTCGCCGTCGGCACCGCCGAGTTCGTATAGGTGTAGACTGCGAAGAACGGCATCTGGCTTGTATACGCGGCGGAGTTGAAACCCGTGTTCCAGACTTGGTAGTATACGCCGAAGCCGCTGCGAACCACGGTCTTGTCGGTGACTTTGTAGGCCAAGGCCACCCGCGGGGCCCAGTCATTCAAGGGGTTCCCGCCCATATATTGAATTATGTCGCTGGAGGACAAGCCCGCTTTGGAAGCGAGTTGAATGTTGTACTTACTTACCAGGTATTGGTTCGTACCGTTTGGATACGCGTTGGAGGTGAAGTTGGGGGTATTAAAGACGGCCAGGGTACCGAGCGAGGGTATGAACTCGGCATCCCCGTTCAAGAAGGGTTGCAGGAAGTCAAATTCGTTCCGGATTCCCAGGTTCGCCGTCAGCTTGCGGGTCACTTGCCATTGGTCCGTGAAGAAGACCGTGTCCCGGTTTCCGCGGGAAATTGCGATATAGACGGGTGGCGTGTAGAGTTGGGTATAGTCCGGGTAACCCAGCCAGAAATCCGCATAGGCGATGCCGGCGCCTTTTACCCCGAGGGCGGTATATTGCCCATTGAAATCGTACTTGCCGCGCTGCGGTGATCCGGCGCCCACGCTGTAGTCACGGTTGTGGAAGAACATATAGCCTAGCTTCATCATGTGCTTGCCGTGGACGATGGATACGCTCTCATTGAATGATATGTCTTGATCGAGACCATACGACCCCGCCTCGCTCATAGCTTGGATATTGCTGATATTGAGTTGGGGGGCTCCATCGACGGGCTGCGAGCACGGCAGGCCGGGGATGTGTGCGCAGGTGTTCATGTTGACGTTCTGCGTCACGCGAAAGACGGTTTGGTGAAGGTAGCCAAGACGCGACTCGCTGACGATGGACGGTGTGAAGGTATGGGTTAAGGCGAGCTGTGTATTGATGATGTGTTCGCCGACCTT
>JBEKNU010000351.1:0-7385 GCA_049522495.1 Terriglobia bacterium
AAAAGCTTGACCGAATTCTGGACGAGGCGGCCGAAGCGCATCAACCTGTCTTGATTACCAGTCTGCGCGCCAATGCCGTGCTGGTGCCCGAGGAAGATTGGAATGCCATTCAGGAGACCCTTAACCTCCTATCGGTGCCGGGCATGCGTGAATCCATTCGGGTGGGACTGGAAACCCCTATTGAGGAATGTGAGAAAGAGCCTGGCTGGTGAACGATTGGAATCTTGTTTACACAAGGCAAGCGCAGAAGGACGCGAAACGGCTTGCGGCGTCGGGACTTCGGGAGAGAGCGCAAAAGCTCCTCGACTTGCTGGCCAAAGATCCTTTTTCCAAACCCCCACCATTTGAAAAACTAGTTGGCGATTTGGCCGGCGCCTACTCAAGACGTATCAATATTCAGCACAGGCTCGTGTACCAGGTCATTCCAGAGCGCCGGACCGTCAAAGTGCTGCGAATGTGGACGCACTATGAGTGACAGGAGCAGGTAATCTCTTTTTTGAGCCCCAAAGGGGCGAACTAACAAAGCCCAGGCCAACGGCCTGGGACAAGATAGCATTTCAAATTCTCAGCCTTCAGCCCTGAATGGGCGATACAGGTGTTTCGCCATGCCGCAATCCCTATCCTAACTCTATGTGCGCCTAATAATTCCGAAACTTGCTGAAAGCTCACGAGATCGCCTGCGACGAGCGGTATGTGTGGGATTGAAGGAGGTTGTACCGCCCCTTCAGGGCTTGCGAAGAAGATTGCTGGGGATTCGCTGACCCAGGGCGTTGCCCTGGGCTTTGCTGGTGCGCCCCCTTGGGGCTGCGACTGCTGTCACCGCCTGGGCCTGCGCACAGCGACAGAGAAACGTCGGTCATAAAGAAAATGACGCCGCAGCTTCGACAACGCGATAGAATACAGGATGGCGGCGAGGATGGCTGGGGAAAAGACGCGGACCGCAAAACCGGCGGTCCGCGCTATCCGCTTTCCCGAAATCGTTTGAAACAATCCATCCCGATTGTGTTACAAGGGGCTAATGGACACATATAGTAGTGAAGGGAGAAGTTCCATTGCCAAAAACAGCACCACAGGCCGAATGACCTTCTTCGAATTGGTATACGCCTGCCGTCTTTTTGGGAACGACCCCGAATACGATAAAGTGCGCGAAGCGCTTGGGCGGAACCCTGACTTTGCTTCTGCCTCACAGCAGGAGAGCCTACTGACATTCCTCAATAAATGGGGATGTCGCATCAAAAAGGGCGCCTTTCCGTCACTGATACAAAACCTTCGGCAATGGGCGTCCAATTCGCTGTTGCTCCTGCCCGCAGCCGATAGGGACATTCGTTCCCTGACTGGCAGTGAGCGTGAGCAGGTCGCAAAGTCATACGATGACGCATTGTTGAACATCGGACCTCGGTTCAAAGACACGGCAATCGCAAAGACGCTACACGCAATTCGCCCGCGCGCCCTTCCCGCTTGGGATAGCGCCATAAAGAATTCGTTCTGCGCAAGCACAAATACAACTTCTCAAGGCACCGAAGGGCAAGCATACGCTGCGTTCATTTCTCACGTAGCGAACCAAGTCTCAATTTTGGAAGCTGACGCAAATAGGTTAGGGCTATCCTTAGCTGAAATTCCTCAAATCGTTGGACACCCCGATTACTCGCTGGTCAAACTCGTGGACGAATACTATTGGATCACGATCACTAGTGGCTATACTGCTCCTACGCGAGCTGAACTGGAACGGTGGCTTCGCTGGATTTAGAGCGGGTAGCGCGGACCACCGCTTTTGTGGTCGGCGTCTTTTCGGCCCAGTGGTGGAGCGATCAAGTTCGCGGGTGGCAGGCATCGGTTTGTATGTCTGCGCCCCAGTTATCACAAGCGCAGAGTCTCGCTTTCCAGAGACTCTGCGGCTTTTCCGAATCCCATGTTCGTAGCCAGCAATAACAGACACGCGATTATCCGAGATTAGAAGCCGCAGAGTCTGAGCGCCACAAACTCTGCGCTATCTGCTGCTGTGAGGAGCGATCCATGGACACGATAGGACGATATGTTGCAGATGCAGTTCTCGGTATCGACACGCTTTGGGGTGGCGATGTCATGTGTCCCTCGGGCACGGGACGATTCATTGCTGACTCGTGGTTCTCGGATGAGCCATTGCCTGCGGCCTACACGGCTCCGGCGGCAGCCCGGGTGAGGGCGAGCGGTGGGGTTTCAGGCAAGAAGGTGGACCAGCAGGCGGTGGAGGAGTATTTGCGCCAGGTGGATCTGCCGCAAGCCATCGCGGGGGTTCGGGATGAGGCGCGCAAGATGGGCGGCCTGCGCGGTGAGTATCTTCTGGGCCTGGCGGCGTGCCTCGAGACCATGTGGGACCTTGCCATGGAAGTGCTGGGGAAAGGCCCACCTGTTCCCTACGTTCGCTGTGTGGAGGCCTCGACCGGCCGTCCGCCGGAAGCTTCCCACCCGGAAGCGAAGCGCGCGCGGGTGGCGGAGTTGTTGGGCCGGGCGGGTTACGCCACCTCGGGTTCTGCCGGCTTGCTGGGGGCGGTGGATGCGTGGCGCCGGGATCGGCTGGTTCCAATGGCTTCTGTCCGCGCCCTCGGCGCTGCCATGATCGCCCACTTTAACCACCTCAGCGCGATCAATTTGCTTCCCCACCTTCCGCCGGAGCTCGCGCCGGTGCCTCGGGCCAATATTGAATTCCTGCCCATTAAGGACGCCTGGTTTTCCGGCTCCATGAACTACCTGGGGCGGGCGCGGAAGGCGGATGGCAGCCCGCAATACGAAGCCACCTATGAGATTAATGCTTCCCTCCAGATGTCGGTGCCGGAGTTCGAGCAACTGGTGAGCCACGAAGTGGTGCCCGGACACGTGACTACGTTTGCCTACTTGCAGGATCTCTATGTCCGCGGGAAGGTCGATTTCGAAGCCACGGTATTGACCATGAACACCCGCTCCGCCGCCCTGTTCGAGGGAATCGCCAACAATGCGATTCTCATCGCCCACGGCGTCACCGAAGTTGAGCAACTGCCTGATGAGGATTTGCAAATCGGCGTGTTGCTGGCGTTGCTCCAGGACGACGCCAAGAATCAATCTTCCTACCTGACGTGGGGAGAAGGAGTGCCGCGCGAGAAAGTGGCGGCCGTTCTGCGCAGCGATTTCCTGGTCACCGAAGAGCGCGCCAACAAGCTCTCCGGGGCATGGGGCCAACATCCGTTGCTGGGCCGAATGTATCTTCCGGCCTACCGGGCGGGAACGGAGAGAGTGGCGAAATGGCGGCGCGTCCACCCGGCGAATCACGTTCTACCGGCAATCTATGGCTGCTTTGGGCTGGGTGATATTGTGACCATCGAAGAGATGTTAAAGCCAGAGTAGCTCAGTCCGGCTTCGTCGGCGGAGTCGCAGATCTCCGCGCATTGTATGACGGCGCGCTCGGAAACTATGCGGGGTGGGCACCGGGGCAGATTGGGATTGATAAACGCCCTTCCCACGCCAGAAACCTGCCACGCGCTGGGATAGTTGAAGGGACGGCGAATCCACTCGCACCGCTATCTATCACCTGAAAATCACTGGCGGGATGGGGATTTCAAAAGGAATCGGTAATACTAAACACTCCGCCGTCACTCATGGGTAATCCTTGAACACCCATGTTTTCAGTTCACCCCTGGGCCGAAACTCCCGCGGAAACTTGAGCCGGAAGCCCCTCCATTTCAATTCGCGAGGGACCCGCGGCCACGCGCGTGGAAACCAAATGGTTTCCGTGCCCCCCAATTACTTCCCCAATTATCCTTCGTGCTGTGTTATACTCCTAGGGACTTTGGCGCCGTCCGTTTGCTTGAAAAGATTTCGAGTTGTTGTCTGCTCCCTGCCTAATTGACTCCATCCAATGTCCAAGAGCCCCGTCGAAGCGATTGGCTGACGACCTGGCTACGTGTCCGCTCCGCATTTGCGGTGCGGCAACTTTAGGAGAATAAAAGAATGAAGAATGTATTTGTCGGAAACATGAGTTTTGAAACTACGGAAAGCAGTATACGCTCTATCTTCGAACCCTTTGGAGAGATCACGCGGGTCAATTTGATCACGGACCGGGACACAGGCCGGGCTCGCGGCTTCGGTTTCGTGGAGATGTCTAATGACGACGAAGCGGCCAAAGCGATTTCGGCGTTGAATGGAACACAGATGGACGGCCGCGCCTTGAACGTGAACGAAGCAAAGCCCAAGGCGGCGGGGAGCGCACCACGGGGTGGCGGGGGATACTCCCGCGATCGCGATAATTACCGCGGCCGGTAGGTGTGCTGGTATCGGCACATGAGACTTAGATCGGGTCGGGGACACGTGCTTTCCGAAAGCCACGGGTCCCTTTGCCCGGCAAGACAATGCACCTTTAAATTAAGGATTGGAGGATTCATGAAGAAGACGTCTCAACGAGAATTAGATCCGCCCGATGCGCTGTTGCTGAAGCAGACCGAAGAATTCCGAATTCATCTCCTGGGTAATGACGGTGTTCGAGAGAGTGTTTCGTCCCGTGCGTATGAACTCTATGAGAGGCGTGGCGCCGACCACGGCCGTGATCTCGAAGACTGGGTGAAGGCGGAAAATGAAGTCCTTTCGCCCCTCATCGAGCAGAAGCTAAAACTATCCCGCAAAACCTCAGAAGGAACGGCCAAGAACGTGACGCCCGCGAAACGGTTGAGCCGGAAACCAAACTAGTCTGGTTTCGCGTGAATAGCTCCTCTAGTCGCCAAGGGTTTACCAATGTCTGGCGATAATAGCCAAACCCACCACTTAAGCCGGATTTGGAATGGAAAACGCCCGTCCCACGCCGGAACCCGGCCGAACGCCAGGATTGTCGATAGGTAGGCGACTTCCCGGTCCGAATCCCCAGGGTGCACCTGCCCTGCATGGGAAGAGCCGCGGAGGACGGCAAACTACGCCTACCTCATCGCTACCTGCTCGGGCGGTTAGAAGCAGAGCCACGACGTCGTGCGCGCGGCCCTGCGAGGCTCAGTGGATCAGCGCCTTGTGCACCTTGGTGACGGCCGCGACGACGTCATCCAAGTCCGCGTCGGTCCATTTTGGACCGATATACAGGCTGGCATAACGGTTCTTCAGGTCAATCGATCGCGGGCAGCACGCGGCGCCGTATTGCATGGCCTTTCCCCTGGGGGTATTGAACGACGGCCACTGCGGATGGGGCGCCACCTTGTCCTCGATGTAACCCATCGTCGGCAGATTCCTCGTACCCATGATCCCGACACCCATCGGCACGTTTTCCACGGTCATGGCTTTGATGAATTGGTCGCGCAGCTCCCGGGTGGGCAGCAGCAGATCAAGGCTGATGCCGATTTCCCCCTCGGCATCGTTGCTGGGCCGCAGCTTGATGCCGGGCAGGTCCTTGATTTTTTCCGTCACGTAGCGGTGCATCCGCCGATGGTTGGCGAGCGCGGTTTCCACCTTGCGGAGTTGGGCGCACAGAATCGCCCCGGTCTCTTCATTCATGCGGTAGTTGAGACCGAGCATCGTTTCCCCGCCGCGGTCGCCTTCTGTCCCGCTGCCGCCGCGTGGGTATTGGGTAATGCCCAGGACGGGCCGGAACGTGGACCTCACCCCGCCCAGATCGTGAAACCGGATGGCGCGTTCGTAGAGCGCCGGATCGTCGGTGATGACGCCGCCCCCTTCTCCGGAGGTCATCATTTTGGCGGTTTGGAAACTGAAGATGCCGATGTCCCCAATGGAGCCGGTCTGCTTGCCCTTGTAGATGGCGCCAATGGCCTCCGCCGAATCCTCCAGCACCTTCAGGTTATGCTCGCGCGCGATAGCCATGATTCTGTCCATATCCGCCACGGTGCCGGAAAGGTGCGACGGTATGACGACTTTGGTCTGGGGAGTGATCTTCCTGTCCAGGTCATCGGGATCCATGGCGAAGGACTCGTTGATTTCGCAGAATACGGGCAACGCCCCGGTCATGATGATCGCGTTGTAATCGGAATGCCAGGTTTCGGCGGGAAGGATGACCTCGTCACCCGGTCCCACGCCCAGTGCGTTGATGGCCACGTGCAGCGCGGCGGTTCCGGAAGTTACTCCCAGCGCGTACTTCACGCCCATGAGCTTTCGGAATTCCTCTTCGAAGGTCCGGACCTTTTGCGGCGGGGTGAACCCGTAAAAGCGAAACAAACTGCGTGTCGCAACCGCTTCATCCACTTCCTTCTTTTCCTCCGCGCCCATGAAATTGGCCCCCTCGAAATCCGTTTTCAGGGGCGTTGAGCGTATGGGCGTTCCGCCGTCGACGGCAAGTTCGGCAGTCGCCCCTGCCGCGAAAAGGGGAGTTGATGCGGCCGCGGAAACGGCGGTAAGAAATTTCCGCCGGCTGATTCCTGACACGTCATCTCTTGTCATAACATTCTCCTCCCGAGTTCATCAATGGATGTGTTCGACCTTCTCACCGTCGCAAAGATAAATCGGTCGTACGGAGACGGCCGGCACAGACGCGACATGGCGATAATCTACGCGCCCTCACAAGCGGGTGCAAGGGCCAAAAGTCGCGGGGTCCGCGCCGCGCCTTCATCCCCCGTCTGGCATCTTCGACGATTGAATGCTTATAGCGTCCTACTTGGCGAGGGTTGGGGAACGCTGCCGACTGCTTACTGCCTTCTGCCTACTATCTTTCTACCGCTCCCCCCACTTCAATTTTTTCTGAAGGATCTCAAAGTACGGTGTGGCCGGCGGCCGGACCAATTCCACGATGGAATCGGCCTTGCGCATTCGCACCACGTCTTCGCTGTGCGCGGCGATGCCGACTTGGCCGTCGACGGTCAGGTAGGCGGCCTCGCGCAGACTCTTTACCGTCACCTCAATCTTGACGGTGTTGGGAAGCACCAGCGGCCGATGGGTGAGGGTGTGCGCGCAAATGGGAGTAACCACGAATGCTTCGACGGAAGGCGTAACGATGGGGCCTCCTGCCGCCAGCGAATAAGCCGTGGACCCCGTAGGCGTGGATACGATCAGGCCGTCCGACTTGTAGGTTGAAACCAGCTCGCCGTTCACCCGCAGTTCAAAGTCGAAAATTCGCGCGATGGCCCCTTTGTTCAACACTACGTCGTTCAAGGCTAAGAACGAGGTGAGGATTTCATCGGCCCGAATCAGTTCGCCTTCAATCTGCACGCGGTGATCGGTCTGGTGGGTGCCGGCCACCACCATTTCCAGGGTGGGATAAAGTTCTTCGCAGGTGATTTCGGTCAGGAATCCGAGTCCGCCCAGGTTCACGGCCAGAATGGGAACCGGTTTGCGATTCAGGGCGCGCGCCGTGGCCAGCAAGGTGCCGTCTCCACCCAGCACGATCAGCAAATCCACCTGGCCCGGCATTTCGTTGCGGGACAGGCAGTGCTCTTTGGTCTCCATGATGG
>JBEKNU010000352.1:0-7290 GCA_049522495.1 Terriglobia bacterium
GATACAACGAATGCCGAGAGGTTCTCCTGCAACTTGTCGGTTTTTCGCGTTTTCAAATCGAACCGATACGCCGTAATCCCGCCCGGACCTCTCTGCTCAAATCGAGACCCTTCCTCGATAAAAAGCATGCCTTCCTTACCGGCCTGCAACTGCAAATAATGCCTGGCCGGAATCGGCAACGCCAGAATTCGCTGCCCAATCTTTTCGAAGTCGACTTTCACCACGGGGGGCGGGTTGGCTTTTCCTGTGCCCTCGCCCTTGGAAGACTCGGGTTTCGCTGCCTGCTCCTCATCACTCTCCGGGGCGAGGGGTGAGGGCAGGTCCTTGCGCAAAACGGTGATGTAAACACTGCTGGACACGGGCCGGTTCATGCCCATCATCGAACCATCGAGCGTGGGGCCGTCATCGGTGCTGGCCAGCAGATAAAGATACTTCCCGCTCTTGTCGAAGACCGGCGAAAACGAATCGCTCATGCCGTCCGTAACGCGGTGGCTTTCACCCGTCTCGAGCGAATACAGGAACACCGAGCGCATGTGGCTCAACTCCTGCTGCGTGTACGCCAGCCACTTGCTGTCGGGTGACCACGCCGCCCGGGAGGAAAACTCCGACTCGGCAAAGCGGTCGCGAAACACCTTCACGGGTTTCTTCTTCTCGAGATCGACGTACCAGAGGTTCAGGCGCTTATCGGCATAGGCGATCTTCTTGCCGTCCGGCGACCAGAAGGGGATGAAGAAAAACGACCCGGGACTCCCCAGATCGATCTTCTCCGCTTCACCCAGCCCGTTCTGATTCTTGATGTACAGGGCGTACTCACCCGATTCATCGGAGAAATAGGCGATGCGGTCTCCATCCGGCGACCACGCCGGACTGCGCTCGTCAGCGCCCGGCGTATTCGTGATGTTGCGGATATCGCCTTTTTCCGCAGGCACCGTAAGAATCTCGCCGCGGGCTTCAAACACTGCTCGTTTCCCGGTAGGTGAAAGGTCGGCGTGGACGATTCTGCCGGCGACATTGAGAAAGTGCGGCCGCATCTCCGGCAGGTCCGCCTCCACACGAATATCGAGCTTGCGTGCTTTGCCGGATTTCAGGTCATAAAGATAGAGCGCCCCGAACTGCTCGACGACAATCGCCCCGGGCCCCGCGCTGGCATACTTGAAATCGAATCCATCGTTCTTCAGCGCCTCCGCGACGCTCTTGGAGCGCGTATCGTAACTAAACAGGGTGATGGGGCCCTGACGGTCCGACAGGAAGAAGATGCGGTGATCCACCCAGATGGGATTGAAGTCGTTGGAATTGTCGCGTGGGATTTTGGTGACGCTGGAATCCCGCAACTGCGCGATCCAAATGGGAGAAGTGCGCCCGCCGCGGTAGCGCTTCCAGATTTCAAACGCGTGATCGAGCGGCACGTAGGCGAGCTGGCCTCCATCCGGCGAGTAAGAACCCTCGGCGGCGATGGGCAGCGGCAATTCGGTGGGGAACCCGCCATCACGCGAAATCGTGAAAAGGCGGCTGAAGGTGTCGTGACTGTTGCGTGGCGAAGCAAACAGCACCTGCTTTCCGTCGCGCGTCCACCCCACCACCGAGTCCGGCGAGGGGTGATAAGTGATGCGCCGCGGCTCGCCGCCTTTGGCAGGAATGATGTAAACGTCGGCGTTTCCGTTGTAATCACCCGTAAAGGCGATTTCGTTGCCATCGGGCGAGAAGACCGGCCGCGACACGGTCCCGATTCCACTCGTCAGGCGCGTGGCCACCCCGCCCTCGCGCGGGACGATCCACAATTCGCCCGCATAGACGAAGGCAATCTGTGTGGCGCTGAGGGTGGGGTGCTGCAAGAGCAGCGGGGGCGGGCCCTCCGCAAGACAAGCGCTCACTGTGATGAGAGCAAACAAAATCGCGATGGTTCGATTCATTCCCTGAACCTCCTGCCAATTCCATTCCGACACCGGACCCGGTCCCTAACCCACCCCAGGATTGAAGAGGTTAGATTTCTCCCGGTTCAGGGGGGGCCCAGGCGCGGAGGATTTCGTCAATCTCGCCCCGCACTTGGGCACGTGCCCACGGGCGGTCGGCGCTTTCCATGAGGATTTCGTCGTAGCGGGTATGGCGATGGCGGATCCGGGCGATTACGGCCAGACGGACGCTCTCCTCTTCCAAGCGGCGGCCGGCGGCGGTGCGGCCCACTCGTCCGCTGCCTCGCTACGCGGCGTGCTCGGCAATGGTGCGAGCTTCCTCAGGGGGGCACCTCGGAAACAAATCGAGAATCTTCGCGGCCAAGGATGTGGCGACCTTCTCGTCTTCGTCGATTCGCCGCACGGCGCCGCGCTCGCGCCGCCGGGCGCGCACTTCTGCGTCCGTGAGACATTCTTCCTCAGCTTTTCGCAGAGCATCCTCTTCAACCAAAGCCCCTTGCCGCTCATACCGGCCGCGGGCCCGGCTGAATCGCACCACGACGGCGCTGAGCTTGCTGTATTTGCGCGCGCGGCGGGTCAGCGTGGCGTCGCCGCTGGGCAAGTAAAGCAGGTGATCCAGGTCTGCGCATTTCAGGCAAAGAGGCCGATCAGCCTCCATGATAAGGAAGCTTCCTTTATCCAGTTCCGCCTCACACTCTGAGCACTTCGACTCCTTATAAATATCGAATACCACTAGTTCCGGCGCCTTGCTCAGTTTCTCACGCAGTTTCTCCTGCTTCCTTTCGGAAAGCTCAGGTGAAACGTAATGCGTCCGATAGGCGAGCTCGATGCCGGGGTCGCCGCTCTTGCTGAATTGCAAATTGCGGCGGGGGCCGGTGGTCCGCGCCAAGTAGGCGGTCTCGCTGGGTTTCAGGTTGCGGTCGCGCGCCCACTTCCGGAAAAGTGCCATAATGTCCGAAATTTTACTTAAGTTGCCTTGAATCGCCGCCTCCAACAGCGGCAAGCGGCCCCTGCGCCAACTCTCGACATGCGAGGGAGCTAAAAGCCCCATTCTCATGAAAACGTCAATGGGGCTCACGTACCCCTGATCGGAGAGCGCCGCATTCGCCGCTTCTGCGACCCGCTCTTCCAGTGGCCTTTGAGGCTTAGAACTCATGCTGGGACATCACTTCAGAGCTTCGCATCCGCAACCTATGGGAAATCGGGGCTAACCGCAACCACTAACCACTAGCCACTGACCACCGCTCTCAGTGCTTCACAGTAATCAACACCACTCCATGTGACGGCACTTCGGCGGAAAACTGATCCGCGACTTTGCCCAGATCCTTGTGCGCCCAGAGGTCGCGGACGTCAAGCTTGCCATGCAAGCCGAGCTCCTTCCAGGTGACGCTCACCTTTGCCGCCGCATCTCCTCGATTGAAAAGTCCGACGGCCCAGGTTTGGTGCATAAGGAGCCGTGCCGCAACTACCAAGGAGCCCTGCTCGGAAATTTTCTTCACGGGGTGAGCTTCAGGGTCCTGGTCGATGGCGATCACTTCCGTGTTCATCAGAATCGACTTGGTTTCGTCGGTCATGGTGCGCAGATCGTTGCCCGCCAGCAGCGGCGCGGCCAGCAGCGACCACAGGCTCATGTGGGTGCGATATTCGTCGGCGGTCATTCCCCCGTTGCCGATCTCCAGCATGTCGGGGTCGTTCCAGTGGCCGGCCCGCGTATAGGAAGCAATGTCGAACTGACTGAAGCCGATTTCGTCCATCCTTTGCCAGTGATCGTTAATGTCCCCGGTGGTGCGCCAAAGATTGCCGCCCACTTTGGCTCCCCACTTCCAGACGTCGTCATGCCCATACTGGCACAGGCTGAAAACCATGGGGCGCCCGCTGGCGAGCAAGGCCTCGCCCATTTTCTGGTAGACGGCTTGCATATCGGGGTCTTTGTAAATGTTGCCGGCGCTGCACCAGTCGTACTTGAGGTAATCAAAACCCCAGGAAGCATAGGTCTTTGCGTCCTGCGCCTCATGCCCGTAGCTGCCTTCATAACCAGCACACGTCTGCGGGCCGGGTGAGGAGTAGAGACCAATCTTCAACCCTTTGGAGTGGACGTAATCGGCCAGCCCTTTCATGTTGGGGAATTTCAGATTGCCAGTGATGTTTCCTTGCGCATCGCGTGGACCTTCCCAGGTGTCGTCGATATTGATGTAAGTGTATCCCACGTCTTTCATACCGCTGGCCACCATGGCATCCGCCATGGTGCGTACGGTAACGTCATCCACCCGGCCGGCGAATTTGTTCCAACTGTTCCAGCCCATGGGAGGCGTAAGGGCCAAGCCGTTATCGGCCACGTCGTGCAGTTCCGGAAAGGGTAGGCGGGGCGGGGGAGCCATGGCCTCCTGCGTGGTGCGCTCACCGCTCGCCACCACCGTGGGGCGATTGGGGAACCGGACGGTCAGCCTCAGCTTGTCTCCGTCGAGAGCGCCGTCATAAACGACAGTCCGCTCGGGGTGCTGTGGCGAGAGCGATACCGCAAAATGCAATTTGCCCCCCTTAAGGCTGCCGTCGCTGATTGCTAACTTTCTGTTGCGAATCCACGCATCCCCAGTTACCTGTTCGCCGGATTGCTTAAAGTCGAAGAACGTCTTCATGAGGTTGCCGTCTCCGGTGGGAACGTTAAGTGCCCACAAACCCGTCACGTCCGTCTGTGCCGCAACCGGAAGTCCGCCGAGCAAGAGTATAGAAAGGACTAGAAGCGCCCGGAGCAGCAGACGGCCTTCGGGCCGTCGCCATTTCTTTTCTGAAAGTTCCATATTAACCTCCCTTAATGTTGGCGTATGGGCGGTTGTGCCCCCCTGATACCGGGTGAAGCCCTTGGCCTGGTCTTATTACCCATGCAATTTACGAAATGCCGCGAGACACCGCTGCACGGTCTCCATTTCCGAATAATCGCTGCCTTCCTGCTCAATCAAGTAGTACTCGATTCCCCCGGTCTTTTCGGCGGCAGCGAAAATCTTCTTCCAAGGGGCAATTCCTTCTCCGGTCAGGACCTTGTATTCCTTTTGGGGTGACCAATCCTTCACGTGCATCGAGCGGATGCGGCCAGGGTTCTGTTTAATCCAGGCAACGGGATCACTGCCGGTGGCCAAACAAGTCCCCACATCCAGTTGCAGCATAACGCCTTTGTCCAGGGCCGCGGCCAGCAGCTCCATGGGCTTTTGTCCATCGACTGGTTTCCACTCGGCATCGTGGTTGTGGTAGCCCGCGTGCAGACCCTGTCCTTTCAAGGTATCGTTGGCCTTGTTCAGGGTTTCCGCCACGCTCTTCCAGCCATCCAAGCCGCTCACCGTGCCGGGATGCGCCAACACGATGTAGCGAGTCCCGAGAATTTTATTCAACTCAATTGCTTTGTCCATCCCATCCGGAGTGAATGATTTCAATCCGTTGTGAGTCGAATAGCAAGCGATGCCGAGTTCATCCAGTTCCGCGCGCACCTGCCGGGCATATTCGGTTGTCCAGTCGTAGTAAGGTGCGTAGAACTCGACGCACTGGTAACCCATCTTCGCCACGCCCCGAACGGTTCCCATCAGGTCTTTTTTCATCTCGTTGCGGACCGAGTAGAGTTCCAGTCCCAAGGGAATTTGTTTGGAGTTTGTCCCCACAGCCGCGAGCGGCATCGCCGCCAAGGAACCCAGAAAAGAACGACGTGAAATTTGCCTGTTCATGATGGGCCTACCTTATCACAACTTCGCCCGAGCGGCGGTCTTCGCCAAGCCTTGATGCAGGATTTTACCGTGTACCAAAATTCAGTGGATTTGATGGGCTTCTTAGGGGCTGATGCCGAGAGCCGAATTGGGATCCTTTAACCGTCCTTTCGCTCGCCACCAACCGAAGGTGTTATCGAAGAGGGCCGGGAAGGTCCCGCGCCCGGGAGCATTGTGGATAGTCCGCGAATGCCCGCAGTTGCCTGTCAATCTCCGAGCCAGGTTAAGGACAATTTGTCGCTCCACCCCGGAAATCTTAAGCCTGAATGCCGCCCGCAAGCAGATACTATTTGTCTGACTTGCCCGGCTGCCCTGATAGTCTGACTGCCTCGGCGACCCGGGAATGTTAGGCACGCGGTGGACCTCCCCTTGCACGGCTTCGTCGAGCTCGATGTTGTTCCTTTCGAGCAGGGTTCCCGTGGCTTGTTCATACTGAACCAACGCCTTGGCATAATTGGCGCGGGCCTTTACCACATTGCCCTCGGCGGTGGCCAAGTTGCCCTGGGCAGTGATGACCTCTTCCATTGTGGCCACAGCCAGGGTGAACTTCTGCTGTTGCATGTCGAGCACCTGGCGCGACAGCGCCGCCAGCTCCAGCGCCGCATCGAGCTGGCTTTTGGCTTGCTCCATCCCGCTCACCGCTTTGCTGACGTCCCACACGGCTTGGTTCTTGGCGTTCTGAAGCTTCATTTGCATCTGCCGCTGTTCCAGCAGAGAGCGCGCGGCGTCGGCCTGGGCGGTACGATTACGAATCGGCAAGTTGAGCGACACGCCGTAGGAGAGATTGGGGTAATTATTGTCGAGGATATTTAAGATCGTGGGGCGGAGAGCGCCTCCCAGCCCCGACGGGTGTATGAAACATAAGCGTCGAGCGCGGGCAGCAAGCGGTTGCGGTTTGCCCGGATCGTGGCTTCCTGGTTGCCAAGTTCAGTTCCGCCTGCTCGATCTCCGGGCGATGGTCGGCCGCTTCCCGCAAGGCTTCGCTTAAGGGAGGGACGTCCTCCGGATGCGGCTCCGGCAGACGGTCGGTAAGGACAATCTGCACCGTCGCCAGTCATAGCAGCCAGGGAGCCACCGCCGACCGGGTGCTGGCGCACGTGGACACCGAACAGGCCCACAACGAGCTTGTTAATTCAAGGTTGGCGTATGTGTCCGTCTCACGCGGGCGGGGAGAATCGTGTCCCGTGTCCCGTATCCCGTGTCCCGGTGCCTACGCGAATGACGCGGGAAAATTAGGCAAAGAGTTTAGCCGCGACGTTTCGGAACCGTCGGCAATTGAGAACAATGGCGCCGGCCGCGGCAAGAAGAGCGGAGCCACGCCGAAGGTACTGTTTCAGTACCCGACAGTTTGGCGGCGACCCAAGAGCACGGTTTGGCCGTTTATCGGCCATGTGGATTGTTTCCGAGGGGGTAGGCGTAGCGCGGACCACCGCTTTTGTGGTCCGCGTCTTTTCCTGCCCGTGATGGCATGATCAAATTCGTGTGCGCGGATCGGAGGGCATTCTCAATCGGTCGACGATCAAACCGCAGCGTTCGATTTGTTCCTCGCCGCTCATGCCGGCGTATTCGTTGTAACTTGACCATCGCCAATCTTCCGGGCGGCTGACCAAACCGGCCCTCACCGGGTTGAG